>CAZTCX010000145.1:864-9427 GCA_964612515.1 uncultured Lentimicrobiaceae bacterium | reverse complement strand
TCCTTCGTAAATCGTCCTTCGTAAATCGTCCTTCGTAAATCGTCCTTCGTAAATCGTCCTTCGTAAATCGTCCTTCGTAAATCGTCCTTCGTAAATCGTCAATCTTTTTTCACATTTGGCCGAGGCTCTTTTACAAACATCCAAAAAATAACCGATGTCATGATGAACAGGCCACAAAAGATATAGAGTAATTGGTAGTCGTTGGTTTGTCTGATCACATGCGCTACGCCGTTGCTCATCATCTGCGGAAGCACAACGGCCAAATTGAATACGCCCATAAACAGACCCATTTTTAATGGATTTACGCGTTCGCTCATTATAGCAAAAACAATCGAGATTACCGCTGACCAACCAATTCCGGCAAGCATCATCCCTATGTAAAAATCGGTTTCGACAGTTCCCAGGAAAGCGATGTAGAAATAGCCAATGGCCGAAAATGAGAGTGCTAAAATATAGGTACGTACCCTGCCGATTTTTCGGGCAATAGCCTGCAGGGCAATGGGGAAAATTGCACCAATAAAATTAAGGATTAAAAAGCCCAGCGAAAGAATGTTTCCTATCGACGAATCGGCAGTTTGAGCAAGCCCTGTAAGCCTTTCGGCAAACCAGTTGGCGATAATTCCAGAGAGTTCTATGTTTGGTAGTATCCTGTTTTCGATAAAAAAACCTGACATGATAAACATGCTTTGAAAGGCAACCCAGGTAAATGAGTGCGCCAGCATTATTTTTTGGAATTCGTTTTTATCAGATGGATTTTTTACTCCTTTCAGAATTATTACCACGCCAATGATTACGGAATACGCAAGCGCGAGTATCAGAATTATATTATGTGCCGGTAAAAGCCACTTGAAGAAATGATTGAAAACGCTGTAAACACCAAAAACCAAAAAGCCATAGAGTGGGTATATTTCCTCGATGATTTGCCAGACACCATAATTTTCTGATGGCGCAGTTGATTTAATTTTTTCCGTTTTGGTTTCTTCGATGAGTAAAATAGGAAAGACAGCCATAACAAAAACCAATACGGCCGCAATGTAAAGTAGTGTTTCGTTGCCGAATAGCATCGAAAGGAAATAAGCAAAAACGCCAAAGAAACCCGAAACGATCTGCATCCAGACATAGCCTGAGGTTCTTTGTTTTCCTTCAGTGGTAAGATCGGCGATTATCGAGCGGGCAGGGTTGAAGGTGACGTTAACCGACAAATCCAGAAAAAGTGCTATGACCGAAGCTATGATAATGATGTCGGATATTCCGGTAATATGTGAGATTTCCCGAATGTAAGGCAACGCAAGAAAGGCAATGGAGCTTACGATGCCGCCAATAATAATGAAGGGACGGCGGCGGCCTCCCATAAACCAAATATTATCGCTGATAAGGCCAACGATTACCTGCCCGAAGATGCCGGCAATAGGCCCGGCTAACCAAACAAAGGCAACCTCATGAATTTCGAGGCCGTACTTCTTCGACAATATCCAGCTTAGTGCAGCTATTTGGGTGGATAATGCAAACCCAACCGCTGTGGCTGGAAGTGCAAGTACTGCCGAAAACAATGAAGTGTGTTTCTTTTGAAATGCTAACATGCGTTTGATAATTAATGGTTAACAAATTACTGCCTGACCAATTTAAAAACTCCGCCCTGGCTGGTTTTTAGCAAATAAATACCGGGAGGCAAAATGGAAATTGAAACCTGCGAACATTCTTTTTCATCCATCCAAAGTTTTCCCCTCATGTCGATAATTTGAAGATTGGATGTTTGGTTTAGATAAATGGTATTTCCTTTTACAGGATTTGGGAAGCCGTAAAACGCTTGTTGTGCAGTTGGTTGATCATTAATATCGCTCAAAAGATTGCTGATGCCGGGGGTGGGAAATTCAAAATATTTCCAAAAGCTATAGCCGTCAGGAAGCCGGCCATAAGAGATGTCGGTTTCCTGTGCCGGAAAAGTGAGGGTATCAATGGGCGCAAAGCCGGTGCTTTCAGCATCAAAAATCCCAAGTTCCTCTCCGCCTTTGCTCAGCTTAAAGTTGGTATGGAACATTCCCTGCTCCTGGTCTTCGTCACACCAAACCAACAAAAATTCGCCTGGCTGAATCGTATAATCGGGCATGGGCCATTTCCCGGGATTGGCAAAATTATCGCTCAGGTATTTATCGCCGAGCCAGATGGGATTATCGCCGGCGTTGTAGATTTCCAGCCAGTCTTCGTATTCGCCCGCTTCGTCGGTGATGCCCGTTTCGTTGCTTGCCAGCAGCTCGTTGATGAAAAGCGGCCACCCAGATGCGGGGCTGATGGTCATCGTTTTCGGTTCGCAAGGATACAGCGTAGTATGGCCATGATCGTCGGTAGCACTAATTTGATAATTGATAACCGAAAGACCCTCCGGCAAATTCACCTGTAACGAAAATCTATTGTCGTCACCTGCGGTCATCGTCGCAGTCAGCCAATCACCATTATTAATCTGATATAGCAGCGTCACGTCCACCGGATCGTCGTCCGTCACGGTGGCTTCAATCCAGGCGTTTCCACCGGCGCCATTGTGTGTAGCCGCAAGGTAATTTACGATTGGTCGGATGTTATTCAATTGCAATTGATTTGAGGCTGAAGTGCGGCGGCTGGTTACATATTCTGTAATTCCCATCGGCACATGCGCTCCGGTACCATTGGTGAATGCACTCAGGAAATTAGCGGGCGTATAGCCGTAGTCGAGCGGATAATAAGGATCGTTGACGATGAAGGGATAGTTTTGATTTTTGATAACTTCGAGGCGATCAAAAAACGGTGTCGGAGTCATCAGCGCACTGATTTGATTGAGATAATACGAAAACCAGTCGCGGTATTCGGGAACGTCCATCAGCCTTTCATACAGCGGGCGGTATTCCGAATCGTTGCCCCACTCATAAATGTTGCGCGTTGCCCAATTGATGCCAAACCAATCGATGCCGTAGGTATTGTCGAGGTCGTAAGGTATGTATTCAAATCGTCCGGTTGCGGGATCATCATAGAGATAAAAATTGTTTTTATTAAAAATATAACCATCCCAGTTGGCTGTCATCACATCCATTGCGGCCACTTTAAGGTAATCCTGCACATTAAAAACTTTTTCCAATTCGCAAGGCAAATCAGCAATGGGCGTGTTGTTGAGCACATCGATGAAATGCGCCAGGCCGCTGTAATCGTCAGCTACTTTGTTGGTTTTTAATTCATAAGCGCGGCGGTCGCCTGAAGTAAATTTATAAAGATCAGGGTCGTTGCCCAAATAATTCAGATCGGCGGGATAGAGGCATTTGTACAAATTTCCGTCGCTGCCCCAACGCTTTTCTATAAACTCTTCGTCGATATGCTCCACGCTGACATACAACCCGTGATAGTTGCCGTTGATGTAAACCCGGACAAACGACGCGCGTGATGCGGGAATGCCGGCGTTGCGACAAAGCTCCCAGCTAATTTTGGCGCGCGCCACCGTGGGATCGTTGTGCTCGCCGTTGAGGTTGAGCTTCTCCACGCCGAAATATTTGCGGCCACTTTGGTAGCGATTGAAGGAAACTTTAAACGATTTCTTGGCTGAAGCCCGTGACGTGTTGCCGCGCAGCCTGAAACCAATCTCGTGGATGGTGTCGCGCAGGGTGCCATTGTCAAAGACGAACTCTGCCCGATATTCGATGTCGCTTTGCTGGTTCTCCGGCTTATAAAGCCAGGCCAGCGTATCGGGGTTGATGGTGATGTCGATGCGCGCCACCCCGTCATCGCTGTACAAAGGCCCGTCTTCCGGAAAAATGGGCTGCGCTGCTGCGGGATTCAGCAGTGAAGCAGTCAGTGTGATAATTAATAAGTAAAAGAGTTTCATTGGTTTTTTTTTTAATAAATGATGGCTTTTAAATAGCTTTTGTGATAATTATTTAGGCGCTAATGCTTTCAGCAATTGTTTCAGTCTTTTCGCCGCTAATGCCCCATCCCCGACCCTTCCCCGACGCGGGGAAGGGAGCTCTCTTTCGTGGAAAAGCGGGAGAACCCAAGCGAAGCGCTCCGCCAAGCGAGCTCCCAAAAGGCTCGGCAGGAGTGCTCCCCTCTCCAATTGGAGAGGGGTCGGGGGTGAGGTAAACAAAGAAGCAATTAGTGGTGCAATCATTCAAATATTCAACAATAGCTAAATTGCTACCTTTTGTGAAAGACTTCCCATCGCGCACCCCCCAACCCCCTAAAGGGGGAGATGCCATCGCACAATCGAGAGTGTGCGGGCTGGCATCCCCATTAGGGGAATGAGGGGTAGTGTGGGCATTTAATGTTGTGATTATCTCATTAAAACAACAATTAAAATCAGCGTTTAAATAATTCATTTTTAAAAATGCTTTCATCTTCCGCAAGTTTAGCGTTTACCGCAATTTTATCACCAGCGCCTCCTTGGCGGGAACAGTCAAATCTTTTAATTCCACCTTGCTGCCGTCGAGTACATTTATTCCGATGCTGATGTCTTGCGTCATCTCATCGTAGCGTTTCAAATCCAAAGGATGGCTTTCGCTGCTGTTGTTGAGTATGATCATCATCAGCGCGTCGTCATTATGACGGAAATAAACATACACATTGTCCTGCGGAATAAAATGAGTGAGTTTGCCGGTTTGCAAAACCTTGTGATTTTTACGATAGTTGGCCAGTATTTGCGTAAAGCGCAGCATCTCTTCTTCGTCGGCGGTGCGCCCTGAAGCTGCGAATTTGTTTGCGGAATCAGTTTGCCATCCACCCGGAAAATCTTTGCGCATCTTACCGTGGCCGTCGCTTTCGCTGCCGCTCATCAATATTTCGGTGCCGTAATAAAGTTGCGGCACTCCGCGCGTGGTAAGCGTAAAAGCTACGGCAAGTTTCTGATTGGCCAGGCTTTCGCCGATTTTGGTAAAGAGGCGGCTGCCGTCATGATTGTCAGGAAAAATCACCACATTGGGATTTTCTCCATACACAAAATCCTGTGCCAGCACGTCGTACATCCGCGTTATGCCCGTTGACCAGCCCGAAGTTTCAGTAAAAGCCTTGCCGAACGCATCGTACATGGCAAAGTCGAAAACGTAGGGCAAATGCGATTCATATCCTGCTTTTATTGCCGGATCGCTTTCCCAAAGAGCCACTTGCGCCGGCACGCCCATCCACACTTCGCCTACGATCGAAAAATCAGGATATTCCTCCAGCACACTTTTTGCCCACTGCGCCATCTGTTCTTTGTACGGATACGGATAGGTGTCCATGCGGATGCCATCAAGCCCTGCATATTCAATCCACCAAATGCTGTTCTGGGTAAGATAGGTCATCAGGAATGGGTTTTTCTGATTCAGGTCGGGCATCGACGTGTCGAACCAGCCCGTAACGAAAAGCGTTTCATCATATTTTGAAACGTAAGGATCGAAAACCGTGGAGATGCGGAAATTGGATTTGGTGAACTCTGAAAACTGATGCACCCAGTCGTTGGCTGGCAAATCCTTCATCCACCAGTGGTTGAGGCCACAATGATTAAAAACCATATCCATCACCGCCTTCATTCCCCGCTGGTGCAGCATCTCGTTGAGACTGCGGAAATCCTCGTTGGTTCCCATGCGCGGATCTATTTTGTAATAATCGGTGATGGCATAGCCGTGGTACGAATAGGCGGGCATGTTGTTTTCCAGCACCGGGTTGAGCCAAAGTGCCGTAACGCCCAGGCTGTCGATATAATCCAGTTTTTGCATCACGCCCTGCAGGTCGCCGCCATGGCGTCCGTTGGGATTACTGCGGTCGGCAGCTTCGAGCATGCCGGGCTGTGAGTCGTTTTTTGGGTCACCGTTGACGAAGCGATCGGGAAGGACGAGATAAATCAGGTCGCTTTCGTCGAAACCCTTGCGCGACGCCGAACTTTTGGTGCGAGGCAATAGGACGTATTCGTAATCCAAAGTCTTTTTGCCTTTACATTCAAATTTGATAATAAATGTTCCTGCACTCGCTTCACTTATGTCGAGATCGATAAAGAGATAGTTGGGATTGTCAGTTGTCGAAATTTTATTAATAATCACGCCGGGATAGTCAATCGAAGGTTTACAATTGGCAATGTTGTCGGCATGCACCAGCAGTTGCAGGGTGGGATTGTGCATTCCGATCCACCAGAAGGGTGGCTCCAAATGCTTGATGGCGGAGGCTTGGCCAAATAGTGTTGTGGAAACAAGAATTATTAAAAATAGAAAATAGTGTCGTCTAAACTTCATGTTGTAAAAGTTGTGGTGGTTACTCTTTTTTGTGTTTTGAATGGCTCAGCAGCCACTCGTAAAGCTCCGGATTGTTGTAGGTTGGCGTCCATGCGTCGTGGCCGGCATCTGGATAAACCGTAAACTCCACCTCGGCGCCATAGTCCATCAGCGCATTTACCATTCGCTGGCTGTACTCGATGGGCACAATGTTATCTTTTTGCCCGTGGAATACCCACACCGGCACATCCTTGATGAGGTGGATGCGATGCGTGTAACCGCCGCCACACACGGGAGCCGCGGCAGCAAACAGGTCAGGATATTTCATTATCATTTCCCAGGTACCAAAACCGCCCATGCTCAGGCCGGTGACGTAGATACGGTCGCGATCGACAGGATAGCGGCTGATGATGTCGTCGAGCAGCACTTTTACATTTTCGATATTCCACCAGGGTTCACTCATCGGGCACTGTGGCGAAAGGATGATAAACGGAAGGTTCATTTTTACGGCAACTTTGGGCGGGCCGTTTTTTTTGACAAGCTGCAGGTCGTCGCCACGCTCGCCGGAGCCGTGCAGAAAAAGCATCAACGGAAAGCTTCGGCTGCCGTCGTCGATGTAATCGGCTGGCAGATAAAGCAGGTATTTCATCTTCACATTCTGTGTGATTTTTTTGTCGAATTGCATGGCCTTTTGCACCGGCTGCGCCTGAATCGGCAGCGAGGCCGAAACCCACAAAGAGATCGTTATTGCAAGAATTATCTTCATCATTTTCGTTGTCATAAAGGGTTCAAAATTATAGCTTTTAGCGAGTGACAATCCAATTGAGTAGTTGGGAGGTCAATAAATATAAAAACTAACCGCGCCTCCGCCCAATGTTTTTGGTTAATCGCCACACAAACAACGGACTATCCCTTTCGTGGGTATTTAGAAATCAAAAACAATTTCAAACCGGGGAGGGTGGAAATCGGTAGGTTGGAAGTAAATGAGTGGAATGCGATAGCGCCCGCAGCAAATGGGAATCCATTTGAGTAGGAGAAACTTTGGAACCAAAACAAAAGAGATGCATCAGATTCACTTGATGCCACTGGGATAGCGAATGGGAACTATTGTGGTGAATATTTTTTGATTTATTCCAAATCAATTATTATCAACAGATTTTCTTTAACTGTTTCAATCAGGTTTTTTGGTAAATCTCCAACTTTTTTCATGAGTCGATTATTGTCGATAGCCCTGATTTGGTCGATCATTACATCACAATCTTGAAGTAAATTTGCTTCTCCTTTTTTTAAATGTACGCGTAAAATATCCGAGCCTTCTTTCGTATTCGTCGTCAACGGACAAACTATCGTTGATGGATGTGGAATTTGATTGAGAACATTTGTTTGGATAATGAGCACGGGTCTTGTTTTTCCGGGTTCAGTTCCAATTTGTGGATTTAAATCAGCAGTCCAGATTTCATATTGCTTAATCGACATAATCAATCTCCTCAAAATCTTTTAGAACAGCCATCGAATCTACTTTTACCAAATCAGATTCCTGCCTGAGTTTGTCTTCTAAAATAGCCCGTCGTTGCCATCGATTATAAAAATCAAGTGCTTCGTTAATGTATCTGTTTCTTGGTTTTTTAATTTCTGAAAGAATTTTTTCAGTCTCTACAAAAATCGCCTCGTCAATTTTTAATGATACAGTTTTCATAATTTCTTATTTTAGCACAGCAAAAGTATATCTTATTAGTATGTCAAACAAGTATTTCATTTGTTTGTTTTTAAGATTTGGGGCAGCAGCTGAGGCTCAGAAGCGTGGAAGTTTTCGGGGAAACCAAATGGTGTATGGGGCGGCGGCGTGTTTGTGAATGCTACCACGGCAAACAGCCCGATAGATTCCCTGGGTTTATTCGAATCGGTAAAGCCCGGCTATGGCTTTGGGTTACGTGTTATGGTCGATAAGAAATCGCGTACTAATCTTGCCATCGATTTCGGATTTGGTGAGAAATCTACCGGGTTTTATCTTTCAGCATCTGAAACATTCTAAAAACCCGATAAAGGATTAATATTTTGAGTCAACGGTTGGCGGTATGAAAAGTTGCCGTTTGCGGGCGATTTCCTGTCAAGATACCACGAACTTAATGCGGGGCAGAAAGTTTGAATAACCCTTAAACCCCAATGTTTTATACCGCGTGTTGGGCGTTCGTGCTTTTTTATAGATATGTTTTTAAAAATTTAATACTGTCTTTTTTGTCCTTGAAACTTGCTTCAATCCTATCCCCTGTGTTGTATTTGATGATGATTTCATATTTGCTCAATGGAAGTTTGGGTTTGTCTTCGGAATACATATTTAGAAAGTCAATAGCTTCGTTTATGCTGTT
>CAZTCX010000145.1:0-854 GCA_964612515.1 uncultured Lentimicrobiaceae bacterium | reverse complement strand
CCGTGAAGTGGCAATATGATAATCCGTTCAATGAAGCGTGAAACAGAATCAGAAAGTGAACTCAAAAATTCATCAACGTCTTTTTTATTCAGCTTCATCAACTCTTTAGCAACATCTACTTTGTTCGGCAACTTATTCCAACTGTCAATTTTCTTTCTGAAATCTGCCTCTGCTGTTTTTTCGTCAAATGCAGCATTTATTCCAAATTTCGAGAATGCTTTTACAACCGTTTCATAAGGGAAATAAAGCACACCAAAACCAAGCGATTTTAATTGTGTCAATGCTCCATTTGTAAACACACCTGCCAATACTACACCAACAAAAGGAGATGAACTTTTGTATTTGGTGGCTAAAGGTAAAATTGCACTTTGAATTTCCTGTGCCTTGTTTCTTGAATGTTTTGTGTAGCGTCTCCATGCGGATTCAATGAACGAAACTGGAACACCTATTTTGTTTTCAGTACCGCCACGTTCAAGTACAAAATCTAAGTCGTGTTTATTTCCTCTGGCATCTGTCCAAGAAACTTTCTTTCCTGACCTTGCTTTTCTTATCCCTTTTTTATCAAGATAAAGTTTGTGTTTTCTTGCAAACTTCTGCAATTGTGGCTCCAAAGCCAATTCCAAAAGTTCGCCAATTATTTGTCCGAATTTGTGTGATAATGATTCTGCCATTTCTTAACTATTTATCCAAAGTCGTCCTTCATGTAAAGGAACGGTGTGTTTTCTATTTTTCCATTTAATATTCCTGTCCCTTAATTTTTCAAAGGTATAATCACTAAAACCTGCTGAAACTGCCAACTCACCAAGCCACTTATCAACTGGAACATAAATGCCATAAGGAGCAGAATCACCAAT
>CAZTCX010000144.1:0-9475 GCA_964612515.1 uncultured Lentimicrobiaceae bacterium | reverse complement strand
ACGGTGAAGGAGGCAATCGTGCAGGTGGGTGATGGCAAAATATTAAAAATCATTGCCGAAAACCAAAGCCCCGAAAACGTCTATGTAAAAGAGGTGTGGTTCAACGGCCAGCGTATCGACGACTTAAAGCTGCATCATCAGCAACTGGTGGCGGGTGGTACCTTACGATTTGTGATGGCGGGGGAGGCGGGGGAGAGGTAGCGGGAATAATCACCAAAGGCCGGGGTTAGCAATTTCAAATACTAATAGCTGTTTGGGTTATTGAATTTTTTGATATTGGATTAATCTGGTGGTTAGTCTTTTTTGCATTTTCTCAAAATATTCCTTATTGGAATATTATTATTCTTATCTTTGCAAAATGAATAAGCTAAATGAAGTAACAATAAAAAATTCAGGTGCAACATTTACACCAACGGAATTGGCTGATTTTCTTGCTGAAAAATTAATTTCAGAGATTCATCAAGCCCCTACGACTTCATTTACTATTCTTGATCCTGCCTGTGGCGAAGGTGAACTTTTGGCTTCTATTGCGCGAAAGTTTGATTCTGCAAATGATAAGATTAATCTAAAAGGTTTTGATACAAACATTGACTATTTAATCACTGCAAAAGCAAAACTTTCAGAGTTTAAATTTGATTTTGATATTCAAAACAAAGACTTTTTAAATACCGAGGGAGCCAGCTCTGAGCCATTGGATTTATTTACTCAAAGCATCAATGGCGAATATGCCGATTTGATTATTGCCAATCCACCTTACGTCAGAACTCAGTTGCTTGGAGCGGAAAAAGCGCAAGAAATTGCAAAGCGCTTTAATCTGAAAGGTCGGATAGACTTGTATTATCCTTTTTTAATTGCCATGACTAATGTTTTAAAAAAAGGTGGATTACTGGGTGTAATAACTTCGAATAGGTATCTTTTCACTAAAAGCGGAGAATCTATCAGAACTTTTTTGCTTGACAATTACGAACCTATTGAAGTTATTGATTTAGGTGATACAAAACTATTCGATGCCGCAGTTTTACCAGCAATTTTCATAGGACGAAAAAAAGCCAAAAAAACGCAGCCTTCAACACATGGGATGTTTGCTAAAATTTATGAGGTTGTAAATGGCTCAGAAAAAGATGCAATTACAGCTAAATCTTTATTTCAGGTTTTAAATAGTAACAAATCAGGGGTTTATTCGGTTCTCGATAAAAAATACAATTACTCTGTTGGTTTCTTAAAGCATACACCAAATAAGGCAGATATTTGGCA
The DNA here is from genome assembly GCA_964612515.1 of uncultured Lentimicrobiaceae bacterium. Classification (GTDB taxonomy): domain Bacteria; phylum Bacteroidota; class Bacteroidia; order Bacteroidales; family 4484-276; genus SABY01. The sequence continues at coordinate 8,221 of CAZTCX010000144.1, read as the reverse complement.
AATGACTAACGCAGAAGAAAATCAATGGATTGATCAAATCAATAGTAGTGCTGCGTTTTTCATCGGGGATAAATTTAAAGTCAGAGTTGGAGCAAAATCATGTGCAGACAATGTTTTTCTCAAACAGAATTGGGATGATGGCTCAATTATCCCAGAAAGCTCTTTGTTTAAAAAATTAATATCGCAAGAAAACATTCGACGTTGGTGCTTCTCTTCCGAGAACGATCTAAAAATAATCTATCCACATTATTCTGAAAACGGAAAACGATTGGTTATTGACCTGGAAGGATACCCGAAAGCGAAAAAGTATTTTGAGGACAATAAAGAGCAATTAGAAAGTCGTCATTATTTGATGGAAGCAGGTCGTAAATATTATGAAATGTGGGTCCCACAAAACCCTCAGTTGTGGGCTTTCCCTAAATTAGTATTTCCTGACATTAGTGTTGAGGCACGATTTTTTTATGATGAAAATGGTTCTGTAGTGAATGGCAATTGTTATTGGATTGTTGCTCAAACGGAGATAGAAAAGGAGTTACTGCTTCTAATTCAAGGTGTCGCAAATTCTGATCTTATGGCACGTTATCACGATTTGTGTTTTAACAATAAATTGTATTCAGGAAGAAGGAGATATTTTTCACAGTACATCGAAAAATATCCAATCCCCGATCCTGGCAAAGATTTCTCCAAACAGATCGTTGAAATAGTAAAGAAATTGAATGAGCTTTCCGCAGCAAAAAAAGATATTACGAAGTTGGAATCAAAACTTAATTCATTGGTTAATCAGTCGTTTGGATTTTAAGGATTGTAAAGACATTGGCCTTCGTAAGAGTCGAAAAAACTCATCGGAATCGAACGTTGGCATTTAAAGCTTACATCACTGACGTAGGTAAAAATCTCACCTAATTTTTCTCCTGGCGCAAGTATGATACCCTCAATAATGGATGTTAGTGGATTTGTGAGAGCAATCAGGTACCGAACATCAAAAGTGGTCAAATTAGATTCCGCAACAACAACCTCCTCTTTCTCAGGAGTAAACCGACCCAAATCAACCGTTGGTGAATCTTGAACCTTCACTTCTAATAGCTGATTCGGAATGTCAGGAAAACCTCCGAAAAGCATTTCATTACCCATCATTTTATAACCTAAAAGTTCAATCGTCAATCTCTCAAGTGCTTGTCCTCTGGTCTTTGTGGTACTATTTTCCAGTTTCTTACCAATGAGATTTTTAGCTACTATCTCGGTCAATAATTTGATTGAAAACAAATTTTGTAAGACTGGCTCCATAGCAATTGAGCTATCAGTATCCTTGAATGTATCAGTAATCAAATAGGTTAGCTTTTTTGAATCCGGATAACCAAGAATTTTTGACTCGCTTGAATAAATCTGATTTCGAACTTTGGTTGATATTAATAGCTGGTATTTAATTGTAGGTTTCCCAAATTTCCCAAAATGAGCTTCAATATAATCTGGTGAAAGTATGAGGATTGATGAAATAATGCTTTTTAGAGAATCAATTTTAACTAAAACGTACCTGACATCATCACATTTTAATGTTGCTCCTGAATCATATTTTACCAGAACAGTTTTGCAATTAGGTATCCTGTTCCATACTTGCAGATTATAAGACTTGCCACTTGTCACAGCATACGAATCAATGAACTCCCTAAGCATTCTGGGTACTCCTTTTTTCTTGGGCGGGACAATTTCAAACTCTCCTTCATTTGCTCCTTCAGGTAGTCCATGATTGAGTAATTCATTGGCAATTAGTTTTCTGATGTTTGCTCCATCCGTCCGGGTTTTCCCTGTTAATTTAAATTCGCTACCAACCAACTTTTTTAAAATGTCAGGCATTTCTATTGTTTTTGTTAAATGACCAGGCGATTTCGGTGGAATTTTGAATGCTTTATCCATGGATGTTTATTTTAATGATTCCTTTTCAGAAATAAAAAATGATATGGGTTGATTGTAAAATGCTGCCAGTTCCAATAAAATTATGAAATCAATACGTCTGACTCCATTCTCAATTTTTGACAACTCGCTTTGTGAAACAATCTTGCTGTCGCATACTTGCTTTTGTGAAAGCCCGGCTTGTTCCCGGGCTTCAATTAACCTTTTCGAAAGGAATCGCCTTTTTTTATCGTAATCAATTCTATTCATCGTCAACAATTTTAGCTCTAGATCTGACCATCCCTTCACTCCCCCTCAATCACAATCTCATCAGCAAAAATCCAGGCGGGATCACCGGCGCCTTTGTGCCAGTCGGGGCATGGGCCGATATTGTGTGCCAGCACTTTTATGTAGCGGGCTTTTGCACCACCCGTTTTTGCTGTGAAGTCGGCGGTCTTCGGCTCCGGATAAGTGGCTTCCACCGGCGTGCCTACTTTCCCTGCCAAACGCCAATTCTGGCCATCTGATGAAGTGTAATAATCGACCTGTTGCGGCATGAAAATCCATGAATTGATATCCTGCAAAAACCCCATCGAAATTGATTGAATGCTTTGCGACTTTCCCAAATCAACGATGGCTTCCAGATCCACGCCGTAGTAGCCCTGCCACCTTCCCGTTCGAAAGTCGGCGCCACCACGTTGGTAATCGATCAGCGCCATATCGCCGCCAGCATTGTACTGATTGGCGTAGGCCGACTTGAGCGTGATGGTGCGCCCACTGGTAATTTTCATCATGCGCGAGGTGGTTGCATAGCTTCTCCTTTTCCCTTCGGCTTCGGCATAAGCATTCACGATGGTGTTTTCGCTTACGCTAAATGGTGTTTCATATTTTCCCATTTTCCATGTATCATCGGTGCTGAAGTAAATAGTGGCGGCTGGGTCGGCGCAGCCCAGCGCCACCTGCTGCGAATTGTAAAATACAGTAGCCCCTTCGGCTACAAAAGGCACCGGAGTAATGAGCAATGTGTCGATGGCCGAAACAGGAATTTCATTTCCACTGCTGCCCCAGGCTTTGTTGGGCGAAGCGCCCATTTCGAAACGCAAAAGTCCGCCATCCATGATTTGCTGGTGCGTCAGGTAACTGTTTGGTAAAACCTTACTGTTGAGGGTTGCTGTTTGTATGTAAATGTTCTCTTCAGAAAAATTGACGCTTTCAATGACGAGCTTTTTCCCATTCTCAAGATGCAAAGTTATGCTTGCGAAAGCCGGACTACCGATGGCATAGATATTAGAACCAGGCGTTACCGGATAAAATCCCATGGCGCTCATTACGTACCACGCCGACATCTGTCCGCAATCCTCATTGCCACACAGGCCATCCGGCTGATGGGTATAAAGCTCGCGCATAATTTTGCGCACCAGCGCCTGCGTCTTCCATGGCTGGCCGCAGTAGTTGTAAAGATAAGCTGCATGGTGGCTTGGCTCGTTGCCGTGGGCGTACTGGCCTATTAGCCCGGTAATATCCGACTGACGCCGACCGGTGGTTTCCTCGGGAGCCGAGAAGAGACTATCGAGCTGCGTTGCCAAAACTTCAGGACCACCCATGAGTTGCATCAGTCCGCTTACATCCTGCGGTGCATAAAAGCTGTATTGCCATGAGTTGGCTTCGGTATAATTAAAGTTGACTTCGTGCGCGTCGAATGGTGAAAACCACATGCTGTTGAGCTTGGCGCGCATAAATTTTGTCTGTGGATCATAAATATTTTTGTAGTTCTGCGCCCGCTTTGTAAATGTTTCGTAAACATCCTCTTTGCCCAGCCCTTTTGCTAATTGTGCAATACACCAGTCGTCGTAAGCATACTCGAGTGTTTTTGACACCGATTCCGATTCTTCATCGGAAGGGATATACCCCAACTCTTTGTACCATTTCAGACCAAAATGATCCTGCATAGCGCTCTTTACGCAGGCTTCCAGCGCCAGTTCCGTGTCGTAACTGCGGATACCTTTCGCGTAAGCGTCAGCAATCACCGACACAGCATGGTAGCCAATCATACAGTTGGTCTCGTTTGCAGCCAGTTCCCACACCGGAAGCAAGCCGCCCTGCTGGTATTGCAAAAGCATTGTGCGAACGAAATCGTTGGTGCGTTTTTCGTCCAGCAGAGTGAGCAGCGGATGTGCCGCGCGATAGGTATCCCATAAAGAAAATACCGTGTAATAATTGAAGCCACTTTCTGTTTTGTGAATCTCGTTGTCGTGACCGCGGTAGCTGCCATCCACATCACTATAAAGATTAGGATTGAGCATCGCATGGTAAAGCGCCGTGTAAAACACCCGAAGACTTTCGTCCGAAGCTTTATCAGCGTCCACTTCTATTTTCGTCAGCTCATCATGCCAAAGGTTATTTGCCTTACGGCGAATTTTTTCAAAGTTCCAGTCCGGTAATTCCTCCTGGCGATTCATGCGTGCATTTTCTGCACTCACCGCTGAAATACCAACTTTTACCTTTACCTGCTCATCCGTTTTGGTGGCAAAGGTGAGCCATGTTTTAAGATCGGCACCTTCCACTCTCTTTTCAAGCGGTTGTTCGGTTCCATCTTTGACCAAGCCATAGCTTTTGAAAGACTTTGAAAATTCAGCATTAAAAAAAACATATTGGTTCTCCGCCCATCCGCTGGTACGACGCAACCCCTGGATTTCGGTGTCGCTGATGATCTCTATCCAAAGCTCTAAAATCTTGTCGGAAGTAACGCCTTCGGTAAGGTCGATGATGATGTTGGCCTGGTCGGTGGCCGGAAAAGTATAGCAATGAAAACCAGCGTGGGATGTGACGGTTAGCTCCGCCCTGATGTTGTAATCGTCGAGCAAAACGCTGTAATAACCGGCAGAAGCAGTTTCGTTTTTATGATTAAAACGCGAACGGTATCCCTCATCTGGATTTTCTTCTGTTCCCGGATCAGTGATGATTGTTCCGGTGGTGGGCATAAATCTGATGTCGCCGTAATCGCCCACACCTGTTCCACTCAGGTGGGTGTGGCTAAATCCCATGATGGTGCCGTCAGAATAGTGATAGCCTGAGCAGCCATCCCAGCTATCTTTGCGCGTGTCGGGGCTGAGCTGCACCATTCCGAAAGGCACAGCCGCTCCGGGATAAACGTGTCCGTGCGCATCGGTGCCGATAAGTGGATCGACGTAGCGGGTTATCCGATCTTTCTTTTCGCCACAGCCAACCATCAGCAGCAAGACTATTGAGAGTATAAAAATGGAAACTTTATTTTTTGACAGGGAATGTGTTTTAGCTGATACTTTCATTGTTTTTTCGTTTTAAAAATTTATTTAAAATAGCTCTCTGACGGAATCATTTTGTTTTCGTCGCCGATGGCTAAGGCATAATCGAAACCGGGACGAAGGCTGTATCCTCCCGTTTCACCATTTTTATTCACAGCTACAAAACCCACCTGCGCATCGGTAAGATCAATCTTGCTGTTGGCTATCCGCATCACTGCTTCTTCGCAGGCTTGCTGTGGCGTGCGTCCATTGCGCATCAGCTCCACCACCAGGAAACTGCCTACGGTTCGTATTACCAGCTCGCCAATGCCTGTGGCTGTTGCGCCGCCCACTTCGTTATCCACATACAACCCCGCGCCGATGATAGGACTATCGCCCACGCGTCCATTCATTTTAAAACCCATGCCGCTCGTGGTGCATGCGCCCGAAAGGTTGCCGGCTGCATCGATTACAATCTGCCCGATGGTGTCGAGGTTTTCGATGTTGGGGACAGGATGATATTTGCTCTCTTTTTTCCACTCTTCCCATTCTTTGCGCGACTTAGCTGTGAGCAAATCGGTTTTTTGAAATCCGTTTTCCAGGGCAAACTGAAGCGCGCCATCCCCCACCAGCATCACATGCGGCGTTTTTTCCATCACCAGCCGCGCTACAGAAACAGGATGAACAATATGTTGGAGGTAAGCCACCGCGCCGCAGTTTCCATGTTCGTCGATTATGGATGCGTCGAGGGTTACATGGCCGTCGCGGTCGGGACGTCCGCCGATTCCCACACTTTGATTTTCAGGATCGGCTTCGGCGGTTTTTACGCCGGCCTCCACCGCGTCGAGTGCGCGGCTGCCCTGCTGCATCATCTCCATAGCCACGCGATTGGCTTCAAGCCCATGCACCCAGGTACTAATAGCAATCGGCCGAATAGCGGTGCCTGAAACAACAGACGCAGGAAGCGTTTCGGACATTGCTTTTTTTTGAAATAGAGATGACGCTGCAACTACGCCGGAAGCAGCAATGGTGGTTTTGGTAATAAAATTTCTTCTGTTCATCTATGGTTTTGGTTTTAAATAAACGAGCGCTTTTTCTAAATCCCAAACGACAATAAAACAATAATCAAATAAATCTCAATTTTCAAAAAACCAACGCGCAAACCCACCCAGGTTTTTGAGATTTGATTGTTTGTGATTTATTTGTCATTTGATAATTGTGTTTTGGAGCTTCCATCCTCAATCCGCCGTTATGTTGCCGATGGTTGCACCGGTGACGGCAATCAAATCTTCGGGAGCCAGTTGCAACTGAACTCCGCGCATCCCGGCGCTGACAGATATTTTTGGATGATTTCTAATTTCAAAATGAATAAATATCGGATAATCCTTTTTAAGACCTAATGGTGACACGCCGCCCCGAATGTAACCCGTTGCATTTTGCACCTCTTTGAGCGGAAGCATCAGGCATTTTTTATTGCCACTCAACGCTGCCAGTTTTTTTAGATCCACATCGGCGTCGCCGGGGATCACAGCGATAAGATTGCCCGTTTTGTCGCCATGCAGCACCAATGTTTTATAAACGGTCTCCACCGGAATACCAATTTTAGCAGCGGCCGTGGTTGCGCTCAGATCGGTTTCGTCCACCGGATATTCCAGCAATTGATATTCGATATTGTGCTGGTCGAGGATGCGGGCGGCATTGGTCTTTTTCACTTTTCAAAAGAAGGTTGCTGCCATTTTCTTTTCCCGACAAGGGCTACCCATAAGATGTAAAGGATGCATAACATTGGCACGACAAAACTCAACATGATGCCAATGTTGTCGGCCACCAACCCCATGATTGGCGGGATAAATGCTCCGCCAACAATTGCCGTCACCATCAGCCCGGAAAGCTCGTTACTACGGCTGGGCAACCAATCGACAGTGATGGAAAAGATGAGCGGGAAAATATTGGCAAAACTCATTCCTATTACAATAATGCTGATGATGGCTGCTGTCTGGTTTTGTATAAACATTCCGGCCAATCCTAACAGTGAGAGCAGCAGCGTGATGGTGAGGAAAGTGCGCGGGCTTATCCAGTTGAGGATGACACCGCCCAGGAAACGACCAATCATCAGCGAAATGAAGAAAAGTCCGGTGCCTGCTATTCCCATGGTGGCAAGGTCGATGCCGTAGCGACTTTCGAGGAAAATGGGCAGTTGGGAGCTCATCGAAACCTCGGCGCCTACGTAAACAAATATTGCCATCACCATCAGGAAAATGTAGGGATTGCCCATGAGGCGAAACGTTGATTTGAAGGTGGCTGCTGAAGTGATTTTCGTAATCGGCCGCTGTATTCGCACCAGCGAAAGGATGACGATGGTGAGTAGCAAAAAGGCGCTGTAAATAGGAAAGAGAATCCGCCAGTCTGCCCCCCAATACGCTACTGCCAACAGTGGGATGAGCGCGCCGGAGAGTGAGCCGATGGCTTTAACAAACTGCCCCAGCGAGAGGTTGCGTGAATATTTGCCTTCAGGCGAAACATCGCGCATGATGGGATTGCCCGCCACCTGCAACGTGGCAGCTCCGGCGCCGAGCATTAATATTGAAAGAAGCAACAAGCTGAACGTACTGTAGTTGCCCATGATTGGCAACACAAGACCGAATAGCGCCAAAATAAGGCCGAGCATCAGGATAAATTTCTTGCCTTTGCGGTCCTGATAAATGCCCATGGGCAGCGAGAGCAGGCCAAACATGACGAAGCCCATAAACGGGATGAGCTGTGCCATGGCGTTGGATAGTTGAAATTCTTCTTTAACGAGTCCGGTGAGCGGCCCGGCCACATCGCCGAAGCCCATACAGAAAAATGCCAGGAAGATCGGCGTTGCCGCCAGTGCATTAGGTGTTCGATTCATGCGCGTTAGTTTTTGGTAGTGATTTTAAATTAGAAAATAAAAAGTTTGTCATTTAGAATTTAAAGCGCCAGTTCAACAAGCACCGGCAGGTGATCCGACGGATAAAAGCCGCCACTGTGGGTGGCAATTACCACATGGTAAATCACCTGGATGGGTTTGCTTACAAAAATAAAGTCGA
>CAZTCX010000143.1:0-9498 GCA_964612515.1 uncultured Lentimicrobiaceae bacterium | reverse complement strand
ATTCTGAACGAAACAAAGTGGAGTGAAGAATCTATTTAAAGGATATTATGTTTACTGGACAACAATGATTCTTAAACACCAAATTTAGAAAATTGGCAAAAGTGCGGCCGATCAGTATCCTGAAGGAACATACTCTTTAGAATGGCCGTGTGCTAAAAAACCTATTTTTGAAAATCCATTAATCGATCTATCATTTTGCAGCAGGAAACACCATCAAGCGAAGTCAGGGGCAGTGGGCTGAAAATCACATTGCTTCTTACCGGCAGCCTTACCGTGATGGCAGGCGCTATCATTACAGCGGCCATCCCTGACATTACGCGGCATTATGACGCAATGCCCCATGCCGAGCTGATGAGCAAGCTGATGCTCACATTGCCTTCGTTGTTTATCGCATTGCTTGCCCCTGTCGCTGGTCAGATCATCGATCACTATGGACGAATCCGTCTGTTGCTCATCTCGCTTGCTTTGTATGCTGTAGGAGGTGCTTCTGGCTTCTTCGTCGAAAGTCTCTATTTAATTCTGGCCGGTCGTGCCGTTCTTGGAATTGCCGTAGCCGGCATTATGACGATCAACACAACACTCATCGGTGATTATTTTCATGGGCGTATGCGCAGTGTTTTCCTGGGCTGGCAGGGCGCCATCATGGGTTTTGGCGGTGTGGTGTACATTGCCGCCGGTGGTCTGCTTGCCGACATTTCCTGGCGCTGGCCTTTTCTGATCTACCTATTTTCACTTGTGCTCATGCTTTTGGCGATGCGATACCTGACGGAACCGGTGCACCAAATGCGCATGGAGATCGAAAGAAAGCCTGCTGCTGCAGTCAGGCGGGTGCAAAAATACCAGCTTCTGTACGTCAGTGCTTTTGTAGGGATGTTGTTCTTTTTTTTAATTCCCACCCAGGTGCCATTTTTATTGCAACAGGTTAAACAGCTTACCAATTCCCAGGTTGGTTTTTCCATCAGTTTTGCCGTGCTCTCAGGTGCCATTGTATCCTATTTTTATGGAAAAATTAGGTTGCTGTTTAATTTTCATCAAATTTACATGATCACCTTTGGTTTGATGGGCGCAGGATACATGTTGGTGGGTACTGTGGACAGTTATGCTGGCATTATGACCGGATTAATAATTGCAGGCCTAGGTAATGGATTGCTGATGCCAAATACAAACTTGTGGCTCATTTCTATGGCACCGGTTCTGAGCCGCGGACGCCAGGTTGGGCACCTTAACTTTGCAGTGTATGCCGGACAATTTTTGTCGCCACTTACCGTGCAGCCTGTGGTTTTTCTTGCAGGTATCGAAATGGTTTTTTTTATTAGCGGAATATTGATGGCCGGACTTGCCCTCTACTTCTTTTTCAAGAATCGTAGCTTCTTACAACTTCATTCCTAATCAGCACATTACTTTAATATTTTTCGTTACTGTTTAGTGCGTAAAGGAAAATTCGTATCTTTGCGCCCGATTTTTGGTGAAGAATACGGTGTATTTTTAGCAAAAATAGTACGGCACGGAGTAATCAGCGAGGGGACACAAGTCCCCTATTTTATTACTATTTTTTAAGATGATTGATAAAGAAAAAATAGAAGGTTTAGCAAGTGCTGCTTTGGCAGGCACCGATCGTTTTGTGATTGAAACAAAGGTCTCGGCTGGCAACACCATCACCATCACCATCGATGGCGACACAGGAGTTACCATCGAAGATTGCATCGTTCTTAGCAAAGCTATCGAAGGCAGCCTTGATCGCGAAGCCGAAGATTTTGAGCTGCGCGTCACTTCATTTGGCGCCGACAGCCCTCTGAAACTTCTGCGTCAGTACCCTAAAAATATTGGCCGGCAATTGCAGGTGACGCTTGCCGACGACCAACTAATAGAAGGCGTCTTGCGTGCAGTTGACGGTGAAACTATCGTATTGGAAAAGCTGCCGGGCAAAAAGAAAACTGCACCAACGGAATCCGTAACTATTCCGTTTGGCCAAATCCGGCAGGCAAAAGTCGTTTTATCGTTTAAATAATTTAGAGAGAAACAACAACAAATACCACAACAATGGATAACATTAATCTGGTCGAAACCTTTTCGGAATTTAAAGATTTCAAAAACATCGACCGCGAAACGATGATGAGAATACTGGAAGAGGTTTTCAGGCACATGATAGAGAAAAAATACGGAACTGCCGAAAACGTTGACGTAATCGTAAACATCGACCGCGGAGACCTTGAGATTTATCGTATGCTCGAAATTGTTGAAGATGGTCAGGTGGAGGACGAAAGCACGCAGATCGAATATTCCAAAGCTATTCGTATTGAGCCCGACTTTGAAGTGGGAGAGGAAGTGTCAGAAGAGATAAAAATGGCAGACTTCGGGCGCCGCGAAATCCTTACCATCCGGCAAAACCTCATCGCCAAGGTGCAGGAGTACGAAAAAGATAATGTTTATAATAAGTATAAAGACCGCATTGGTGAGATCATTTCCGGTGAGGTGTATCAGATTTGGAAGAAGGAAATCCTGGTTTTGGACGATGAAGGCATAGAACTTTTGTTGCCTAAATCAGAGCAGATTCCTACCGATTATTACCGTAAAGGCGATACCATTCGTGCTGTTGTTTCTAAAGTTGACATGCGCAACAATACGCCGCAGATCATTTTGTCTCGGGTATCATCGGTATTTTTGGAGCGACTTTTTGAGCAGGAAGTGCCTGAAGTTTACGATGGCCTTATCACCATCAAGAACATTGTACGGGTGCCAGGCGAAAGAGCCAAAATTGCCGTGGAGTCTTACGACGACCGCATCGATCCGGTTGGCGCCTGTGTGGGTATGAAAGGATCACGTATCCATGGCATTGTGCGCGAATTGAAAAACGAGAATATCGATGTAATCAATTACACATCCAATGCTCAGCTTTACATTCAGCGTGCCCTTAGCCCCGCTAAGATTACTTCAATCACTATCGATGACGTAACCAAGAAAGCTGATGTGTACATGAAACCCGATCAGGTTTCTCTCGCCATTGGCAAAGGTGGCTACAACATAAAGCTGGCCGGTAAGCTTACAGGATACGAAATCGACGTTTATCGGGACGTTGAAAACGAGATCGACGACGATGTTGACATCCAGGAGTTCAGCGATGAACTCGATCAGTGGATTATCGACGCATTGAAAGCCATCGGCTGCGATACAGCCCGAAGCGTTTTGAATCTGGATGCCGCTGAATTATTGAAGCGTACCGACCTTGAAGAGGAGACAGTCAACGAAGTACTCAGGATCTTAAAAGCAGAGTTTGAATAAAAAAAGTATTTTTACCGCACTAGTAAATTTCCACAGGAAGACAAAGTATATGGCAGGAACCAAAGTTACGAGGCTTAATAAGGCAGCCCGGGAATTTAATGTCTCGGCTGGGAGGATTGTGGATTTTTTAACAAAAAAAGGTGTTGAGATTGAAGATAACCCAAACGCCAAAATTAGCGGCGAGATGTACGACCTGCTCGCGACAGAATTTAACAAAGAGAAATCAGTTAAAGAGGAGGCACGTAAAAAGGATTTTGGTAGCATAAAACATGAGACCATCTCGCTTGCAGACCGCAAACGTCCCACACCTGATTTTGACGATGAAGACGACGACAAGGATATCATCATTCGTGGCGTATCAGTAGAAATTGACGACGACTTCAAGAAAGCCGTTGAGCCTCATCAAGACTTGCATTTTCGGAAAGAAGAAGTTCCTGCTACACCCGAAAAGAAAGAAGAAGCTCCTGCGCCTCCTGCCATCGAAGCGCCGACTCCTGAACCTGCCAAAGATAAGGAAGAGAAAAAGGAATGGCCAGGCCCGTCAGCAGACGAGTTGCCACCGGTAAAAATCCAACCCGAACCACAAGCCGTAGCAGAAGAGAGCGCATCTAAAGAGACTACGCCGGCTGCTCCATTTGATGAAAAGCCGGAAGATAAGCCTTCGCAAACTGTTGTCGAAGCTTCGGTTCCTCAAAAAGACAAGACACCAGAAGAGCCGCCTACTCGGGAAAAGGAAGAATCCAAAGAGCCTGCTGCCGACAAGAAGCCCAAAGCCGCTGAAAAAGATACAGAGCGTCCATCGCTCAATATTTTAGGCTCCATCGACTTGTCGGCTATCAACGAACGCACAAAGCCTGCACGTAAAAGTTCAGCCGAAAAACGCAAACAGCGCGACGATCGCAAAAAAGCTGCGCCAGCCAAAGGTGCCGATGAAAAGCCAAAAACTGCAAAAGCTGGAAAGCCTGCAGATGAAAAGCCGAAGGCTGAAAAGATTACGCCACCTCCTGTTGAACCGAAAAAGCCTGCGACCGAAAAGCAGCCTGAAACTAAAAAGGTGGTAGATCCTTACGAAGCTAATTTCCTGAAGACAGATTACAAAAAACTCACAGGTGTCAATATTGTTGGTAAAATTGAACTTCCCGTTGAGAAGAAATATGAAAGGAAAAAACCAGTCGCTTCTTCATCTGATGATAAAGTAAAGTCAAAGAAAAAGAAACGCAAACGCATCAAAACTGAAGGCCAGGCCACGCCTGCTACTGATGCAACTAAGACGCATACACGTCCTGACGACAGAGCCAGAGCCAAGACTACTACTTCTGCGCGTCCTCCGGCAAAAAGCCGCAAAGCCCGTCCGGAACCACGTCGTGAACTCACCGAGGAAGAAGTACAAAAGCAAATTAAAGAAACCCTGGCTCGCTTGAGCGGAACAGGAAAATCCAAAGCTTCAAAATATCGGAAACAGAAACGCGAAATCGTTCATAAACAACTCGAAAAGGAGGCGCAGGATCGCGAGGACGAAAAGAAAATTATTACTGTCGCTGAATTTGTGACTGCTAATGAGCTTGCCGCTTTGATGAGCGTTCAGGTTACCGACGTCATCTCGGTATGTATGCAATTAGGGCTGTTCGTTTCTATCAATCAACGGCTCGATGCCGAAACCATTGGCGTTGTTGCTGAGGAATTTGGCTTTGCCGTTAAATTTGAGAGTGCCGAAAATATCATTGGCGAGATCGATGAAGAAATCGACGATGAAGCCGATCTCGAATTCCGCTCACCCATTGTAACGGTTATGGGTCACGTGGATCATGGTAAAACGAAATTGCTCGATCAAATCCGGCACGCCAACGTTATTGCCGGAGAGGCCGGCGGTATCACCCAGCACATTGGTGCCTATGAAGTAGTACTCGAGAATGGTAAGAAAATCACCTTCCTCGACACCCCGGGTCACGAGGCATTTACTGCCATGCGTGCACGCGGAGCCAAAATCACTGACGTCGCCATCATTGTGATTGCGTCTGACGACAGCGTGATGCCACAAACTGTGGAAGCCATTAACCATGCTCAGGCTGCTGGCGTTCCCATTGTTTTTGCTATTAATAAAATTGATAAACCCACCGCCAACCCCGAACGCATCAAAGAACAGCTTTCGCAGATGAATATTCTGGTTGAAGATTGGGGTGGAAAATTCCAAAGCCAGGAGATATCAGCCAAAGCGGGTATTAATATCGACGTGTTGCTGGAGAAGGTATTGCTTGAGGCCGAGTTGCTTGACTTGAAAGCTAACCCAAAACGTCGCGCTAATGGAACAATTATAGAATCTTCGCTCGACAAAGGCCGTGGCTTCGTAGCAAAATTGCTCGTACAAAATGGAACCCTAAAAGCTGGTGATATAGTAATTGCCGGTTCGCATTATGGCCGCGTAAAAGCGATGTACAACGAGCGCAACGTACCGATCAAATCGGCTGGTCCTTCCGCACCTGTGTTGATGCTTGGCATGAATGGAGCTCCTCAGGCTGGCGATAGTTTTAAAGTGATGTTAGATGAACGCGATGCCAAGAATATTGCTACCAAAAGACAGCAATTGCAGCGCGAGCAGGGCCTCAGAACACAAAAACACGTTACCCTCGACGAGATCGGTCGCCGCATAGCCATTGGCGATTTTAAAGAACTCAACATCATTGTAAAAGGCGACGTGGATGGCTCTGTAGAAGCTTTGGCCGATTCGATGCTCAAATTGTCCACACCGGAGGTTCAGGTGAATGTGATTCACAAATCAGTGGGTCAGGTTACCGAAACCGACGTTATGCTTGCCTCTGCTTCCAACGCCATTATTGTGGCCTTCCAGGTGCGCCCCTCTATCGGAGCACGCCGCCTGGCTGAGCGCGAACAAATCGACATCCGTAACTATTCCATCATTTATTCGGCTATTGAAGAAATTAAAGCTGCCATCGAGGGCATGCTCGCACCAACTATCGAAGAGAAAATCCTTTGCAACATCGAGGTACGCGAAGTTTTCAAAATCACCAAAGTGGGAACCATTGCCGGATGCCTGGTGCTGGATGGAACCGTAAACCGAAACAACACGATACGCATTATCCGCGATGGTATTGTAGTTTACACCGGCCGGCTTGGATCGCTCAAACGTTTCAAAGACGATGTACGCGAAGTACAGAGCGGCTACGAGTGTGGTTTGAACATCGAAAATTTCAACGACATCAAAGTGGGCGATATCATCGAAGGGTTTGAAGAAGTTAAGATTGCACGGAAACTTGAATCGTAGTCGGGTAAAACGAATGACTGCAACGCATTGATCTACTGCTGGAAGCCTAATTATTTCAACTGTTGACAATTGCCGAAAGCGTTTTAAAAATTTGACTAAATAATTTTTTACTATAAAAAAGTTAATAAATTTGCACCTACTTTTAAAAAAAGAACTATGAAAATCAGAATTGTACAAATCGTTTTGTTGCTTGGCATTGCCTACCTTGGCTATCTCTTGTGGGAAACTATCCAGACACCCGTTCGCTTCAACCGCGAAAAAGATGAAAGAGCCGCTCAGGTGATTCAAAATCTAAAAGACATCAGGTCGATCCAACAAATGTATCGCTCATTGAACGATACCTTTGCCAATAACATCGACTCGCTGGTAAAATTTATGCACGAGGGTCAGATTCCCGTTGTAAAACTTACCTACGACCTCAGAGATACCACCCTGAGCACAACCATCAGCGATACGCTTGGATATATCAGTGTCGCCGACTCACTCTTTGGCAGACGCCCCGATTTTAATGTTAATGAAATCAAATACATCCCGTTTACCAACAAAATAAAATTTACCATGGAAGCCGGGCAGATTAACAAAGGTGGTGTAATGGTTCCGGTATTTATGGCCATAGCGCATAAAGATGATTATCTGAATGGCCTCGACCACAACCTGATAAGTAGTCCCAACGTTAAAGACCTCATTGTAGGCTCAATGTCAGAGCCTACCATCGACGGTAACTGGGAGTAAGCCTGCATCGATGCAAGCTAAAGCACACCTGGTACTGTCAGCCTTTGACAAATCTCTTCAGATTGAAGAGTCAAAGAATCAACGTCTATCCATTCAGCTTTCGCTGGATGGATTTTCTTTTTGTATTTACGATAAGCAACGCAACAAGCTCGCAGGCATGCAGACGTTTGCGTTTGAAGATGTTGCCAACGATCGTGCCCTCAATCTAGTGCTCACTGAGATGTTGCCCACCGTCGCCCATCTACAGGCGGATTATGACAAAATCCGGATTGTGGTAGAAAATACGAAGAGCACTTTGTTGCCTTCCGCATTATTCGATGTTCAACATTTACATAAATACTTGCAATTTAACCACCGGATTAGCACAACGGAACTTGTGCTTTATGATCGCATGCCAATGCTCGATGCTGTAAATGTTTGGTCTTTCTCAGAAACCATTTACCACAACTTGTTACAGTTTTTTCCGGCGGCAACCATTCAGCACCATGCAACAACACTCATCGAAAGCCTGCTCCTGCAGTACAAAAACAGGAGCACAGAGCCTTTGGTTTTCGTAAATGTGCGTGCAGGATATTTTGATGTGGTTGTGCTTAGCAACAACAACCTGCTGCTTTACAATGCTTTTCACTTTGTAACCAACGAAGATCTGGCGTATTACCTGCTGTTTGTCTTGGAGCAATTGGGGATCAATCCGGAGGTGGCCGGAGTTGTTTTGTATGGAGATATTAAAGCGGGAACGCCTCTGTTTGAATATTTGAGCCGGTACATCAGGCATCTGCAATTTGGCCGACGTAGCAACACCTTGCAATTAAGCTATGTTTTCGATGAAATCCCCGAACATCATTTTTACAATCTGATACATTTGCAGCAATGCGAATTATAGGTGGCACACATAAAGGGCGTCGTATTACGCCGCCGCCACGCCTTCCAGTTCGTCCCACCACCGATCTGGCCAAAGAAAGCTTGTTTAATATCCTCAACAATCTCATCGACTTTGAAGATTTGCGCGTGCTGGATTTATTTGCCGGTACCGGAAGTATTTCATTTGAATTTGCTTCGCGGCAAGCGGAAGTGGTGGATAGCGTGGATCTAAATTTCAAATGTCTGGAATTTATCCGCGCTACGGCCAAAGAGCTGCATCTTGATAATATCCGCACCTTCAGGGCTGATGTTTTCAAATTCCTGAAAAGGCCACCGATGCAGCCATACGATCTTATTTTTTCTGATGCCCCCTACGAGCTTACGGAGGTAGAAACAATGCCAGGTGTGATTTATAGCCAGGGGTGGCTAAAAAAGGATGCCTGGCTCATCATCGAACATCCCCGTTCGATTGATTTTACCAGGCAGCAATATTTTGATCAACAACGTAACTACGGAAAAGTGAACTTTTCTTTCTTCAGAGCGCCTTAATACTCGTCTTCGTGAAAAAAGAAGTCGTCCTTGGTAGGATAATCGGGCCAGATGTCCTCGATGCGTTCATACACTTCTCCCTCGTCTTCAATTTCATTGAGGTTTTCAATCACTTCTTGTGGAGCACCACTTCTGACGGCAAAGTCGATTAATTCATCTTTAGTTGCGGGCCAGGGCGCATCCTCAAGTTTTGAAGCTAATTCAAGAGTCCAATACATAGCTTGATAATCAGATTTTTAAAATTTGTACAAAAGTAAATTTTTTCACGGTTAACGACAGGTTGAAAGGTTTTATTTTAGTACAACTAAAGCCTGGCCTTCCATGTTGTTTCTTCCACGCCAAAGTCTTTGGAAAGTTTGCGAGCCAATACAAAAAGATAATCAGACAACCTGTTTAGATATTTTACTACCAATTCGCTAACGGGGGCTATGGTAGCCAGACGAATCGTTATGCGCTCAGCCCGGCGGCAAATCGTTCGGGCAATGTGGCAATATGAAACCGCAGGATGACCTCCCGGAAGGATGAAATTCTGCAGTGGAGCGAGGTCTTCATTCATTGCATCAATCTCGGTTTCGAGTAGTGTGATGTCTTCCTCCCGAAGCTGTGGCAACTTGCGCAGTCCTGGTTTGTCCACATCCTGAGCAAGTAATGATTCGGCGGTGAAGATCCGATCCTGAATCTCCAGTAGAATTGCATTTGTATGTTCATCGACGTCCTGGTCACGAATGATTCCCAAAAAAGCATTTAGCTCATCAAGGGTACCGTAAGCCTCGATGCGATCATGATACTTCGGAACA
>CAZTCX010000142.1:0-9556 GCA_964612515.1 uncultured Lentimicrobiaceae bacterium | reverse complement strand
ACGATGAACTTGTGCTAAGCCATTGAATTACTGCTATCGGGTCAGGAGTTCTGAAATAGTGAATATATCGCTTTTTTGATGTTTCGTTTCCTTCATGTTTTACGCTTTTAATCCCGAAGAGATTGCATGTTTATAGAAAACGATTGTGGCAAAAACGACGTGACCCCGACGGGGTCGGAAACATTCCTTGCGTTCATCGTGCTCTAAACATTTGAACCCTTTGGGTTCATCTTCTTACTTCGAGAACATTAACTTTTTTCCCGTTCTTTGCCCGAAATAATTTCAGAAATCCATGTCCGACGTCATACGCATCCGCCACGCTACCGAAAACAACCTGAAAGATATTTCCTTAGAGATTCCTAAAAACCAACTCATTGTTGTAACAGGCGTTTCAGGATCAGGCAAGTCGTCGTTGGTGTATGATGTCATCTACCGCGAGGCCGAAAACCGTTATCTTGGAACCTTCTCAGCCCATGCCCGTCAACTGCTTGGAAAAATCAGACGGCCGATGGTAGAAAGCATCGACGGACTTTCGCCGGCCATTGCGGTCAATCAAAAAACAGTGATTCGCAGCGCCCGCTCCACCGTGGGAACCATTACAGGCATTTGGGATTACCTGCGGCTGCTCATGGCGCGGCTGGGGAAATCTGATGATCCAAATCTAAAAATTAAGCGCAGCCTCTTCTCTTTCAATAGCCCCGAAGGCGCCTGCCCATATTGCCAGGGATTGGGTGTCGAAGACCGCATCGACCCAAAGCTGCTCATCGCCGACGGCAGCAAAAGCCTGCGCCAGGGAGCTTTTGTAACCACAGCACCCAACGGCTACATCATCTATTCGCAGGTAACCATGGACGTGCTCGACGAGGTGTGCCGCGCCGAAGGATTTTCGGCCGACATCCCTTGGAACGACCTCACCGAAGCCCAACAGCAGGTGGTGCTGTATGGCAGCAACCAAATTGAAATTCCTTTTGGAAAACACACCCTCGAATCGCGTATGCGCTGGAGCGGCATCACCGCCAAGCCCCGCGATATGGGATTTTATAAAGGTGTAATCCCTGTGATGACCGAGATATTGCGGCGTGACCGCAACAAAAATATCCTGCGTTTTGTGCGCACCCATCGCTGCCCCGAATGCAACGGAACCCGCCTCAATACCGCGGCACGCTCGGTGAACTGGCATGGTAAAAATATTGCAGAATTGGCGGCAATCTCCATAAAAGCACTTTCACAGGAACTGTCTTCACATTATGCTTCCGCAGATCCATCGTCGGTAGAGGGCACGCTGCTCGCCGAAATCCTCAAGCGTACCCATTTACTCGAAAAACTCAATGCCGGATATCTCCCCACCGATCGCGAATCGACTACCTTGTCGGGCGGCGAAAGCCAACGTCTGAGGCTTGCGTCGCAGATTACAGCGCAGTTGCATGGCGTACTCTATATTTTTGATGAGCCTTCCATCGGGCTGCATCCCACCGAAAACAAAGCGTTGATTGATCTGCTTTTTGAGCTGCGCGATCAGGGCAACACAGTGATCGTGGTGGAACACGACGACGAATATCTGCGCCACGCCGATCATGTGATCGATCTTGGCCCTGCCGCCGGAATCCATGGTGGCGAGGTGCTTGTCAATCATCCGGCATCTGAACTTTCCCATTTAAAAATCGACAACAGCAGCACGCTGGATTTTTTGTCAGGAAAAGAGGCTTTTTTTATTAATAATGAAAATCCTGTTTCCTGCCCAACCATCAGTCTGATTGGTGCCGCATTACACAACCTAAAAAAAGTATCGGCGCATTTTTATCTAAATACACTCAATGTCATCACGGGCGTGTCGGGTGCCGGAAAGTCGTCGCTCATGCAGACGCTGGCCGAAGGAGTGGAGCATTTAATACAAAACAAACCTTTGCCGGAGCAGCATTTCGAAAAAATAACCGGATGGGAACAGGTGCAACAGGTGGTGATGATCGATCAGGCGCCTATTGGCCGAACGCCGCGGAGCAATCCCGCCACCTACACCGGCATGTTCGACTACATCCGCGACCTTTTTGCCGCGCTGCCCGAAAGCAAAAAGCATGGTTGGAAAAAAGGTCAGTTTTCTTTTAATGTTGCTGGCGGGCGGTGTGAAGTTTGCCAGGGCGCCGGCTACCAGCAGGTGGGGATGCACTTTATGGGAAATGTGGAGATCGTTTGCGAAAGCTGCAATGGTCGCCGTTTTAATGAGGAGACGCTCCGGGTAAATTATAAAGGAAGCAACATTTTTGATGTGCTGGAGCTTTCGGTAGAAGAGGCGTTGACGTTCTTTTCTGATCAGCCCGCCATCCATCGCATCGCTGAAATGCTCGTGCAGTTGGGGCTTGGCTATCTGAAACTTGGGCAACGCTCCACCACGCTAAGCGGTGGCGAGGCACAGCGCACCAAACTGGCTACCGCGCTGGCACGTCGCACTGCGGCGCATACGCTCTACCTGCTCGACGAGCCTACCATTGGCCTGCACAATGCCGATGTAAAGGTGCTGCTGGAGGCACTTCAGTTGCTGACGGATCATGGGAATACGGTGGTCGTCATCGAGCATCATCCCGGCGTGGTGGCTGCTGCCGCCCACATCATCGACCTGGGGCCGGGAAGTGGTGAAGCGGGTGGGGAAATTGTTTTTGAAGGTCATCCAACCGAAATTCTGCATTATCCACAATCGCTTACCGGCAAGGCGTTGGGCGAGTTTTTTAATAATAAAAATAAAAAAATCAGTACCAGGCCGCCAGCGGCTGATCACTCCACCATCAGGTTTCGGGGCGTCACCACGCACAATCTCAAAAATATAGATGTTGAAATTTTAAAAAATAAAATCACCGTCATCACTGGCGTGTCGGGTAGCGGCAAGTCGTCGCTGGCTTTCGACACGTTGTATGCCGAGAGTAGCAACCGGTTTCTGGAATGTTTCTCGCCATACATAGGCGCTCAGGTGGGCATGCGCACAGCAGCAGGATTCGATTCTGCCGAAGGAATCACGCCGGCCATCGCCATCCATCAGCGGTCGGCCGCCGGGAATGTTCGCTCCACGGTGGGCACCGCCACAGGAATTTATGACCTTTACCGACTGTTGTTTTCGCGCATCGGGCATTCCGATGTTTATCCGGCACAACCTTTCTCTTCGTTGTTTTCGTTTAACCACCAGCAGGGAGCCTGCAAAAGTTGCGATGGTCTGGGAACCATAACCATTTGCGACAGCGAAGCACTGATTAACAACCCCGAAAAGCCGATAACAGCAGGCGCGATGGAAAGCACCAAATGGGGAAAATTTTATGGTGATCCGCACGGGCAATATGTGCACACACTGTTGGCTGCAGGCAAACGGCTGGAAATGGATTTTTCAAAACCTTATCATTCCCTTTCGGAGAAGGAGAAGCAGGTGGCGCTATACGGCACGGGCGATGAGATTTACAGCGTTTCTTGGCATTATAAAAGAGGAACGAATGAAGGCACGCATCATTTTGAGGGGACATGGCCGGGGCTGGCAAATCTTGTCGAAGATGAATACCGGCGCAAACATGCCGACCACCGCGGCGAAGCGATGATGGAAATTATGAAAACCGCGACCTGCCCTCATTGCCGTGGTGCACGCCTCAACGAAACAGCACTTTCGTTTCAAATTGTCAATTTCAATATTGGCCGATTGGCTGATCGAAGTGTGGGTGAGGCAATCGAATTTTTTGAAAGTTGGGATAGGTTACCACTAAATGAAAAAGAAAAGCAGATTGCCCGGCCGTTGGTTGACGAGCTGCTGCCAAAGCTGGGATACTTGCAGGATTTGGGATTGGGTTATCTGCAGGTGAGCCGCGGAGCCGCAACGCTTTCGGGCGGTGAGTCGCAGCGCGTGCGGCTGGCGGCACAAATCGGAAATGGCCTGACGGGCATCACCTGCGTGCTCGATGAACCAACCACCGGGCTGCACCCACACGACACCAAAAAGCTCATCGGATTGCTGTACCGCCTGCGCGACAACGGGAATACCGTGGTGGTGGTAGAGCACGACCGGGAGATAATTCTTGCCGCCGATCAGGTGATCGAACTTGGCCCGGGTGCCGGGGAACTGGGTGGTAATTTGCTTTCACAGGGTTCGCCCGAGCAAATGCTTTCCAATCCAAAATCCATTACCGCCAAATATCTCTCACATGAGAGAAAGTATTTCAATTCTGAAACCACCCGCTCGGCTTTGCCTTCCAACAATATTAGCATACAGTCGGCTTTCGCCAATAATCTTAAAAATATTGATATAGATATTCCGACAAGGAAAATTGTGACCATCAGTGGTGTGTCGGGAAGCGGGAAATCCACGCTGCTATTTGAAGTCATCGCCGCTTCATCGGCAGCACAGCAAGCCAAAGGATGCAAAAAAATAACAGGGCTCCATCAGTTTGATGAGGTGGTGATGCTTACGCAAAAAGCTGCCGCCACAAGTCTGTCAAGCAACCTGCTTACCCTTTCGGGGATGTTCGACCGGGTGCGCGCACATTTCGCGAAAGCGCCCGAAGCCATCGCACGGAAACTCCGAAAAACTGACTTTTCCTTTAATACTTCCGGCGGACGGTGTGAGAAATGTCAGGGCAAAGGCGCGTTGCAAATAGCGCTCGATTTCATGTCGGATGTCACCGTAGTTTGCGACGAATGCAAAGGGCAGCGCTATCAGCCACAAGTGCTTGCGTGCCGGATCGCCAACAAGAATATCCACGACGTTTTGGAAATGACCGTAGCACAAGCCATTGCTTTTTTTAATTTTGATAAAATAATAACCGAAGCGCTGAAAGTAATGCAGCGTGTGGGTTTGGGATATCTTCGGTGTGGCCAGAGTACCGCCACCTTGTCGGGCGGCGAAATGCAACGGCTCATGCTTGCCGTGGAATTACTCCATTCCGGCCACGGCCAAAACCTTTATTTGCTCGATGAGCCTACGCGGGGTTTACATTTTAAAGATGTGGAAATGCTGATGCTTCTTTTCCGGCAACTGTCAGAGCAAGGCCATACCCTATTGATTATTGAGCATAACCTGGATGTAATCGCACAATCGGATTTTGTGATCGATTTGGGGCCGGGAGCAGGCGAATTGGGTGGAGATATTGTAGTCAGCGGAACGCCAGAGGAAATTATTCAGTCAGATATTTCACTTACAGCAGAAGCGCTGCGGGCAGGCGGGTGGTGATCAAAAGTCGTTTTTTCTAACCGTAACTGCTGCTCCGGGGAACAATCACGTTTCGAATTTCATCGGCATGTCCAAGCAGTTCTGTTTTCAAAAATGATTAAAACAGATGATTCCCTGTTTGTTTTTTTTTATTAAAAAACGAGCCTGTAAAAGCCATAATTTGCATCGGACAAAACCATTGCGCCTCTTACATTATCTATCCCCACAATACGCCCCCTCAAATTGCATTTATTATATTAATTATCAACATCTTATGACCACAAAAAATACTCTAAAAAAAGACCGTTTTTTAAAAGCTGCTTGGTAATTAAACAAAAGAAAGGATACATTTGTGCCATTAAATAATACGGTCAAAAACAATGACAGATAATAAAGAAAAGATCAAGGAATTAGATAATGTTGTCATTCGATTTTCGGGTGACTCCGGCGATGGGATGCAGCTTAGCGGCACCCTCTTCTCTGACACCTCAGCGCTGCTGGGAAATGACATGGTGACCTTTCCTGATTACCCCGCAGAGATTCGTGCACCGCAAGGCACCATTGGTGGCGTATCAGGATTTCAGGTACACTTCGGACATTCGGAGGTGAATACTCCGGGCGACTATGCGGACGTGCTTGTAGCCATGAATCCCGCAGCACTGGCAGCCAACGTTAAATGGATTAAGCGGGGCGCCACGATCATCATTGACATCGACAGCTTCACTGAAAAGAACATTGAACGTGCCGGCTATGCCGATGATCCATTAGATAAATTAGGCTTCCGGGATTTTAATATTGTGAAAGCCCCCATTACTACCCTTACCCGCGAGGCGCTGAAGGAACTCAACCTCGATTCGAAAAGCGTTTTGCGCAGCAAGAATATGTTCGCTCTCGGGATGGTTTATTGGCTCTTTCATCGTCCGCTAGAGTTTACACATAAATTTATCGAAGATAAGTTCAAGAAAATACCTGTAATAATTGAAGCTAATAAAACCGTGCTCAAAGCTGGTTATTATTACGCGGAAACAGTGGAAGCTCTGCATCCGAGCTATAGCGTGGCTCCGGCACCAAGCATCGAACCTGGCAGCTACCGCACCATCAACGGCAACATTGCCGCCGCATGGGGTTTGATTGCCGCTGCTGAAAAAGCCAATCTTAAGCTTTTCCTTGGCTCTTACCCCATCACCCCTGCCAGTGAAATTTTGCAGGAGCTGTCGAAACGCAAAGATCTGGGTGTAAAAACCTTTCAGGCCGAAGATGAGATTGCAGGAATTTGTACAGCCATCGGCGCAAGCTTCACAGGTCATCTGGCGGTAACATCTACTTCCGGCCCCGGCCTGTCGCTAAAATCAGAAGCTATGGGACTGGCCATTATCATGGAATTGCCGCTGGTAATTGTTAACGTTCAGCGTGGCGGCCCTTCTACCGGACTGCCTACCAAAACCGAACAGAGCGACCTATTGCAGGCGATTTACGGACGGCACGGCGAAAGCCCGCTGGTGGTGATAGCTTCAAGCACACCGCATGATTGTTTCAATTATGCTTTCGAAGCTGCCCGCATCGCCCTCGAACACATGACTCCCGTGATTTTGCTTTCCGACGGATTCCTGGCCAATGGTTCAGAACCATGGCGAATTCCGAATGTTGCTGATCTCCCTGCCATCCATCCTCCGATCGTTAAAGAGGGTGCCGAAAATTTCCAACCCTATCGCCGTATTAACGAAGACCTGGTGAGAGGTTGGGCGCTGCCCGGCACCAAAGGACTCGAGCATCGGCTGGGAGGCCTTGAGAAAATGGCAGTCACAGGGGCCGTTTCTTACGTTCCCGAAAACCACCAGGTGATGACCTTCGAACGTGAAAATAAGGTGAAACAGGTACAACGCCATATCCCGAATTTGAAGGTGCATGGCGACACCAGTGGCGAACTGCTACTCATCGGATGGGGTGGCACTTACGGCCACCTATACACCGCTTATCGCGAATTAAAAAAAGAAGGCTACAAACTGAGCTATGTACATTTTAACTATATCAAACCGCTACCAGCCAATACCCACGAAGTACTCAAAAGCTTCAAAAAGCGGCTGGTTTGCGAGCTCAACCTGGGACAGTTTGCCAGCTATCTGCGCATCAACTTCCAGAACCTCTCTTTCTTGCAATACAACAAGGTTCAGGGATTGCCCTTTACTGTAATTGAACTTAAAGAACAAATTAAAAAACAATTGGAGATACAATAAGTCATGGTTGAAACTGAAAAATTAGCACCCAAAGATTTCAAGAGCAATCAGGAGGTAAGATGGTGCGCCGGTTGTGGCGACCATGCCGTTCTGAACGCAGTGCACCGCTCGATGGCCGAGCTGGGTTTGCCAAAAGAAAAGTATGTAGTTATTTCGGGTATCGGATGCTCTTCCCGGTTCCCTTATTATATGAATACCTACGCCATGCACAGCATTCATGGCCGTGCAGCAGCTATTGCTTCAGGTGTAAAGGTGGCAAATCCGGAGCTGAGCGTTTGGGTGATTACCGGCGACGGCGACTCGATGGCCATTGGTGGCAACCACTTCATCCATGTGATTCGCCGCAACATCAATCTGAACATCATCCTATTCAACAATCAGATTTATGGTCTTACCAAAGGACAATATTCGCCTACATCGCTCGAAGGACAAGTAACCAAGACATCGCCTTATGGAACCATTGAGCCACCCTTCAGCCCAGGTGAGCTGGCCATTGGTGCCAAAGGAAAATTCTTTGCACGCGCAATCGATAACAATGTAAGCCTCACCACCGCAATCCTTACCGAAGCAGCACGCTTTGAAGGAGCATCGTTGGTGGAAGTATTGCAAAATTGCGTTATTTACAACGACAAAGCGCATGCATATATCAGCGACAAAGCTTTGAAAGAGGATCGCCAGTTGATAGTGGAACACGGCAAGCCAATGATCTACGGTGTGGAACGAAACAAAGGCCTTGTGCTCGACGGACTGAAACTGAAAACGGTTACCATCGGCGAAAACGGAATTACCGAAGCTGACATCCTGGTGCACGACGCACATGATCCCGATCCGGTTTTGCATCAGATGCTTGTTAGCCTTACCTTTCCGGAATTCCCGGTAGTTCTTGGTGTGATACGTGCAGTAGAATCAGAAACGTATGATCAGAAATTCTACCGACAGATCGAAGAGATAAAATCTACTTCCAACAAAAAATCCGTTCAGGACCTGCTTTATAGCGGAAACGTCTGGAAGGTAGAGTAATACTATTTTTAATAAAACAACAGCCTTGTAACTGATAGTTGCAGGGCTGTTTTTGTTTGTTGATACCCAAAAGATAAAAAGCCTACCGCATATTATAACACATCGGGTTTTTTCCGACACAAAATCCATCACTGAAAAAGCCACACATAAAAAGAGCAAAATGAATAAGAATATCTGACTATTTTTGTCAAATGAAACTAAAGATGAAGAACTTGGGCAAAAAACATTAATGATAAAAAATCGCTCAAAGAAATTGGATCTACAAAACACAATGCGCACCTTACCATTTTGCAACGATTGGCGTAGATATGTAATACAAAGCTCCAGTAAAAGACTATCAATATTTTAAAACTAAAGCCAACAAAACGATTAATGAATTGACATTATGAAAACAGAAGAAATTAAAGAGTTATTCATAAAATTTGAATTAGCAGCATCTATCCTCGAAGGAGTTGAATGTTGGAGCGCAAGGGAGGTGCAGAAACTCCTTGGATATAGCAAATGGGAAAACTTTGAAAAGGTAATAAGCAAAGCATAAGATGCTTGTAGCAACGCATGAGAAGACGTGTCCAATCATTTTCCTGACGTCGGGAAGATGATAAGTTTGGGCAAAGGTGCAGAAAAGGAAATTGATGATATTCTTTTGACAAGATATGCCTGCTACCTGATTGCTTAAAATGGCGATAGCAGAAAATCTGAAATCTCCTTTGCTCAAAATTATTTTGCAGTCCAAACAAGAAGGGCAGAAATAATTGAGCAACGATTGCTAGAATTTGAAAGAGTAAAAGCCCGAGAAAAATTAAGCCAAACAGAAAAACAGCTTTCGGGCATCTTGTATGAACGAGAAGTTGATAACATGGGGTTTGCAATAATTCGATCTAAAGGCGACCAGGCTTTGTTTCGACTATCAACACTTCAATTAAAAAGAAAAATGGGCGTGCCTGAGAAACGACCTGTTGCCGATTTTTTGCCAACCATCAGCATTAAAGCCAAAGACCTAGCTGCTGAGATGACCGGGTTGAACGTACAAAGTAAAAATTTAAGAGGACACAATCCCATCGAAAAAGAACACGTGGACAATAACCTTGCTGTACGTAAAATGCTTACCCAACGTGGTATCGTGCCTGAA
>CAZTCX010000141.1:0-9559 GCA_964612515.1 uncultured Lentimicrobiaceae bacterium | reverse complement strand
CGATTATTCTGGCCGGCGGTCTCACCAGGGAGCCGGCAGTGTCGCAGAGCGATGCCACTCCGGCCACTAAAAATGCGGCAGATTATTTAAACAAGATTCGCCAAAACCAGATCACATTTCGGGTAGATGCCAACGACGAACTGCAGGCACAAGCTACGGCTAATGCATTGATGTCGCTCAAAGCAGGTAACGAAGTAAATCTTAACTGGCAAAGTATGGGCCCTGACAATGCCC
Source organism: uncultured Lentimicrobiaceae bacterium (assembly GCA_964612515.1). Lineage (GTDB taxonomy): Bacteria > Bacteroidota > Bacteroidia > Bacteroidales > 4484-276 > SABY01. The sequence continues at coordinate 9,325 of CAZTCX010000141.1, read as the reverse complement.
CGGGCGTGGTACGAGCCATTTTGTTCGACAATAAATCAAGCAACAATTCACTGATTTTGGCCAGCGTTACCGGTGGTATTTGGAGCACAACCAATCAGGGTGCTACCTGGACAAAACTGAATCAGGCCAATCAAAACCTGAAGGTGACTGCCATGGTTCAGGATAAAGACGGCAACATCTACGCAGGCACCGGCGATGCTTTTTGCAGCGACAACGTGCAGTATGTGCAGGACAATCTTTACTACAGCAGCATCGTAGGAACAGGCGTTTACAAATCGACTGATCAAAACAATTTCACGGTACTTCCTGCAACTCAGCCGCAGATTACCCAAAACAACGACACAGTTGATTGGGCTTATGTTTTTGATATGGAGTACGACGCAGTCAACGACAGGGTTTACACGGCCACTAACACTGGATTGTTTTTTACCAATGACAAAGGCAACACCTGGCAAAAGGTAACCCGCTACGAAACTGACTCCATCACCTTTAATGTCAATCTGCAAATGGATTCCACGCAAGTGGTCAATAGCTGGTACATCGATGAAGTTACCGGCAAACTGGTGATTTCAGGGTTGAAGTCAACTACGGTAGATACTTTGCTTTATAACAAAACTGAAACCTCGCGCATCAATGGTGAGAAGAGATTTGGCAAAGTGAAATGTGACGCAATATCTGTGGGTCCCACAGGAAACCTCATGGCTACCTTTGGTAATCTTGTTTATGTATCCGCAGGTGGTGCCGACCCGGTATTCCGCAATGTGTCAAGTAATCCCAAAAACTTTGACATGTTCGAACGCAATAACAAAAACTACACTACCAATCTCATCGTAATCGACACCAACGCTCAGGTTTACAATCGTGGCGCAATCAATTTTAACGTCTTAGCTCCGTGGGACAACCTTAAGGTTCCGGAAAGCCCGTATTCGACTGCTACCAATGGACGTTCACAAGTAGCCATAGCACCGTCTGACGAAAATGTAATGTACGTTACCAGTACCGTGAGCAATGGTTTGATGGAGAATTTTTATCTCTCTACCGACAAAGGACTCACCTGGAAAGTGATCTTCCCGGGTGGCGCCAGCTCTACCATGAAAGTTTTTAACGGAACTGCCTGCTATAACAACGTTATCACAGTATTCCCCAATGATCCTTACAAAGTACTTTTGGGTGGCGACAACCTGTGGTTAGGCAAGAAAACTCCTTACGGCGGTTTCTACGACTGGGGTGCAGGTGCGATCTCTTCCGGAGGCTCTCCGGGTTTCGCTAACTATCTTCCCTATTACCATCACAACTATGTTTTCTTTCCAAACAGCAATACCAAATTTGCTATCGCAACCAACCAGGGAATAGCTTTCGGCAACTTTACCGATAATGGCGTGGCCTATACCCAGATAATTCGTGGCTTATCCACTGCAGAAGTATATACTTTAGGCATTTCAGGTCGTAAGCACACCTTCCTTGCCGGTATAAAAAGCAATGGAGTGCAGTACATTAGCGGCGATGGCAACACCCCGGAAACCGGCGAGCGTGTGTATGGAGGCGCTGGTTCATCAGGCGGATCGGCCAAAGTTTCTATGATCAATCCATCGGCTTTCATGGCCAGTGACAATGATGGCAGCATGAATCGCACAAGCGACAAAGGTGAAAGCTATTCATTGAACTTCTCCCCTCCCACTACCAACCTGTTTATTACTCCCTTTGCTCTGTGGGAAAGCTTTGAAGATTATGGTTCAAAATTTAATACAAAATTTATTGCCGACAGAACCTACTACCAGGGCGAAACCATACTGGTTCGTAGTTCCTACAAAGGTTTTGAAGGTGATAAAGGATATCCTTTCTATGCCACGCTTGAGCAAGACTCAGTGGTGGCCGGCGATTCGATCATGGTGCAGGACATTGTGCAAAGCAAACTTTTCATTGCTACGCACGGCGCCGTTTACCTGACCAACGACTTCATCAAATTCGACAGCATCGTTACTTTTAATCCAACATACGACGGACGTCGCAACATTTGGAAAGTTTTGCAAACCACTGGTAACTTCGCCAAGCCCTCCTGCCTGGCTTTATCGAGTGATGGCAACCATCTTTTTGTTGGAACCGAAAACGGAAGGATTTATCGTGTTTCTAATATTAAAGATGCTTACGATAAGCGTTCCGGTGACATCGACAGTCCATTCTGCGTGCTGGCAGTTGCCGAAATTATTCCTACCGAAATGAATAACCGGTACATAACTTCAATATCTGTTGATCAACAAAATCCGCAACATATCATCGTCACCTTGGGCAACTATGGCAACGAAAGTTATGTTTATCAATCCATGAATGCTTTGGCAAGCAACGGCTCAATGACGTTTACCGACATCACGGGCAATCTACCCAAAGCACCGGTTTACTCCTCAGTGATCGAAATGAAAAATTCATCCATCGGAATCATCGGAACTGAATATGGGATTTATTCTACTGATAACCTTACCGGCGGAAATCCTGAATGGGCATTTGCAAGTAATGGCATTGGGAAGGCAATGGTAGTTCAGCTCGATCAACAGACAACTTATACAGATCAGTTTGTTCTGCCAAATCCTGACCCAACGATGCCACCGACTGTTTATCCAGCTGTTGACAATTATGGCGACATCTACGCAGCAACCTACGGCCGTGGCGTTTTCCGCGACGTTAGCTATCATTTTGTTGGCATCGACGACGACCAGTTTACAAAAGGCAACGATTCTAATAGAGATCTGTCAATTTTCCCAAATCCAGTGATGAATGAAGCCAACATCAGCTATCAGCTCAATAGACAGGGCAATGCTTCCGTTCAGATTTATGATATCACCGGAAAGATTGTGCAGCAATTTGCTTTGGCCAATCAAACCAAAGGGACAAACACATTCAGCGTCAACTGCAGCCAGATGACCAGTGGTATTTACATGGTGAAGGTTCAGGCAGAAGGCCAGACATTCAGCAGCAAATTCATTGTTAAGTAGTTTTGTTTAATCAATAAAAAGCATACAACATGAGAAAGATATTATCAATAGCATTTGCAATCTTCTTTACAACGACATTGCTACAGGCTCAGGTTCGGGTAGATGCGCCACAGGCAGTGGCTCCTGCTAATGAAGCTGTGAAACAAATGCCAGACGTTATCCTTGACTGGACGGCCGTGGTAAACGCCACAAGTTACGAGATAATGGTGGCACTCGATTCTGATTTTGCCAATTTAGTGACGCATGAGTTTACGCCTTATTCAGCTTATCAGACTTGCTGCCTCTCATTTCAGACGCAATATTTCTGGAAAGCACGGGCCGTCGATGGCGAAGATGTATCAGGATGGACTGAAACACGCAGCTTTACCACCTTTGACTTTTTGGAACTTGATAAGCCTAACGATAATGCTACCGGCGAAAAGGCGGACATTACACTGAAGTGGAAGGATAAAGTTCCGGGAAATAACAACCCACTCTCCGGCTTCACCTGTTATCAGATTCAGGTAGATACTGCCCCTTTTAACGGTACAACTCCGATATGGAATGTCTTTGCACAACAAAAAGGTCAAAAAGAGTTCCTACTCAAATTTGCCTATTACGGACAAAAGCATTACTGGCGCATGCGCGCTGTTCATGCAACGGATAGCTCTGCCTGGAGCGAAGTACGCACCTTCACAACAGATAATACCATTGTTCTGAAAAAGCCTAACGACGCAGCTACCAATTTGGAAGTAAATCCTGAATTACGCTGGACAGAGTTTAAAGGTACCCAAACCTACGATTATCAGATTCACATCAACGAGAACTGGAATAACGCACTAATGTATTTCGTGGACTCCGCCAGAGTACCGACACCACTTTTGAAATATGGCACTACCTATCATTGGCATGTGCGCGGTCAGAATGTTCGCGACACAAGCGGTTGGTCAGAAACACGTACATTTACCACCGCAGCAGCAGTTAATCTGCTTGCTCCTGAAAATGGGAAGGACAGTGTGTCTGTGAAACCACTATTGAAATGGAGTCAGATAAAAGGCAGCACGAGTTATAAAATTGAGTTCAGCAAAAATTCTGATTTCACTGATTCGTACGTCGCCTATAAACCAACCACCGACGTCGAAACAGCTCCTTTTTACAATGTATTCCAAACCCTCGATGACAACACCGAATATTTCTGGCGCATTCGTGCTACCACGGCCATCGACACCAGCGACTACAGCCAGGTGTTTTCATTCACTACCCTTGACGCTACCGGCATCAACGATTATTTCGATAAGGCCAGTGTAACTTTGTATCCAAATCCGGCAACGGAAACTACAACGTTGCAAATGGTTGTAAATAAACCATCGGAAGCTGTTTGGAGCATCACCGATCTTACAGGAAAAGCAATCCAGTCGGGTGTGATGAAACTGAACACCGGAAACAATACCCTCACCTTCAACCTTAAAGGTATTGCAAAAGGTATTTACCTTCTTAATCTCAATGGCGAGGAAGGTAGCTACAGCACCAAGCTGATGATCAAATAAATAAGATTGCCAAATTGAGCTATTAAAAAAGCCGCTTCCCTCGATGGAAAGCGGCTTTTCTTTTTTACTAACAAAAGGGCTTTAGCTGCCCAACGTAGCCACCATTACAGCTTTGATGGTATGCAAGCGGTTTTCAGCCTGATCGAAAACTATCGACATTTCCGCTTCAAAAACTTCATCTGAAACCTCCAATGCTTCCATGCCAAACTTCTGATAAATCTCCTCTCCTATCGTCGTTTCGCGGTTGTGGAAAGCAGGCAGGCAGTGCATAAATTTCACAGCCTTGTTCCCTGTCTTTTTTACCATATCCATATTAATCTGATAAGGCTTCATCAGTTCAATGCGTGTTTTCCAGGCATCGTCGGCTTCGCCCATCGAAACCCAAACGTCGGTGTAAAGAAAATCAACACCTTTTACACCTTCGTCCACATTGTCGGTGAGGGTGATTTTGGCGCCGGTAGTTTTTGCAATCTCATTGCAGATAGCTACCAGTTCCGGATTGGGAAGGAACTGCTTTGGAGCAACGGCTCTAAAGTCCATTCCCATTTTGGCTGCGCCCACCATCAACGAGTTGCCCATGTTGTTGCGTGCATCTCCCAGATAAGCAAAAGAGATGTTGTGCAGTGGCTTGTCCGAGTGTTCCTGCATGGTGAGGAAGTCGGCCAGGATTTGGGTAGGATGAAATTCGTTGGTAAGACCATTCCAAACGGGAACGCCGGCATATTTCCCAAGCTCTTCCACGATGTCCTGTCCAAAGCCGCGATACTCGATGCCGTCGTACATGCGTCCCAGCACGCGGGCAGTATCTTTCATCGATTCTTTTTTACCAATCTGCGAACCCGAAGGGCCAATGTAAGTTACATGAGCTCCCTGATCCAGGGCAGCCACTTCGAAAGCACAACGCGTACGGGTGCTGTCTTTTGCGAAAAGCAATACGACATTTTTTCCTTTCAGACGCATTTGTTCGGTGCCGGCATATTTTGCCTTTTTCAGATCGGCTGCGAGGTCGAGCATAAAATTGATCTCCTTCGGCGTAAAATCCAGCAGCTTCAGGAAGTTTCGGTTTCTTAAATTAAAAGCCATAATGAATAAAGTTTAAAGCGTTTTTATCAATAATTATTTTCTATAATTTTCTTTTTAGATCATCACCACACGTGTACCACCGCCGTCGATGCCGAGTTTGGTGGTTTGGGTAATGATGGCATCTTTGCCGCTGTGCTCGACAAAATAAATGGCTGCTCTTATTTTGGGCGCCATGCTTCCTTCGGCAAAATGCCCTTCGGCGAGATACCGCTTTGCTTCGGCGAGGGTCATGCGGTCGATGGCTTTTTCCTGTGGCGTGTTATAATTAATGCAAACTTTGGGAATGTCGGTGAGGATAAAAAGCCTGTCAGCATTGATTTGTACTGCAAGAAGTGAAGATGCCAGGTCTTTGTCGATCACGGCATCAATGCCCTCCAGCAGGTTTTCCTTTTTATAAAATACAGGGATTCCACCTCCGCCTACTGCCACCACAATTGCACCTTCACGCGCTATTTTTTCAATAGATTTCTTATTATTAATAACCAACGGCTTGGGCGAAGCAACTACTTTGCGCCATCCCCTGCCCCGTGGGTCCTCGGCAAATACTGATCCGTTGTCGGCAGTGATTTTGTCGGCTTCTTCTTTGGTATAATACGGCCCGATGGGTTTGGTAGGATTGGTAAAGGCAGGGTCATCCTTATTAACAACTACCTGCGTAATGATGGTAAGAATGTCGCGATCGAGATCCTGCTGGAGCAGCACATTGCGCAATTGTTGTTCGATGACGTAGCCGATAAAACCTTGCGAATATGCCACGCAAATATCGAGGGGCATTTCGGGCAAACCATAAAGTTTGTTGCCAGCGGCATTGTTCAAGAGCAAGTTTCCCACCTGCGGTCCGTTGCCGTGGGTTATCACCATATTATAATCGTTCTCGCGGATCAGCACCACCAGTTTTTCGCTGGTTTCAAAAGCATTTAATTCCTGCTCGTCGATGGTTCCTTTTTGGTCGCCACGCAACAAAGCATTACCACCCAAGGCTACTACTACCAATTTTTTCATATGTATTTTCGATTTTGTTTTGTTAAAAATGAATTCATCAGTCGGCTGTCGCCAAATAAAATTGCAAGTAGCGATACGAAGCCAAAACCTGCAGCAAAACTAAACATTAAAAAAGCAAATGCCCCCTATTGAAAGCCATAGCTGGCTAACACTATTTTACAATTATTTTATTTCCGAAAGGTCTGAAACAAGAAATTCACTTGGCTCCGAAAATCGGGAATCAAAAAAAAGAGGGGATAAATCCAAATTTCAAAAACCCAATGAAAAATTTTCATTTGATCTGGAACCTGGGATAGTATTTTATTTAGGGAAACCGACAACCAAATGGACAGATGCTGCAATACTACAAAGGTTCGAGATCAAACTTCTTTAGTAAATCTACAATTGCCAGGTTTTTGGCAGCCATGTGCCTGAACTTCTCCTCAGCAGTAACCGGTCGGGTCTCTGCGACAGGAGCACTCGTTACAATTACGTCGAGCGTAACAAACCGGTTGTTGAGCTGATCGCGCAAAAACGGAACAATTTCTTGCTTAATCTCACCAATTTTAACCTGCTGTATCGTATTGCTCACCATAAAAGTGATGACGAAATGATCGGCTAACTCAGGCTCTGTTGCCAGCAATGTGGAACGAAGATCGGGCTTGTCTTCATGAATTTGATTGATCATTTCACGCCACGCTGCAACCAGTTCTTCTCTCCCAAATTTTGGTGCCGACAGAAATTCTTCTGAATCAAAATCGAATTGCACCTCCTCCACTTCTTCCTCTTCCACAATTTGCTCGATGTCATCTTTGATTGAGATGGAGCCAGGGAAAAAACCACCGGTTGGATTTGAGCTTTTGGGTGGCGAAACTTTCATAGCTTCCGCTGGCTGAGGTTGAACTGCAGCAGGAGCAGGCGCAGTTTTGATTGGTTTTGTAACGGCTGGCATGGTTGGCGCTGGTGACGACTCAGGAACTGCTACTGTTTTTTTTTTCGCCACATCGGGTGATGCTGCAACAGTTGCTGTAGCTTTGGGTGCGTCGACGCTCATGGCCGGCGCTGCTATTTGCATCAGCGCTATCTCCAGTTGTAATCGTTTGTTGTTGGTAGTTTTGTAGGTGTAGTCAGTTTTTTGCACAATGTTCAGGGAGCGGAGCAAGAAAGTAGGATCGGTAGCATTGGCTTGGTCGCGATAGCGGGCTTTTATTTTTTCGCCCACCTCGAGCAAACGGATCGTACGCTCGTCCTGACAAATCAACAGATCGCGCAGATGACTGCCCAGCCCTGAAAGAAAATGCTGTCCGTCAAAACCCGAATCGATAATCTTATCCAACACCAGCAATGCTTCGTGCAGTTGCCCGTGCATCAGTTGGCTGGTGATGGTAAAATAATAATCGTAATCGAGCACATTCAAGCTTTCGACGACACTGCTATAATTCAAATCCTTTCCTGTAAAGCTCACCAACTGGTCGAAAATGGAGAGTGCATCGCGCAAAGCGCCATCGGCTTTCTGAGCAATAATCTGCAGCGCCTCGTCTTCGGCCTGCACCTTTTCGCTGTCGGCTACAAACCGAAGGTGGCTGGCGATATCATTTACTGAAATACGTTTGAAATCATAAATCTGACAGCGTGATAATATGGTAGGAATGATTTTGTGCCTTTCTGTGGTGGCGAGGATGAATTTGGCGTAAGCCGGCGGCTCTTCAAGCGTTTTCAAAAAAGCATTGAAAGCCTGTGAAGAAAGCATGTGAACCTCGTCGATGATATAAATCTTGTATTTGCCATGATGCGGCGGAACGCGCACCTGATCAATCAGACCGCGGATATTGTCCACCGAATTGTTAGAAGCGGCATCAAGCTCATGGATATTAAAAGAGGAATTATTATTAAAAGAAATACACGACTCGCATCGGTTACAAGGCTCGATTTCGTCGGTAAGATTCTCGCAATTGATCGTCTTTGCCAGGATGCGTGCACAGGTAGTTTTGCCAATACCTCGCGGGCCTGTAAACAAAAACGACTGTGCCAACTGATTATTCCGAATGGCGTTTTTGAGCGTTCGCGTTATGTGATCCTGCCCCACCACGGAGGCAAAAGTATCCGGCCGATACTTGCGTGCTGAAACCAAAAAATTATCCATAGTATCTCCAAAAAATCAAAGTTCAAAAGTAATGCTTTAATGCGCTGAGGCGTCACAGTTTTTATTCACAACGGCCACAAAAGCCTTTGCAGTATGCTGGCGGTAATTTGCTATTTTTGACGATTGAAAATCAAACCCACAGGTATGCTGTTAATTTACACGCCAAAAATCACCAAAAGGATCAACTATATTTTCAACCTGTACTTCGTGCAACTGTTGGCAACTCCTTATGAGCTTACCAGCAACGCCGACCTTTTCATAGCACATACCGAAGCTAAATTCTCATACGCAAGTAATCCTTTTGGTCAGGAATTGTTTTTTCAATCTTCCGACCTTTTATTCAAAACCGGCATTGAAGGCCAGGATTTGAATTATTTTCTTTTTGAAAAAAACGCGGCCTTCTATCCAACCTATCACAGCAAATCGGCGCTACCTTTCGATCCATTTGCGGCAGCATTTTATCTGGTGACACGCTACGAAGAGTATTTGCCCTACATGCGCGACCGCTTTGGCCGCTTTGAAGCAGGAGAAAGTTTTGCCGGACAAAAGGAGTTCCTTCGCAAGCCGGTGGGAAATATCTGGGCGCAAAAAATTAAAGAGATTTT
>CAZTCX010000140.1:0-9892 GCA_964612515.1 uncultured Lentimicrobiaceae bacterium | reverse complement strand
CCACAATTCATCGCAAACCATTGTCATTCTGAGCGCAGCGAAGAATCTGTTGTTTTTACCGGACTGTAGTATTTTCTGATTTTGAATTAAAAGCCAATTGAAAAATAGACAAAATTAGAAATACTATTTTTGCCGCTTTTCAGCAAAGCAATGCACAATTCACTCGACGTTCTGGATCATGTAAGGCTCAACTTCTCTTCTTCGGGGGTTCACGCACTCAACATTGCGCTGGCGTTTATTATGTTTGGCGTTGCCTTAAGCATCAACTTCTCTCATTTTCGGGATGTGCTTTCACGTCCAAAATCAGTGATAACAGGTGTTGTGGCTCAGTTTGTATTGCTTCCGGCGCTTACCTTCCTGCTCGTCATCTCTCTAAATTTAACTGCTACGGTTGCGCTGGGGATGATTCTGGTAGCCGCATGTCCGGGAGGAAATATCTCCAACTTCATGAGTGCCAACGCAAAAGGCAATGCAGCGCTTTCCATCAGTCTCACAGCCATCGCCACGATAATAGCCATCTTTATGACGCCGTTCAACTTTGCACTCTGGGGCGATTTCTACATCGGCCATTACTCGAGGGGTGCCGGCGAACTGCTGCGCCCAATCGAGATTGATGTGCAACAGATTTTCCAAACGGTTTTCATCTTGCTGGGTCTTCCGGTAATTGCCGGAATCACCATTGCTTCAAGGTTTCCGCGCTTTACAGCCAAAATCATTAAGCCCATCAAGACGATCTCCATTCTATTTTTTATTGCGCTTGTTATAATATTACTTTCAGCCAACTTCAGCCAATTTAAACGATACGTACCGCTGGTTTTTTTCATCGTGCTGCTGCATAATTTTCTTGCGCTGGGAACCGGATTTATGGCCGGAACCATTACCAAATTGTCGCAGGCCGATCGTCGCACCATCACCATCGAAACAGGAATTCAAAACTCCGGACTTGCCCTGGCGCTGATGTTTAATCCAAAGATTTTCCCACCTGAAATGGAGCTGGGCGGGATGACGATCATTGCCGCCTGGTGGGGCGTGTGGCATATCATTAGCGGACTTGCCCTAGCTACATTCTGGTCGCACCGCAAAATAGAGCTTGTAAAATGAAGCACGAAAATTACTCCCTGGGTTACGACCTCCTTCGCATTCATGCCCGCTGGATTCATCGTCTGACCTATCGCAGCGTTACGGTTTCCGGCCTCGAAAATATCCCGAAAAATACGGCGATCATTTTTGCTCCCAATCATCAGAATGCGCTGATGGACGCTATGGCCGTGCTGCTTACTGTCGATCACCAACCCGTGTGGTTGGCACGTGCCGACATCTTCGGAAGTCCGGTCATCAACAAAATATTGCATTTTTTGAAAATAAGCCCGGTCTATCGTATCCGCGACGGCAAAGACAATCTGACTAAGAATGATGAGGTGTTTGATCTGGCGCAACGCGTGCTAAAAAATAAGCATGCGCTGGCGGTATTTCCTGAGGGCATGCATACTTTCAGGCGGCAGTCGGCGCCACACAAGAAGGCCATTCCGCGCATTGCTTTCATGGCTGCCGCGCACGAAGATTTTGCCATGGATATTGCCATCGTTCCGGTGGGGATTTTCTACAGTCATTATTATCGCCTCCATAGCCAGCTGCTGGTTCAGTATGGCAAGCCCATTTATGTAAAAGATTATGCAGCGGCTTACGCCGAAAACCAAAACACGGCCATGCTTGCCCTTCGCGACGAGCTGCGACAAAGGATTTTTTCGCTTACGCTAAATATCGCCAGCCGCGAACATTACGACAGTGTTTTTGCGCTCACTGAAACTGCTTTTAATAATTCACCAACTAAAAATGCTGTGACTGAAGTAAAGCAACGACAGCGGTTGGCGGACAAGCTGCAGCGTGTTGAAGAAGAACAACCAGCGCAGGCCGCCGGGCTTTTTGCTGCAACCAAAGATTATCAGCGTCTGCTCGATCAGCATCATCTGATGGATAGCGCTGTAGCGCAAAAAAGCAGCGCCACAGCCTTTGCCATGAAACTCATTCTCGCCGTTGTTGCTTTGCCGGTTTTTATTTATGGGTTTATTAATTTTTTTGTAGGATTTGTAGTGCCGCACCTTTTGGTACGAAGCAAAATCCGCGACAAGGCATTCTGGTCCACCACCGAATATGGCGCCTGGGTGGTCACCGTGCCGTTGATGGCGCTTCTGCAAACTGGCATCGTCTGGTGGGCGACAGGCTGTCTGGCTTGGGCAGTGGCCTATTTGCTCACCTTGCCGCTAATTGGCAAAGCGGCTTTATTTCTCAATGATTTTTATGGCAATCTGCGGCAGCAAATCAAGCTTCGCTTTAGCAAAGATTTGAACAAAAAACTGCGCATGATGCGGGAAAAAATAAGTCAGATGCTTGCGGGACTACCATCGTAGCTTGCACTATATTGAAACACACTTTGTAAAAAACCCACCTTCAAAACATTCGTCTTTCCATTGCGTTAAGCGTTTTTAAAATAATTGTATGATGGACAAAAACAAAAAGACCGGACGCTACCAACGGATTTATACCCAACTGCAGGAGCTGCTCACCGCCACCCGCAACCGCGAAGCACGCATGGCTACCATTGCCGCCGTGCTACACCACAAAATGGATTACTTTTTCTGGACAGGATTTTACTGCCTCACCCATGGCGAACTCATCGTGCGCAGCTACCAGGGACCTGTGGCCTGTCAGGTGCTAAAGAAAAATACCGGCGTTTGCTGGAAGGCCATCACTGATGGCGAAACCATTGTAGTTGCCGATGTGCACGAGTTCCCCGGACACATTGCCTGCGACTCCCGCTCGCGCTCCGAAATAGTAGTACCGCTGCATGACAACAACGGAGATGTGTACGGTGTGCTCGACATCGACAGTGCCGACCTTTCCTCCTTTGATGAGACTGACGCCAAGTGGCTCGAGAAAATTGTGGCGATGGTGTGAGAAGAGGGAGCGGTTAGAAGAGAGGTGAGAGAAGAGAGGTAAGTCATTTGTAATCATGGGTGAATTAGTAACCTTATTCTATTTTTCTTAACCTTAATAGAAAAGCAAAACCGCCCCAGATCGCCAACCTTATTAGCTTCTCATCATAAAAGCGGTTATCGAAACAACCCATCTATTTCTTCTATCGCAGATAAGCCTCTCGCCATGTAAGGTATCGAAAGTGATTGAAGGCATTTTATTTTGATACTTTTGCCCCCTTTATTTTTGTATTAATATTGACTTCATTTTGCATAGCATTACGCTGATTTTAATAATGGTGGGTCTGGCTACCGACACCTTTGCCACCCTTTATCTCAATGGCTTTCTCAAGGAAGCGCCAAAGCATTTTGTTTTTAAAATTGCGATAAGCATCGTGCTGATAAATCTGGCGTATGTCGGGCTGGGATTTTGGGGCGGGCTTTGGCTTCGCTCACTCATCAGCGGCAACATGATGGTGGTAGCTCCCGCAATTTTGTTTTTGCTCGGGGTAAAACTGGTCTTGAAATCCTTCCGCCCCAAATTCCTGGAGATGACTTGGGAACTTACCAGCACCTCCGTGTTGTTTAGCTATGCAATGGCAGCGGGTATTAATATTTTCATGCTCGGCATCATTTTACCTTTCCTGTTTGCCGGCCTCACCGAAGTACTTATTTTGATTGCCGTGATTTATGCTTTGGTAGTAACGGTTGCCTTTTTCTTTGGCCGTGTCAGCCATCGCTTTCTGTTGGCAATGCGCGTGATGCTTGCCGGTGGCGTAATCGTGATGGGGATTGCCATATTTTTACTCTTGGAACGTTTTAATGTTTTATAATTTTTATGATGAAGAAATTTTATTTTTCGTGGATTCTTTTTGTTTTCATTGGCGTTGCAGCGCAGGAACCTGCGGGTTATTACAACAGCGCGGCAGGACTCGAAGGCACCGCCCTTCAGCAGGCGCTTCATAATATCATCGATGGCCACACCGCCATCAGCTACAGCGCGCTTTGGAATGCTTACCCAAACACCGACAAAAAACCCAATGGCAAAGTGTGGGATATGTATTCGGATGTTCCCGGTGGCACGCCTCCTTACCAATTCACTTTTTTCTCCGATCAGTGTGGTAGCTATGGCGGCGAAGGCGACTGCTACAACCGCGAACATTCGTTTCCGCGAAGCTGGTTTGGTGGCGCGATAGCACCCATGAATACCGACCTTTTTCAGGTGTATCCTACGGATGGCTACGTAAACGGCAAGCGCGACAATGATCCTTATGGAGAAGTGGGGACTGCTAGTTGGACATCCCAAAACGGCAGCAAGTCGGGAACCTGCATCACACCAGGCTATTCCGGTCGGGTATTTGAGCCTATCGATGCCTACAAAGGCGATTTTGCCCGCACCTATTTTTATATGGCAACCCGTTACCTGGGCGAAGACAACAACTGGCCGGGCAGCCCGATGGTAAATGGGTCGCAGCCCAAAAGCTGGGCATTGCAGTTGCTGCACACCTGGCACCTCGATGATCCGGTGAGTGAAAAAGAAATAGCCCGCAACAATGCGGTATATGCCATTCAGCACAACCGCAACCCGTACATCGATCATCCCGAATTTGTGGAAATCGTTTGGTTCGATCCTAACGGTATTGATGTGCCGTGGTTTAGCACTTCCGACTTTTCGGTTTATCCCAACCCCACCGCAGATATTTTGAACATAAACAGTACGCTGGAGGCTACACAGCAACCGCTCGTATATTCTTTATCAGATGCAACCGGCCGCATTGTTACCACACTACCAGCCGATGGCCAAAAACTGAATAGCATCCGTATGGCGGAGTTGCCGCACGGTTTTTATCTGCTGCACATCACCGAACAGACTTCCGGCAGAAGCGTCAGTTTTAAGATTTTTCATTAATACAAAACCAATTAAAACATGGCAAAGATTAGAATTACAAAAGCCTATAAATTTGATATGGCACACGCGCTTCCCGGCCATGATGGGCTGTGTAGCAATATTCACGGACACTCCTACGAGTTGCTGGTTACGCTTATTGGCGAGCCGGTTACTGACGCTGCTTCACCCAAATTTGGGATGGTTATGGATTTTAAAGATTTAAAAAGGATTATCAAAGGATTGATCACCGATGGCATGGATCATTCGCTGATATTGCGCAACGACACGCCTCCGGAGCTTCTGCGGTTAATGCAGCTGCAATACGAGCGAATAGTAGTGGTGGAGTATCAACCGACAAGCGAAAATCTGATTATCGATTTTGCAACCCGCATTCAGGCTGCTCTGCCCGCACATGTGAAACTCCACCACCTGAAACTCTGGGAAACCGTTACCTCTTATACCGAATGGTATGCCGAAGATAACTAACAAGGCGTTTTAAAAAGCACCCAAAAACATCGAGCCGATAGCTCCCCAAAACAGTATCCCCAGCACAATTCCTATCAGCATCCAAATCAATGTGGCTTTGGCCCAGTTGGCTTTGCTTACGTTGGTGCCATCCGAAAATGCCCATACAAAAAGCATGATCAAATTCACGAGTGGAATAAACATGATAAGAAGGGTTACCACCCAGTCACCGACAGTTACCGGAGCCTGCACCGGCGGTGCATAGCTGCTTTGATAATTTGTTGTTGCATTTGTGTTTTCCATAGCGTTAAGTATTTAAAAGTTAGGTGGAGCTAAAGTAGAAAAATTCTCGTAACTAAGAAGTGAGGGTCTTGTAATAATGGAACCATTTAAGGCTGGTTGAAAATTTCAAAATGATGATATTTCGGTGCTCTGCACCTTACGACATACGTATGTTTTTTTTCTACAATAATTGCGCGACGCTGCCGCTTTGATTTAGTAATACACCACCTCCACCTGTGGGTTTTTTGCTTTGAATTTATCGATGCTTCGTTGCGAGATGCGCGTGTTGTAACAGCGAACCAATTTCAAGTTCGGCAAACCCTCTATCTCACTTAGTTTGCGAAGGCTTGTATTAAAACAATCGAGCTGCTCCAGGTTTTGTAAACTCTGCAAGCCCTTTAGTTTTTTAATCATGGTTCCCGAGCAGTTGATTTTCTTCATTTGCGCAAGCGGAGCCAGATATTCGAGGCTTTCGATGGGTGTATTTTGTACATCCAGCACTTCCAGATTGGGAACTTCCGAGAGAGGCCCCAGGCTGCCAATGGGATTGTTGGGACATATCAGGATTTTCAGCGATGTCATTCCGCGCAGTGGTTCCAGGCTGGTGATGCTGGTGTTGCTAAAGCTAAGTTCTTCAAGAAACAACAGCTTATTGATAAAGTCGAGGCTTCTGATGTCGCCGATCTTGCTTTGCATTGCCGTCACATCGCTTATGCGGATGGTACGCAGGTTGACCAGCGTCTGCAACTCTTCGCGTGTAGGATTTTCGTCGCTTTTGATAGACTGTTCAGCCAGTAGCTTCCAAACCGAAGGCAACTTTTCCCACCACAGCAGCAGCTCCTGTGTTTGATATACCACCAGTGCTTTGGGATGCCGGAACATAAATTCAACCATTTCTTCGTCGGGTACTTTTGTGTTGTCGGCATACACCAGGGTGAGTTGGTCCAGCAGCATCAGCGGGGTGATGGTAGAAACGGGTGTCCGATCGATAGAAAGTTTCTCGAGTTTTGTCAGGTTTTCGAGCGGAAGCAAATCGTCGATGGGGGTGTCAGAAATATTTAATTCCTGCATGTCGTTGAGTTCAGCCAAAGGACTAAGGGAAGTGACGCTGGTGCCTTGTGCATCAAGGGTGTTGAGCATTGGCAGCGCAGTGAGGGGTTCCAGTGAAAGGATTGCTTTGTTGTTGGCAATGGAAAGTTTCTTTATGCGCGACATCTGATGAAGTTCCTCCTTGGCAGGTTCCTGCTGCAATCCAATGGCATCTTTAAAAACGCTCTTCCACGCAGGAGCCATTGTTTTCCACCAATTTTCGAGATTCGACGATTCATAAACAACAAGAATTTCAGGATTTTTTTCCATAAAAGCTATTGCTTCTGTACGCGTCACCCCTGATTGGTCGCAATAAACACGGCTCAGGAGCGGTAGATCCTCAAGTGGTTTCAAATTGCTAACAGCGGTTTTGTTGGCATAAATAAATTTAAGTTTTTCCAATCCCTGCAAAGGTGCAAGATCGGCAACCGGTGTCTGGTCGAATTTAAGGAAACTAAGGTTTGTGAGATTTTTTAGCGGTGTAAGGTCGCTGATGGTGGTTTCAGAAAAATCGAGGCGCTTCAGCGTGGTCACCGTCTGAAGCGGAGCAAGCGTGGTTACTTTAGTTGCCGCCAGCACAAGCTCGTCAAGCTTTGGCAATCCGGTAACAACCGACATATCGGCTACCGGTGTGTGGCTGAAATTGAGCTGACGCAGTTGTTTGAAGTTTTCTACTGCCCTCAGGTCATCCACCATCGTATTGTCGAGCAGCAAAACTTCGAGTTTAGTTGTGTATTTCAACGGCTCCAGGGTATTCACAATAGTGCCGCTACAATTGAGGTATTCGAGTTGAATTTGATTGCGCAGCGGCATCAAATCTTCCACGAAAGTGCGACTGCAGTTGATGCGTTTTAGCGACGAAAGCTTCGAGAGCGGCTCCAGCGTCAGGATGCTCGTGTTGCCCGAAATATTAATGGTGTCGAGGCTTATAATTTTTTTAATCTGTTTGTCGATGAGAGCAGCGGTAAAAGGGGCACCACCTGCGAATGGCATGGTGAGCGTGTCGCCATCCACAGCAAAATTCATGGTGTCGCGGCTCATGCGGCGCTGAACCGGAGCATTGAGTTTTACCACGCTGTCGTCGTAAAAAAGTACTTCCTGCAAATGGATGTTTTCGGCCAGAACGATCTGGCTTCCAAAAAGCTCTTTCCAGGCAATTGGCAATTCATTCCACCAGTTTCGCAGCTCTTCTTTTTCGTTGAGGCGGGTGGTATAAATACTGGCTACCTTTAGGTCTTTGTCTTTATCGATGAGGTTTATTTCGATGTAGCGCAGCCGGTTATTATTCACGCTGTCGCCAGCGATGGTGGTGCCGCGCAGGTTGCGGTTGAGCGTGATCTTGAAAAAAAGCTCATTTTTCTCGTTGATCTGCTGCTCTATTTTTTCGATATCAAATTTAAAAACTACTTTTTTAAAAAAGAAATCAATGTCTTTGAGATAAGCCTGCACATCTTTATTGATGGGCATATCGCGGGTTTCGTCAAGATCATCTTCTATCTGCACCTTGTTGCTCACAAAAATCTTTGCCCAGCTCTGGTTGATGATGATGTCTTTTTCCTTTACCGATACATTGGGATTGCCCAACGTATTAAAAGTTTTTTCGAGATAAGAAACCATTTTACGGGCATCTTCGCTGTACTGCTCTACCTCCTGAGGAGTTAGCTTGGGCTGTGCTGACGCCGATGATGTTAATAAAAAAAATAAGGCGCTGATAATGGCCAGATTTATCGAAAGAGTTTTCATCAATTTTTTGATTGCTAATCGAGGTTATAGATAAAATTTTTAAGACTATCCTCCTGTCCGTCCTCCAGCCTGATGAGGTTGGAGATGAGCCAGCCGCGGTTGTTTCCGGGGCGGTTGAACTCGCTGATTTCGAAATACCATCCATCCACCTGAAAGAAGTGAAATTTCACCTCGGAGACGTAACTGAATTTCAGCGTGCCATTGCGCAGCTCATAAAGAAAAATGGAGAGTTTGTCGGGAGCAAATCCTTTTTTGAAATAGTCGCCAATGTGTTCGTCGGAGGCAAACACGCGGTCGAGGTTCATAAAGTCGAGCTCATGGCTCAGCGGATGCAGAAACCGTGAAGGTGATTTTTCGTCGCGGTGGTAAAGATTGTCGTAAGGGTAATGTTTTACCTGATCGATCACCCATTTGGAGCCGAGGTTGTCGGGCACTAGTTGCATAAACAAAGTGAGATAAACTTCCTGGCCATTGCGCATAAAGCGCACCCTTGCTTCGCCAAACCATTCACCGCCATGGAAATCGAGGTATTTGGGTTTATCGCCCGTAACGTCGGCAATAAAAGCGCGCTTGAGCAGTGGTGGCATGTTATCGTTTAGTTCGTCGAACAGGCCATTGATGTAGCGCCGGCGCAGATCGGCATCGCGGTACTTCGGGTCGTCTATGGCAAAGCGGGCGCCGCGCATGTCTTCCTCACCATTGAAGCGCCTGAAAAATTGATTTACTTGTTTGGTTTCGGCGAAAAACGAGGTTTCGTCGTATTGAAATCGGCCGCTGTTATAAGGGGTAAGCTCACCGCTTTGGGCAAACGCGCCGGTTGTTGCCATCATCAGCCACACAAGAACAATGATTTTTTGTTGCATCATCAGGTTTTAATTTTCGGATTTAAAACAAAACAAAGTAGAGATTGTCGTGGTGGATGTGGATTTTTAGGTGGTGGAATTTATTTTTAATAAAAAAAACAGAGAAAAGTCCGGAAGGTAGGTGCCGTTAATTCTTTTTAAAAAAATCCGCCGCAGGAAGAAAGCTTCCGTTGCGGCGGATCATTTTATCATTTCGAATAATTAAGGCATTGTTTCAGCCACGCGAATGTCGCCGAGCAGCACATCCCAGAAGCCGATGAGGCGGCCGCCGATTTGTGTTTGTTTGCGCTCCACGTAAACGGTGATGTCTTTTTTGGTGGTATCCACATATTTCATTTTGTCACCTGCCGTGCCTTCAAAACGCTGGTAGATGGTGATAACGCCCACGTAACGTCCGTCAGGCTGGCGTTCCAGGTCGCTAATGTATTCGATGTTGAACCACTCGATTTTTACCTGATCATAGTTCAAAGCCATCAGTCGCTCCAGATAGGTGCGGATGCCGTAATATTCTACTTCTTTGGAAGCCAGTGAAGATACGCCCATTTGAGCGCCATCATTAAAAAGCTCCAGGGTGCGGTCGATCACGCGAT
>CAZTCX010000139.1:0-9995 GCA_964612515.1 uncultured Lentimicrobiaceae bacterium | reverse complement strand
GGAATACGGGGATCATTCAGCTGCGCTTCCATGTTGAATTTGTTGCGAAGCTTGGCATTGGTAAAAATCAAAATCCCTTCGACGATGATTACCCTACTTGGAAAAATAGTCACGGTTTCTTTGGAACGGGCGCAGGTAACGTAGGAATAAACAGGCCTTTCGATGGCCTCGCCGCTGATGAGCTGATCCAGGTGTTTGATGAGCAACTCAAACTCGATGGAGGCGGGGTGGTCGAAGTTGATTTTTTTCTTTTCCTCCTCTGGCAGGTGGCCATTGTCTTTGTAGTAAGAGTCCTGTGAGATGACCGAGACCGAATTTTGTGGAAGTCCGTGAATGATCTTGTTGAGTACGGTGGTCTTCCCTGACCCCGATCCGCCGGCAATTCCGATAATAAGCATGGTGTGAGCAGTATTTGTTATTGAGCAAAAATAATCAAATACAAAAGAAGAAGAAGCGTAAAGCTTATTTGGCCTCGTTCCAAATTGCGGAAGTGCTCCACAGAATAATTGGTTTACCGCGAAGGCGCTGAGGCGCATAAATTTTTTAATTATCTACTATAAAGCCAAAAAACCGCAAAGCCGTAGAGTTTACTAATTTCTCTGCGTCTTTGCGGCTCCGCGGTTTTTATGTGTTTTTGCCGTAAAGGTTATCTAATAAATCCACACCAGCCCGGCGTTGATGCCGACGAAGGAAAGTGCTTTGTTGTCGCCGGCTTCGAAGCCGTAGTTGTATCGCACATTCAAAGTGAAGTTGAGGCTGTTCTGAGTTTGGATCATAATACCTGCTTCGGGAGCCAGTGCAAAACGCCACGGCTCATCCTTCAGGGTGTATAATCCCACATCCATGCGCTCTTCGCTGTAAATGGTGCCAATATTAATACCTGCAAAAGGCCTGATGTAGCTGCCTTCATTAAAGTAATAGGCTGCATTGGCATAAATTGGCAAAGCATTGATGTAGTTGAAATGCGTGCCCGTGATGGTTGTGTTTTCGATAACGGTGGTAACTTTATCCTTCTTTTCATAAAAAGTATTCCAGTTTACGCTACCGCCAATGGTAACATTGTTATCAACAAACCAACGCCCTTCGATGCCAATGCCTCTGAAGCTGGTTTTTCCAATAAAGTCCTGCGTTTCGCCAACCGGGATCGACACCTGATAGGTAATATTCCACAAGGCTTCCTGTCCAAAGGAGAAAAGCGTTGTGGCTGCAAACAATAGCGAGAATAGTATCTTTTTCATCTGATGGTATCTTTTTAAAATTAAAATAGGACTTTATTAATTAATTTTCAGATAAGGCGATTGGGTAAAAGCCTGATCGATGTTGTATTCTATACGGTCTTGGGTGGCAGAATTGCTACTGCCCAACAATCCGTTCATCGCTCCTGTCCAGATGGTGGGAATAGAGTCGGTGACAGCCGTGGCATTGCGAATGTCGTGCATGGTCATCACCAAAGTTCCTACGGTGTAGCTGGTGACGTAGGCACCACCCCAACCCGGCGGATAGTAATAGCCCCAATAGTCGGTGCTCTTGTAGTACCAGCCCCAGCCCCAGTCCCAATAGTAGGGATAATAGTAATAAACATTATAATTTTTGGTAGCCATCACCGACACGGTAAGAAAAATGTCGGGTTTATTTATCGATGGCTCGGCTTCGGCGGTATAGCCGTAGGCACTCATGTTGGTACGAACCTTCTGGAGGATAAAATCGTCCAGGTCATGTGACAGATCTACGTTGGAAGATGGGTCGGTTGTATCTTTAATATGTACTACCGAATCGGGCATGTAGTAAGTTTTAAGCGAAGCAAAATCGGTATTTACATCATAATCTGTGATCAGCAGATCGAGATCGGAATACGAAACATCATCGCCCGGGTAGCAAGCAGTAAAGCCAATTGCGATGAGCATCAGCGCTGCTGCAGCATTCAAAAAGCGTAATTTTTTTTTCATTTTTCGTTAAAAATTTAAAATTGTATCAATAAAGGTTTCCCTTAAATAAAAGTTCACATGCCTGAATAAATAATTTTGCAAAGGTACCGTATTGGAAAGACGAAGGCGCTTTTTTCTGTTTAATCATCAAAGTTTACCAATTTAACCCACCCTTTATTAATACCGGCAACAACTACCAACCGCCGCTCACCTACTATTTTCTCATCGCGCTCTCACCGCACCACTTTTTCCTTAATGCATTGCTGGCAGCGGCAGCGGTTTTTTAAAAGTGAAACGATGCGCCACCGTCAGACGTGCAAAACCATGTTGTACGAGTATCTGGTTTTTTTCGCCCGACGGACGGCTCATCTGGCTGAAGATGGAAAGGGTGAGGCCTGCAAACCATTTTTCGTCATTGTAACCCGTTGCCAGTCTAAAAGAGTTGCTAACATTGGCATTTAAACTCCCCTGACTGTCGGAGCCGTCGTCGGTGTAAATGCGTGAGTAGTTGTAGCTCATGCCCATATCGAGCGAAGCGGAGATAAAAAAACGATGCAGCGCCACCAGCGTATGGGCATAGCCAAAGCGTGCGCTTGTCATGAAACCCTTGAGGTCGTCATATCTGCCGGTACCAAAAGCATCAGCATAAATAAGGTTGTCGGGTACCAAAGCTGAGTCGGCTTGCAGGCGTTGATAACTTACCGAGGCACTCAGAATTATGGAACCTGCGCTGCGCCGTTGAACTTCGGTTTGCGAAAAAGACGCGATATATGAAAAGCGTTGTGGGTTGAAAACGTGCGTGTAGTTGACGCCGGTGGAAAATACGCGCATGTCAGGGCGCAACTGATAACGCTCCGGGTCGTCCCAGCCTTCGATCATGGCCGCGCTGTTTTCGAGATAAAAGCCCTGATACTTTTGCAGATAAAGATCAAAGACGCCTTTGCGCATCAGCAGGTTGGTTTGCAGGTCAAGATAGCTGGTCTCCCCGTATTGCTGATTGCTTTCGCGATTTACAATTTTATAATCAATGGAAAAGCCAAGCCATTTGTAGCTGAAACCTACGCCAATGGTCTGGTTGCCGTTGGGTAGGTAATCGAGCGAATAATCACCAGAGGCGTTTTCGATGTCGAGAAACAGGAATTTATTATCTAAAAAAACTTTTAATGTAAGTGCCTGAGGGAAAGTTTCGATGTAAGAAGTGTCAACGGATGACTGAAATACCCGCAACGGGTTTTGTACTTGCGCCGGGAGGCTTTGCGAATGCACAAAAGCCAGAGCAACGATCATAAAAATTTGACGCAAAGTCATCGTAATCTTCTTTATTAATTTCAAAATTTCATTTTTAGTTCGCGCTCTTTTATTTCTCTCCTCTCCCTTCTCATCTCTAACTTCCCTCTTCCCCACTCTTCTTTGAAATATTACACTTCCTTTGTGACTTGAAAAAACACCAAATGACAGCGGTATGTTTGATGGCAATTAATTTTTAATTTTGCAACCGTTTTCATGGCCCCATAGTTCAATGGATAGAATGTCAGATTCCGATTCTGATGATCTGGGTTCGAGTCCCGGTGGGGTCACCTGGCAAGCCTGATTTTACAACAAAGTCAGGCTTTTTTATTGTTGTCCGTTAATAAACGGAAAATTGGACAATTGGTTAAAATGAGTGGTAGCAGTTTGACATATCAACAATCCGTTCCCGACATGCGGTGGCTTCAGGCAAGCGTGGTGGGCAGCCTGTGGGCTTCCATCGAGATCATCCTGGGCAGCTTCATGCACAATTTGCAATTGCCGTTTGCCGGAACTTTGCTTGCCATGCTTGGCGTGATGTTGCTCACTGCTTTTCATCAGCGCTGGCGGGTGAAAGGTCTTTTCTGGCGCGCCGGTCTTATCTGTGCGTTGATGAAATCCATCTCGCCCAGCGCCATCCTGCTTGGCCCCATGACCGGCATTCTTGCCGAAGCGTTGCTGCTCGAACTCGTGGTACGCGTAGCCGGCACCAATCTTTTTGGTTATCTGCTGGGCGGCGCGGTTGCGCTCAGCAGCGCCATCGTTCACAAGATGGTAACCCTTCTCATTATGTACGGTTTCGATTTTGTAAATGTAATCGTAAACATGTATGACTATGCTGCCGATCAACTTGGATTTTCAATGCTTTCTCCTCAGCAGGCACTTTTGCTGCTGTTTGCCTTTTATGCAATGCTGGGAGTTGTTGCCGCCGCGGCAGGATATGGGGTTGGCAAAAAGTCCCGGCGGATTCCTGCCACTGCTTTCGACCATTCCACCGATACCAGTTCTGGTGGCGACATATTTGCCCTTGCACAAAACCAGCATTTTTCAGTGCCTTTGTTGTTTTATCATCTTTTTGCCATTGCCGTCAGCCTGGTTATTACGCACTATTATTCCGTGTTGGTCGGGGCTTTTTTTGTAGCCACTTACGTGGGATATTGCATCATTCATTATCGTCGGTCGATGCGGCATCTGAAGCGTCCGATGTTTTGGGTGCAGGCGTTGTTGCTTACATTTCTGGCAGTGGTATTTTATAATGGTATCGACAGTGGGCATTTATTCAGCCGCGAAGGTTTGGTGGCCGGACTAACGATGAATCTGCGGGCTATTCTGATCGTGGTTGGGTTTTCGGCTATCAGCGTAGAGTTGCGCAACCCTGTTGTAAAAGCTGTCCTTATGCGGCGCGGACTGGCACAGTTGTATCTTTCGCTGGGACTTGCCTTTTCGGCGTTGCCAGTGTTGGTGCGCCAGTTCGACCGCCCCGCTGTGTTGCTGCGGCATCCGGTGCGCAGCCTCATGCGCTCGCTTGGTCAGGCTGATGCGCTACTTGAGAAGTTTACAGCACATGCCAACAAACCCAAAGTAGTGATCATCACCGGCGAAAAACACAGTGGAAAGACAACCTTTGCACTCGATCTGGTAAATCATCTCAAAGAAAAAGGTATTACTTTGGGCGGCTTTCTGGCTCCCGGTTTTTTTATTGACAACCGCCGTGCGTCGTTCGACATGCTCGCTTTGGCAACCGGCGAAACATATCCTTTGTGTAGCATCCATCCCGGCAACGGCATCCGCATAGGCCCTTTTTGGTTTGATGAAAAAACCCTGCAGATCGGTCACCAATTGCTCGACCCCGCACAATTGGGAGCTGCTACTATTATTTTTATCGACGAGGTGGGGCCGCTCGAGTTGAAGGGCGATGGCTGGGCTGCGACCATTGATAAGCTGATGCAACATCCCCGTCTCACACTGGTGATGGTGGTGCGCCGCAGCATGACGGAACAGGTCATCAGCAAATGGCAACTTATTAATACAAAAGTTTTCGACATCGAACTGCCGGGGCAGGCCGAAGAGGCGAGGAGGTTTTTTATCTAAAGCCAGCTTAATTTTGAAGCCATATCACTGCGTGATCGGATTCAAAGTGTACCGGCGGAAATTTTACCAAATCAAACTTTTTTAAAAAATTTACTAATTATTTAACTGGAATTTAGCAGCCAGTGGTTTTTGTGACTATTTTTGAGGCTGATAAAAAACTTACCAGACTATGGCAAAGAAAAAACAAAAACCATTTAGCGACGAAGCGAAAATCCGCAAAATAACTATAGCCGATTCCAAAGCGACAGCCATTGCCAAAAAGGTGAAAGCTGAGGTGGGCAAGATTGAAGATAGCGAATCAGTAACCATCGATACGTCTATCCAATCATTAATTGCCGAAAATTCTCAGGCATCAACCACTTTTGAGCAATTGTGGCCACCAACTTCGTCGATCGACGATCAGCCTGTCGCGGCTGCAGAGGAAGTGCTACAACCTGAACCTGTATCTGACCTTTCGCCCGATGCTCCAACAGCCGATAATATAAACCCCGCCAACCATGCCGCTGTTTTTTCAGATACCGATGTGAGGAATGAGGCAAGAGAGCCACACGATACCACCGTTTCTACGCATGCGGCTAACATGGGTGCTCCCGATGACACAGCTACTCCCGTAGGGGCTGCCGAGTCCACACCCCCATCGGAGAAACTGGATAGCGACCCACCAAAGAATATAGATGCGAAAGGTGATACAGATCCACTGCTGTCATTGTCTGAGGAAGATTTAGAAAATACGCTTCTCACCGAAGTAGCTTGGGAAGTGTGCAATCAGGTGGGCGGAATCTACACGGTGATACAGTCAAAAGTACCCGCCACAAAGTTGAAGTGGGGCAACAACTATCTTTTGTTGGGACCTTATTTTTACGATCAGGCCACCGCTATCTTTCAGCCCGACAAGTCGCTCTACGAAGAGGATAATGCAGATGACGAAGAGGAATCAACCCCTGACCCTGTGAAGGAGGTAGTAAAAAATATGAACAGCATGGGCTTCAAAGTGCATTATGGCACCTGGCTCATCGATGGTCGTCCGCGCACTGTTTTGTTCGATCCCGACGCACTGCTGCCCCGTGTGCATGAATACAAATATCTGATGTGGGAACATCACGGCATCTCGCTGCCCGCCAACGACAAGCTCATCGATCAGGTGGTGGCATTTGGATTTCAGGTTTACGAATTTCTTCGTCAGCTGGCAGGCCATGAACACAACAATAAGAAACTACTGGCACATTTTCATGAATGGATGGCCGGGGTTCCCATTCCGGAGCTACGTCACCACCACATTAATGTTAAGACCGTCTTTACCACACACGCCACCATGCTTGGGCGTTACCTGGCCATGAACGACGAACAGTTTTACGACCATCTGCCTTTTTACAACTGGCAACAGGAAGCCAGCCACCTCAACATCCTTCCCATCGTTAATATCGAGCGGGCAGCCTCACATGGCGCGCACATCTTTTCGACGGTGAGCGATATCACGGCCTATGAATGTGAATATCTGATTGGCCGCAAGCCCGAAGCAGTGCTGCCTAATGGCCTCAACATACTGCGTTTTGAAGCGCTGCATGCCTTCCAGAATTTGCACAAGCAATACAAGCTCAAGATTCATGAGTTTGTAATGGGGCATTTCTTTCACAACTACTCTTTTGATCTCGACAAAACGCTCTATTTTTTCACCTCCGGGCGATTCGAATATTACAACAAAGGTTTTGACCTGACGCTGGAAGCGCTGGCTCGTCTCAACTGGAAGATGAAATCTCAGGGTATCGACAAAACCGTGGTGATGTTTTTTGTGACCAAGAATCCTTATCATTCCATGAACTCCAACGTGCTGGAATCACGGGCAAGACTGGAGGAGATCAACCGCAACTGCGTAGATATTCAGGAAGCATTGGCCGAAAAACTTTTCAATGAGATGGTGTCACGCCACGACCTGGATGAGTTGCCAAACTTCAACGATCTGGTGGACGACTACCTTTCACTGCGGCTGCGGCGTAATATCAAAATATGGCGCAACAACCGCATGCCTTCCATCGTAACCCACAATCTTGTGGACGAGGCAAAAGATCCCATTATGAACTTTTTAAAAATGGCGCATTTGCTCAACTACCGCGAAGACCGTGTGAAGGTGGTGTACCATCCTGATTTCATCTCAACGGCCAACCCATTGTTCCGCATGGAATATTATCAGTTTGTCAGGGGCTGCCATCTTGGGATTTTCCCAAGCTACTACGAGCCGTGGGGCTACACACCGCTGGAGTGTGCTGCCAGTGGCGTGCCGAGCATCTCCACCGATTTGGCCGGCTTCGGCTCTTATGTGCTCAACCACGTCGCCGAACACGACGAGAAGGGGCTATTCATAGTTCCGCGCAGGCACCGCTCGGATAACGACGTTGCGGAAGATCTGGCCAACGTAATGCTCGGCATTGTGAAACTCGATCGCCGCGAACGCATTGCACTTCGTAACCGAGTGGAAGGAAATTCTGCCATATTTGGATGGCGCCAACTGCGCAAATATTATGACGATGCCTACGCACGCGTGCTCTCTTACCAGGATTAATACTGAAAAAAGGATGACTGAAATAAAATTTTTGTTTTAAAATAAAAAATTAGATTTGCAGCCTGTAAATAATCAAGTGATGATAAAAATGTCAAATAGCTGGTGGTGGTGTAAATTTATTCTAAAGGAAGAATAAGTCTACGCTGCCATTGTACCCATACAAAAAAAGGCCGGAGAATATTCTCCGGCCTTTTTTTGTGCACTTTTTTAATATGAAAATGATCCATTAAAAACAAGATAAAGATGTGTTTAAAAATGATGTTATCCCCGAAGCTTCTGGCAGATCGCGATTTTGGCTGCTGCCGAAAAAACAGATTATGGCGGTAGCGCCGCCAACAAATGAAGAATGAAACGAGATTAACTTTTTAGTAAAAAAACATTAGAAATATTTTAATAATTAAAACTTAAAAACGAAAACACAATGGACGTACGACCTTTAACAGAATTATACACCGACATTCGCCCGGGTTATTATGGCGAATTTGGCGGAGTCTATGTGCCGCCGGCATTAAATGAAAACCTGGCGCGACTTGCCGAAGCCTTTGTCCGCTACAAAGACGACAAAGAGTTTCAGGATGAGTTTATCTACTATCTAAAAAAATATGTGGGGCGGCCATCTCCGCTTTATTTTGCAGCCAACTTGTCGCGCAAGGTGGGCAGCAGGATTTACCTCAAGCGCGAAGACCTGAACCACACGGGAGCGCACAAAATCAACAACACAATCGGGCAGGTGCTGCTGGCACGGCGCATGGGTGCCAAAGAAATTATTGCCGAAACGGGCGCCGGGCAACATGGTGTGGCTACTGCAACTGCAGCGGCTTTGTTTGGTATCCCGTGCAAAGTTTTCATGGGCGCTGTGGACATCGAGCGGCAGTCGGCCAACGTGAGCCGTATGAAGCTGCTCAACGCCGAAGTGATTCCGGCCACCTCCGGCACGCAAACCCTTGCCGACGCTGTAAATGAAGCGCTCGGATATTTTATCGAACATCCCGACTCGTTTTACATGCTTGGCTCACAAGTGGGGCCGCATCCTTATCCCAATATTGTCGGCTACTTCCAGAGCGTGATTGGACAGGAAGCGCGCAACCAGATTTTTGAAGCTGAAGGCCGATTGCCTGACAGCATCTTCGCATGTGTGGGCGGCGGTTCCAATGCCATCGGACTTTTTCAGGGCTTCCTGCGCGACGATTCGGTGAAAATCTTTGGCGCCGAAGGTGGCGGCGAAGGCGAGGTGCCGCGCACAGCAGCCACTTTGTCCAAAGGGAAACCGGGCGTCTTCCAGGGCACCTACAGCTATTGCCTGATGAATGACAAAGATGAGCCTTCCACTTCCTATTCCATCGCCGCCGGCCTCGACTATCCGGGTATCAGCCCGCAGCATGCTTTCCTCAAAGATAGTCTGCGCGCTACATATTATCCCATCAGCGACCAGGAGGCGGTGGATGCTTACATCACGCTTTCGCGGATGGAGGGGATCATCCCTGCCATCGAATCGGCACATGCCGTGGCGCTGGCCATGAAGCTGCTCAAAGACAAAAATCAGCTCGCTGTCGTCAACCTTTCTGGCCGTGGCGACAAAGATGTGGAGCGCAAACTCGAGAATTTTATCTACAAAAAATTTGTGTAAGGAATTGCTGAAAGCTCTTGTACAGGGCGATTAAAGTTATGTAGAATGTTTGTACCCATAAAAAAAGCCACGCACAAAATATTTTGTGCATGGCTTTTTCAGTAGCTCCCCCTGCTGGACTTGAACCAGCGACCCTCTGATTAACAGTCAGATGCTCTAACCGACTGAGCTAAGGAGGAATATTTTTCAGAACGTGTACTTTTTGTAAAGCGGCTGCAAAATTAGATATTGTTTCCAAATTTGCAAGTCTTTCCTGAAAAAACTTTCTTCTCCTTAGCAAATGTCAGATGGGTTGTATGCTGTTAAAGGCGCAAAGGGTTTTATAAAAATGCGATGAGGTGGTCGTAAAGGTGCTTTGGTGTATCGTAAAACGCGATGATACAATGCAGAGACGCAATGGTGTAACGTAGAACGTCATGGTGTAATGTAGAAACGCAATGGTGTAACGTAGATACGCGATGCATCGCGTCTCTACCACTGTCGAAGCCAGTCCGTCGAAAGAAACATC
>CAZTCX010000138.1:0-10105 GCA_964612515.1 uncultured Lentimicrobiaceae bacterium | reverse complement strand
CTCCCGAATATCATCAGCATGGCCAATGAGCTAAAGGTGATCATCTTCAACGACAGCGACATTGCATGGGCGGAGAAATTTGCCGATCAGGTTTCGCCCGGATGCATCCTCTACCTGCAACCCGAATGGAGCCGCGCCAAATACATGACGCCTGTAATCATCGATTATGTGATGAAAAATCCAAAATGGAAAATCTCCCTGCAGACGCACAAATTCATGAAAATCCCTTAATCGGTTACAGTTGCCTTTTTTCTCATCATTTCTTTTTTGCAATTTCTAAATCAAACTTTGGTTATTAATTTTTGATAATCTGATCATTTTAAAGGATTGTGATACTGCCAAATAAAATATTCAAATGGCTGCTTCTGATGGTTGTTGCGCTTAGCGTGATAACAACGGATGCGCAGGATTTTTCGACTACTTCGCGCAAAGCCATCAAATATTTTGAAGAGGGCCGCAGCAACTTCACGCTCATGTATTACCCGCAGGCACGCACCGATCTGAAAAAGGCCATCGCTGCCGATGAGGGATTTCTGGAAGCCTGGCTTTTGCTTGCCGACGTTTACAAAGCCAGCGGTGACCCTGGTCAGGCATTGGAAGCTTATAAAAAAGTTGTTACTATCGATCAGGCAAGAAAATATCCCGAGGCCTGGTTTTTTGCCGGCTTGCTCTATTATCAGCAAGCAGAATATGCCGTTTCGATTCCATGGTTTGAAAATTTTCTTGCTGCTCCTGGCTCCGCAAAGGCAAAAACCGATGATGCCACCTACTTTCTCCGCTGTGCGCAATTTTCAAAAGCTGCTGTGGACAATCCCGTTCCGTTTTCCCCGGTGAATATCGGCGCCGGAATAAATACCGCCGGCGACGAATACATCAATGCAGTTCGTGCAGACGAACTCACGCTTTATTTTACCGGGCGGCGAATGGGTGCCGATGGCAAAAAAGAAGGCGATGATTTTTATTATTCTGTCCGCAAATCGGACACACTTCCGTGGCCTGCTTCCGTAAAACTCGGCGCACCGGTAAATACCCCCGGCGACGAGGGCGCACTTACCATTAGCTGGGATGGTGGCAACTTGCTTTTTGCCGGCTGCCACTGGGACGATGGCTTTGGAAGTTGTGATATTTACGCATCACGTTTGTTGGCAAACCGCGCAACTACGCCTGTCAATCTGGGGCCGGTTATCAATACTTCTAAATGGGAATCGCAGCCATCGTTGGCTGCCGATGGACGCACGCTTTATTTTGCAAGCACGCGTGGCGGCGGTTTTGGTAATTCCGACATCTGGCGCAGCCACCTGCTCGACGATGGTTCCTGGTCGGCACCCGAAAACCTTGGAGCGATCATTAATACTTCTGGTTCCGAGATGGCTCCTTTTATTCATCCCGATGGACGCACACTTTATTTTTCCTCCGACCGCCACATCGGTTTGGGAGGGATTGATTTGTATGTTTCACGCGCCGACAGCCTGGGAAAATGGAGCATACCGGAAAATCTTGGATATCCTATCAATACCTCTGCAGACGAAATAAACATCATTGTTACAGCTTCCGGCGAAAAGGCCTACATCTCCGCCGATCGTCTGGGTGGGATGGGCGGCTACGATATTTTCGAATTCCCGCTTTACGAAAATATTCGGCCACAGCCTGCAACCTATGCCAAAGGTAAGGTTACGGACGCCATGACCTGCAAACCGCTTGAAGCCTATTTCACCCTCACGGATTTAAGCACTAAAAAGGAAGTTGTCCGCTCATTTTCTGATGCTGCCACAGGCGAATTTATCGTGTGCATCCCGGCCAATCGGCATTATGCGCTCAACGTTTCGCGCAAAGGGTATTTGTTCTATTCGGAAAATGTCGCCATTTCGGGGCCTGCAACTGAGGCGAAACCACACCTTATTAATATAGTACTCCAGCCAATCGAAACCGGAGAGACGATGGTGCTGCGCAATATCTTTTTTGATACCGATAAATACGAGCTGAAAGAGGCCTCGCTGGTGGAGCTGGATATTTTGGTAAATTTCCTAAAAAATAATCCCGGCATCGGGGTGCAAATCAGTGGGCATACCGACAGTATTGGTTCAGCGGATTATAATCTTACGCTTTCGCGAAATCGCGCCAAAGCGGTGGTGGATTATCTGATAGATCAAAATATTGCGCCAAAGCGGCTCACCTTTGAAGGTTTTGGCGACCAGCGCCCGATTGCCGACAATGCCACGGAACTGGGCCGCGCGCTCAACCGCCGCACCGAGGTAATGATTCTGTCGGTGGAGTAGGGGCTGAGATGTTCGTTGTCCATTGTTAATTGTTAATTGTTAATTGTTAATTGTTCATTGTTAATCGTTCATTGTTATTTGTTCGTTTCGGCTACTTACCACTCACTACTTACTATTTTCTATCTACTCATTTCTCATCGCTCACCTCTGCTACCTGTGAACCGCCGACTATCATTTTCTGTTTACCAATTTTGACAATTACTATTTTTCAAAAAACAGATATTTCTTGTTAATATCAAATGATTAACTTTGCCGCCAATTTTAAAAAAATCAGAATTGTTTGTATGATCAATATCACGTTACCGGATAATAGCGTCAGGAAGTATGAAGCTGGAGTTACCGGGCTGGAAATAGCAGCAAGTATTAGCGAAGGGCTTGCGCGCAATGTACTATCGGCCAAGGTTGACGGAGAAGTGTGGGATGCCACCCGACCCATCGACCATGATGCCTACGTGCAACTACTCACCTGGAACGACAAAGAAGGCAAATCAACCATGTGGCATTCGTCGGCACACCTGATGGCCGAAGCAATAGAAGCGCTCTATCCGGGAGCCAAGTTTGGTATTGGCCCCGATATCGAAAATGGTTTTTATTATGATGTCGATACCGGCGACCGCGTGATTACTGACGCCGATCTGGTGCGCATCGAAGATAAGATGAAAGAGCTGGCAAAGCAAAAACAGACCTACCGCCGGCGCGATGTTTCCAAGCAGGAAGCCCTTGATTATTTTAATAATAAAGGCGACGAATACAAGCTGGAGCTGATAAGTGAACTGGAAGACGGCACAATTACTTTATACGAATCGGGCGGCTTTGTTGATCTCTGTCGCGGCCCTCATGTTCCCGACACCAGCCAAATAAAAGCTATCAAGCTTACCAGCATAGCCGGTGCTTACTGGCGTGGCGACGAAAAGCGCAAGCAGCTAACGCGTATTTACGGGATCACCTTTCCCAAAAGCAAAGAGCTGGAAGATTATCTGCATCTGCTCGAAGAAGCCAAAAAACGCGATCACCGCCGTCTGGGCAAAGAACTCGAAATTTTTACCTTCTCACAAAAAGTGGGATCGGGTTTGCCACTGTGGCTTCCCAAAGGTGCCGAATTACGCGAGCGTCTTGAAACATATTTAAAAAAGGTTCAGAAGGAAGCCGGTTACCAGCCGGTGATTACTCCACACATTGGCAATGTAGAACTTTACAAAACCTCAGGCCATTTTCAGAAATATGGCCAGGAGTCATTTCGGCCCATTACTACTCCGGTAGAAGGTGAGGAGTTTTTCCTGAAACCGATGAACTGTCCGCATCACTGCGAGATTTATAAAGCGAAGCCCCATTCATACAAGGATCTGCCCATCCGCTATTCCGAGTTTGGCACAGTGTATCGTTACGAGCAAAGTGGCGAGTTGCACGGACTTACCCGCGTGCGCGGATTTACACAGGACGACGCCCATATCTTCTGCACCCCCGACCAGGTGAAAGATGAGTTTAAAGCGGTGATGACCATTGTAATGAAAATTTTCAAGGCCCTCGACTTTGATAATTTTGTAACGCAGATTTCCTTACGCGATCCTAACAACAGAGAAAAATACATTGGCTCTGATGAGAACTGGGAAAAAGCTGAGAAAGCCATCCTGGAAGTTGCTGAGGAGACAGGGCTGGAAACAGTGGTTGCCTATGGCGAAGCTGCTTTTTATGGTCCCAAGATGGACTTTATGGTAAAAGACGCATTGGGTCGGAGCTGGCAATTGGGCACCATCCAGGTGGATTATAATTTACCCGATCGCTTTGAGCTTGAATACATCGGCAGCGACAACGAGAAACATCGGCCGGTGATGATACATCGCGCTCCTTTTGGCTCAATGGAACGCTTTGTGGCTGTGCTCATCGAACATTGTGCCGGCAAGTTTCCGCTATGGCTGGCACCGGTGCAGGCTACCATTTTGCCCATCAGCGAAAAATTCCACGCATACGGCGAAAAGGTTTTATCTTTGCTGCAAAATTCTGATGTCCGCGCCGAGATTGACACCCGTAATGAGAAAACCGGAAAGAAAATCAGGGATGCCGAATTGAAGCGTATTCCTTTTATGCTCATCGTTGGTGAGAAAGAAGAAACTGACGGAACGATTTCGGTAAGAAAGCAAGGCGAAGGCGATTTGGGCATATTTTCAATTGATGGATTTGCAGAAATGATTAATGAAGAGGTTAAACAATTAGTATCAGATAAAAAATAATGTCGGATAAGAAAATCCACGTAGAAATTTCCCATCCGGCAAGTTATTCATAAAAAATAGGAGAACAGGTTATAGCGACACCATTCAAAAAACGATTTTCAGGAAGAAGGCCTGTGCGCAGGCAGGTCGAAAATCCTCACAAGATCAATCTGCACATCAAAGCACCCGTAGTGCGGGTAGTTGGTGAGAATGTAGAACAGGACATTTATAATATCAAAGATGCGCTGGAACTTGCCGAAAAGCAAGGACTTGACCTGGTGGAGATTTCTCCTACAGCCAACCCACCGGTTTGCCGTATTATTGATTACAAGAAATTCCTGTACGATCAAAAGAAAAAACAAAAAGAAATTAAAGCCAAAACGTCGAAGGTGGTGGTGAAGGAAATTCGCCTAGGTCCCAATACCGACGATCACGACTTTAATTTCAAACTAAATCATGCAAAGAAATTTCTCGAAGAAGGAGCTAAAGTTAAAGTTGATGTTTTTTTTAAGGGACGTACCATCGTTTATAAAGACAAAGGAGAAATTATTCTGCTCAAATTTGCTCAGGAACTCGAAGAGGTGGGCAAGGTAGAGAGAATGCCCAAACTCGAAGGCAAGCGCATGATTATGATCATTGCACCCAAGAAATAATTTTATCCCACAATACAATTTTTATTTATTCATTTTTTAAAAACACTTTTAGTAATGCCGAAGATGAAATCAAAATCCAGTGCCAAGAAAAGGTTCACCTTTACTGGTACGGGTAAGATCAAACGTAGACATGCATACAAAAGTCACATTTTGACCAAGAAGTCGAAAAAGCGCAAACGCAACCTGGGTTACTTCGCCATAGTTGACAGCGCCGACGTACAGAATGTAAAAGCTATGCTTTCGAAGTAGTAAATTTTAATTATTCACTTACGCTTTAGCGGAAAAGTCCCCGGGGAGCGGGGCGCTAACGTAATAAAACAGTAAACAAATGCCAAGATCAGTAAATGCAGTAGCATCGCGTGCTCGCCGCAAAAAAATCCTTAAAAGAGTAAAAGGACAGTTTGGGCGCCGCAAAAATGTGTGGACCGTAGCTAAGAACGCCTACGAAAAAGGCGCTCAATATGCTTACACAGACCGCCGCAAGAAAAAAAGAAATTTCAGAGCACTCTGGATTCAGCGTATCAATGCCGGCGTACGGCAGTACGGAATGTCGTACTCGGTATTCATGGATCGCCTGAACAAAAATCAAATAACACTTAACCGTAAAGTTTTGGCCGATCTGGCCATGAATCATCCCGATGCTTTCAAGGCTGTGGTGGATGCAGTGAAAGATTAGATGATGATAAAAAGGATCATGTAAAAAAACAGACCGCTCAATCGGTCTGTTTTTTTTTGCCTAAAGTCCAAATGAGGATTTTTTAATTTTAATACAAAAATGCGACTTCATTAGAGTTTCTTTAAGGCAGGATTGGATATAAAGCAATGCTATTCCTTAAAACCAGTCGGCAAGAGGTTTAAAGTTCTTGTAATCCTAAATTTTAGTTTTTTGGATGTTTATGTTACTTTTGATTCTTTTTAAAATTGTAAAACCACGTACTTGCTTGCAGTATTACGATTACTTAGACTCAAACTAAATAACGGGTCAATTATTAAAAAACATTAAATTGCATGCTCTGAGGTCGCAATTACTTTATGTTTGTAGTCCAAAATCTGATTTGAAGAACCCGTCCGCAGAAGGACTCTGATAATATTACACAATATGCCTGATCATAAATTTTTGAAGTGTCTATCGATGATTTGTAAGGTGAGTCATTAAAGACTAATGCCTGAATTTAAGACAATTACGACGATAAAATTTAAAGAATTTTCTATCAAGAAAAATTAGGGAAAGAGTTGGTTTGTTAAGATTTTTTAAAAAGGATAAAATAAATTGTCGCTTTATTCGCAAGTGAGATTTTATAGTATATTTGTTTCGCGAATTTAACATCGTTTGGAATCAAGATGGAATTCAATAATTAATTCAATTTTCTTTATTAAAACCTTAAAAAAGGAGGATTACATGTATTTTAAAGTTTACAAATTAAAATTTCTGCTTGCAACGTTGTTGCTGCTGCCTTTTCTGGCAATGGCTCAACCGCCAGCAGGATGGGAGGTAACGGAAACTCCGTTAACTCATGCTATCATTGTTCCGGATGGATTGCCATTGGAAGTTAATGGAGTTACTATCGTAGATGGTGATTTTATTGGCGTATTTTTCGATGACGCTGGTGTGATGGTCTGCGGTGGCTATGTCGAACTGGGTGCAGGGTTGAACGACAACTTTGTTGCCTATGGTGAATTTATGGGCTTGCCAGGTTTCTCTTTCGGAGAAGCTTTTGCCTGGCGTGTCTATGACAGTTCTGAAGACCTGGAATATCCTGCCGACGCTGCCTATTTTGAGGGTAGTAATGCATGGAACGGTACAGCTTCAACGCTGTCAGGTTTTGTACAAGGACCACTAGGGTTTAGCATTCTGGCATCTGCCGATCCCGGTTCATTATGCGTTGCCGGTGATGTTACCCTCAATGCAGTGAGCATTGATCCGGTAGCTTTTCCGGTGGATAACTGGGAATGGTTCATTGGAGCCACTTCGATTGGTAACACCCAGTCGTTGCTTTACAATGTAACCGAAACCACTACTTTTACTGTTGAAGCTACCAGTGGTAATGATAATGCCACAGCCAACGTAACTGTTATTCTCAGCAGCGTTTTTGCTGGTGTTTATGATGGCGGTTGCGCCACTGCTCCGGAGCCTATCCTGCTAAATTTGGCAACGGCTTCTCCTGACCTGGTCAACATTAGCTGGGCTACCAGTGGAACAGGTGCTTTCGATAACACAAGCTTACTCAACGCTACTTACACTCCCAGCGTTGCTGATCTTAATAGCGGAAGCGTTACGCTTACCTTAACTGGTATTTCTTTGACATGTGGACCTGTAACAGATGAAGCAACGATTGCATTTGCTCTTCCTCCCACTGTAGATTTACCCGATTTTGTTTTTACTTGTGTTCCTACCGAAGTAGATCCTGATCCGGTTGATTTCGCTGGTTTGGTTACAGCCACCCATTATGGACAAGTTCAATGGGCTTCTATCAACTCAGTATCCGATTTATTTATGCCGAATGATCAGACACTTGAGCCTATTTTCTATCCTTCTCCCATTGATGTTTCAACAACCTTTGATGTTGGATATGAACCTACTCGTCTTGTCTTGGCCGTTGATGCAATTGCTCCTTGCACAGTTGGTGCGAGTGACTTTGTAGATATTTATTATGTACGTCCTCCGGCTGTATTTGCTGGCGATCCTTATGGTTTCTGCCTGGATCCAGCTATAACAAGCTACACTTTTAGCGGTGCTACTGTTGCTTTTGACAACAATCCGGCACTGGCTCCAGTAGTAGCATCAATGAACAACACAATCCTATGGACAGCTGATGGTGATGGCGCATTTGACGATGCTACATTGGCCAATCCAACCTATACCTATGGTCCTAACGACCTGTTAGGTGGTGTGATCAACTTTACTGTTACCGCCGAAACTGATGTGGCTTGCGGTCCTGTTACCTCAACTACTACCATTACAGTTCAGGCTCCTCCGACCATTAACATTATCCCTGATTCCTACACAATTTGTGAAGGTGATTCAATGAATTTTGTTGATTTAGTTGAAGGTGCTAATTACGCATCACTCCAGTGGTA
This sequence comes from uncultured Lentimicrobiaceae bacterium, assembly GCA_964612515.1. Classification (GTDB taxonomy): domain Bacteria; phylum Bacteroidota; class Bacteroidia; order Bacteroidales; family 4484-276; genus SABY01. Next base: position 1,891 of record CAZTCX010000138.1, on the reverse strand, counting down.
CACAACCAATGGATCTGGTTTCTACTCGAACGAAAATGTTTTGGAACCCATCTATTATCCCAGTCCTTTTGACATTTTACAATTTGCTGAGCTTGGCCTTTGCACCGAGCTATGGGTTGCTGCTGAAGGAATTGATCCATGTCAGGTTTCTGCAGAAGATATGATGTTACTTTGCTATCAATTACTACCCGTAGTTGTTGCCGGCGAAGATGCTACCATCTGCTCCAACGAAACCTATACAACCAATGCAACCGTAACAAATTCCGATGGACCATACATGTGGACACACAATGGCAATGGAGCTTTCGAAGATCCTACCATGTTTAACGCTACTTATGTGCCTGTTCCGGCTGATGCTGGTACCGTTGTAACCCTCACGCTTACTGCCCAACCGATTGGTCCATGCGCAGTTGCTGGTGAAGGTTCGATGGAACTTACCATTTTGTGCGCACCCGACGTATGGGCAGGTGATGACATCACCGTTTGCGAAACTGAAAACCCGGAACTCACTGCTACAGTTAGCTGTGTATCCGATTTTATGTGGGCTACTACCGGCGACGGTTTCTTCTGCTGCCCGCAAGATACGACCACCACTTACTATCCCGGCCCTGGTGATTTGTCAGGTAATGGTTGTGTAACTCTGGTTCTTATTGGTTATCCGCTTGAGCCTTGCACAATGTACGAACTCGACAAAGTAAAAGTTTGTTTTGACAAAGCTCCCGTGGTTAATGCAGGACCCGACCAGACCGTTTGTGAAGGCGTTGCCGTACAGCTTGATGGTACGTCCGCAAACACTTGTGGACTGCAGTGGGTTACCTTTGATGGTACCGGATCATTCAGCGATGAAAACATCCTTAACCCAGTTTACCTGCCTTCATTCCAGGACTTCATTAGTGGAACAGTACACCTTATATTAATAGGTGCTCCCTGTGGAGATGCTTGTACGGAAGCTGCTATCGACACAATGGCTTTGACAATCCAGCCCGCACCGGTTATTGATCTCGGTGGTGAAGATGCTATAATTTGTGAAAACGGCACGTACACTTCAACTGCAACAGCTACAAATTACACCAGCCTGCTTTGGACAACCTTAGGTGATGGTGCTTTTGATGATGCTACAATTCTCAACACTACCTATACTCCCGGTCCTGGTGACATCGCCAATCTTGGTGTTGTTCTTACCCTGACTGCAGAAGCTATCGGCCCTTGTGTTACACCTGTTTCGGCTGATATTCTTATCAACATACAGTTGCTGCCGACAATTAATATTATTCCCGACAGCTCAACCGTTTGCTATGGTCAGCCATTTGACTTTGCAGGTATAGTAGAAGCAGGCAACTATAACGCTATTCAGTGGTTCACCACGAATGGTGCTGGTTTCTTTACTCCTAACGAAACTACACTCGAGCCGGTTTACAATCCAAGCCCGATAGATTATCTTACGGGATGTATCCAAATTGGTGTTGTTGTTTCCCCTATCGCTCCTTGTGAGGGAATAGCTGCAGTTGACACCATGATCCTTTGCTTCCAGGCTCCTGTAAATATTGAAATTGGAGGAGAAGCCCTGATTTGTGAAGATGCAACATACACACCAGAGCCTTATCTTATCGAAAATTCTTGTGGTGTAACTTGGAGTTCTGACGGTGACGGTACATTTGATGATGTCACAATTGAATATCCTGTTTACACTCCTGGTGCTGCTGACTTAACCGCTGGCTTCGTAGTACTGCACATCACCGGAACCGGTTGCTCAACATGTGAAGATTTTACAGCCGACGTTTATTTGTCATTCCAGTTGAACCCGATTGCTGATGCAGGTCCTGATGGCGTTGTTTGCGAACATCTCTGTCTGCCTCCATGGACTACCGGACAATACCAATTGAACGGTACT
>CAZTCX010000137.1:6783-10138 GCA_964612515.1 uncultured Lentimicrobiaceae bacterium | reverse complement strand
GCGAGTGGGGCGACGATTACAGTTCGCTGCAGCGACATGTTTCGCTGGCCATCGCCTATAACATCTGGCAATACTGGCGAATTACGGATGACAAGTCATTTATAAAGGATTTCGGTGCTGAGATGTTTCTGGAGATTTGCCGCTTCTGGGCTTCGATGACTTATGAAGATAAAACCAGCGGAAGGCTGTCGATAAAAAATGTGATGGGACCCGACGAGTTTCACGAATCCTATCCCGAGGCTACTGAGGGCGGACTAAAAGACAATGCCTACACCAACCTGATGGTGGTATGGACGCTGGAGCGCGCCGCCGAAATGCTGGAAATGATGGGTGAGAAAGCTGCCGCAAAAATTAAAAAACAGATTGGCCTCACTGCAGAAGAAATTGACCAATGGCAACAGATAACTCATCGGCTTAACCTGGTGATAAAAGATGACATCATTTCGCAATATGATGGATATTTTGATCTGGATGAACTCGACTGGAATCATTACCGCAAAAAATATGGCAACATCTACCGCCTCGACCGGCTGTTGAAAGCGGAAGGTGATTCGGCCGATCATTATAAAGTGGCAAAACAAGCCGACACGCTGATGACATTTTATGCGCTGCCGGTAAAAGAAGTTGATCACGTTTTGGAGCATTTGGGATACAATCTTTCCGACGATTATCTCAACAAAAATCTTCACTATTACCTGCAGCGCACTTCGCACGGCAGCACGCTATCACGCGTGGTACATGCGCAACTTGCCAATATGGTTGGCGATAGCAAACTTAGCTGGGAATTATACAGCGATGCGCTGGCCAGCGACTATACTGACATTCAGGGCGGCACCACCGGCGAAGGCATCCACGCAGGCGTGATGGCCGGCACGGTGCTCATCGCCTTGCAATCATACGCAGGCGTAGATGTTCGTGGAGATGTTCCTACCGTAAATCCGAAGTTGCCGGCACACTGGCGTAGTATCAGCTTCAACATACGCTGGCGAAATCACCGGCTATGGTTTGAAATTACGACCAATCTTATCACAATCAAAAAAACCGGCGCTAAGGAAAAGCTGACAATCATGGTTGCCGGCGAGGAAATAGAGCTGACAAACGATGTTTTGATTTCTAAAAAGTATTAATCGTTTTTTGCCTCACCCCCGACCCCTCTACAATTGGAGCGGGGAGCTCTCCCGCCGGGCTTTATGGGAGTTCATTGGGCGGAAGTGTTTTGTTTGGGTTTTCCCGCTAAGCCAGGAAAATGAGCTCCCTTCCCCGTGTCGGGGAAGGGTCGGGGATGGGGCATTGGCGACGAAATGTCTGAAACAATTGTTGCAAGTATTAGCACCTAAGCAATTACGTATTTTCCTAACAATAACATTCCCCTCATACGCCACAGACAATATTTGGCGATTGTTGCAGGTTGAGATGAAGATTATTTTTCCATTAAAACGAAAGAGACTATGCTCAACGACCTGATAACAATAACTCCCCGCCATGAGAATGCAGCACGGCTGATCCTCGACAAGATTATGGAGCTGCGGGGCGACAATGCTCCCAAAAAGATGGTGATCACTATCTCGGGCGAGGTGGGCTCGGGGAAAAGTACCATTTCTATTGTGCTTGGCCGCATGCTCAAAAAGCGGAATATCCGCGCCAAGATCCTTGATCTGGATGACTATTATAAAGTTCCGCCACTGGAACGCCGCAAATGGCGACTGGAAAATGGCATCGAAAGCATTGGCTACGAAGAGTACGATTGGGACAGGGTAAACCAAAACCTCACCGACTTTAAGCAAAGCCGGAAATCATCACTTCCATGTGTGGATTTGATCACCGGCTATGTGGATGAACTAACTACCAATTTCGAAGGGGTGGACATCCTGCTCATTAACGGGCTTTATTCGCTAAAAATAGAAGAGGCCAATCTCAAGGTGATGATCGAGCTGACTTACGACGAAACTACGGAAGCACAGCGTTACAGCCAGAAAGAAGATCTGGATTCGTATCGCCTGGCGGTATTGGAACGCGAACATGATGTGGTGCAGTCGCTCAAGAGCAAAGCCGATTTTTACATCGACTTCGACCAGAGCTTATTTCATCTTTAAATATTTTTAGACATACATTGTTTTTTCAGGCGGAATTGATAATTTCGCCTGATCTATTTTTAATATTTCAACCATCATCAACACCAAAAAAAATATGCTTGGAGACGTTCTGTTGATTACTGAAAAACATCGTGCAGCCGGAATGAAAATCCTGGATTGGCTTCGGAGTCATCCCAAAGAAAAAATGGTTGTGGCAATTTCGGGCGAGTCAGGCTCCGGTAAAACCGAGCTTGCACATGTGCTTGCCAAAGCGCTGCGCAAAGAGGCTGTTTTTGCAAAACCCATCCACACCGATAATTTCTACAACACCGACCCTTTGTTGCGACGGGAGTGGCGCATCAAAAACGGAATTCAAAACGTGGTTGGTTATAATGAATATCAATGGGACGCCATCGAGGAAGTGGTGCAGGCTTTTAAAAATGGGGGAGTGGTGCAGATGCCGTGCGTGGATCTGGTGACGGAGCAGGTGGATCAGCTTATTACCGACTTTAAAAACATTGACATGCTCATCCTCGACGGGCTTTACGCAATAAAGGCTAAAGATGTGGACGTGCGGATTTTTATCGATCTCACCTATTTGCAAACCAAAGAAAAACACACCAAAGACACGCGTGGCAAGGAAGTGATGGACGAAGTGCGCTGGGAAATACTCGGCCGCGAACATGAGCAGGTTAGCGCGCTCAAGCCTTTGGCCAACCTAATCGTTACTGCCGATTATGAGGTGGTAGAACAGAAATAAGAATTTTGCTGTTAACCTAAGGATTGCTGATGACAACACTTTACCAACTTCTCGAAATAACTGATGCTGCCAGCCGCCAGGAATTCCTGCGATTTCCGGCAAAGCTTTACAAAGGCGATCCCAACTATATCCGACCGCTGGATGAGGATGTGGAGGCAATTTTTGAACCGGCAAAGAATAAACTTTTTCGTCAGGGCGACGCCAGGCGTTGGCTGCTGAAGGATAATAACGGGAAAACCGTAGGTCGCGTAGCTGCTTTTTATAACGAACAAACTGCCCGCACCAACGATCAGCCCACCGGCGGGCTGGGCTTTTTCGATTGTATCGACGATCAGACTGCGGCCAATCAGCTCTTCGACGCTTCCCGCGAATGGCTTGCCACCAAAGGCATGGATGCCGTGGATGGTCCCATAAATTTTGGCGAACGCGACAGCTTCTGGGGCTGCCTCGTCGAGGGTTTTGAAGAGCCTATTTACAACATGCCCTACAACGCGCCCTATTATCAAAAGCTATTCGAAAATTA
>CAZTCX010000137.1:0-6773 GCA_964612515.1 uncultured Lentimicrobiaceae bacterium | reverse complement strand
TTATTTCAATCAATACACCTACCGCCGTCCGCTGAGTTCGGAAGGCATTGACCTCGTAATGCGCGAAAAAGCTGACCGCATCGAGCGCAACCCTGATTATACTTTTGAAACCATCACCTGGAAAAATAACGACAAGTTTGCCGAAGACTTCATGATCATTTTCAACAAAGGCTGGGCAAGGTTTCCGGGCGTAAAAAAGATCAGCAAAGCCCATGCGCAGCTACTCCTCAAAAAGATGCGTCCCATTATGGATACACGCCTGGTTCACTATGCGTATTATCGCGGCGAGCCGGTGGCATTTTTTATCATGATACCCGATTTGTATCAGATCATCCGGCGGTTCAATGGCAAGTTTCACCTCATCAATAAACTGCGGCTGATGTACCACCTCAAGGTGCACCGCTCGTGTACGCGCGTTATTGGTCGCATCTTCGGCATTGTGCCCGAGCATCAGGGAAAAGGACTGGAGGCAGGTTTGATTCGCTCGTTTGAGAAAATAATAGCACGGCCCGATTTTAAATATACCGACCTGCAGATGAACTGGATCGGCGACTTCAACCCGTCGATGATGAAAGTGGTGGAACAGATCGGCGCCAGCATTGCCAAAACGCACGTCACGTATCGTTTTCTGTTCGATCGCGAAAAGCCATTCCATCGCGCCAGGCGGGTGAATCAGTAGTGACGCAATGCTTTGCGTCTGATATGGTGTAACGTAGAGACGCACTGCCGTGCGTCTGAAATGCCGGAATGTAGAGACGCACTGAGTGCGTCTGAAAATTTTTAGAAACAAATAGCGAGTCGAAAGCTGGACATTGGGTAAACATAGAAGGGGTTACATTATTAATATTTGGTTGTTGTTCGCAAATTGATTAATCCACCGTTTCTGTTATTTTTGAGGGTATTAATATTCAAAAACAAAACTTGGAATTTCTCTTATCTGTCGATTTGGGTGTAAAAACGGGGCTGGCACTATTCAGCTCCGAGGGTCGGCTGCTGTGGCACCGTTCGCAGAACTTCGGCAACAAAACCCGTTTACGCAAAGCTATTCCATGGATTGTGGCGCTGGAAGAAGATATCAGCTACATTGTGATAGAAGGAGGCGGGCCGCTGCTCAAGCTTTGGGATGCGTATCTCGAAAAACGCAACATTGAGGTGCTGCACATTATGGCCGAGGAATGGCGCCACGCGCTGCTGCTCACCCGCGAACAACGTAAAGGCTCGCAGGCCAAAGAAAGAGCTTTGCACTACGCCGGCATCATCATCCAAAAAATTAGCAACCAAAAAATTGCTCCCGCCAACGACAATGCCGCCGAAGCCATACTTATCGGCGCCTGGGCAATGGAAAAACTTGGATGGATAAATAGCGCCGTTGCGCTTTTGCGCGATTGAATCCCGGACTATTTTACAACGTGATATCCCTATACACAAAGGTTTTTCATTACTTTTACACCCCATTCATTTTACTTCGGGTTATGAAAATCAAAAAATTCCTCTTTGTTATAATTATGCTGTTGCAGATGGTGACGGCTTTTGGGCAACAATCGGCAGGGGAGATTCAGAACTCGGAGAATTACCTCTGGGGCATTGGCGAAGGCAGCACCCACCGCCTGGCCGATGCGAATGCCCTGGATCATTTGATTACGCAAATCACCGTGCAGGTGGAGAGCTATTTTCAGGGAAAGGTCACCGAGCAGGAAGGCAGCGTGAAGGAATTTGCCGAGTCGGTGGTGAAAACTTATAGCAACGTCTCGCTGGAATCGGCGCTGAGCATGGTGCTCGAAGAACGGGGCAACTATTACCGCGTGATGCGCTACATTTCCTTTGACGACCTGAACAATCTTTTTGAAAGCCGTCGCCGAAAAATTGAAGCATATGTTGCTGCCGGCGTTATGGCAGAACAGGATTTGCGCCTGGGCGACGCGCTGAAAAACTATTACTGGGCATTCGCATTGCTGCAAAGCCACAAAGATCGCGACAAGCTCACCTATAATTTCGATGGTAAAAATAACCTCTTGCTATTGTCGGCGCTGCCCGACAGGATGAACAACATCTTCACCCATCTGCAATTTCAAATACGAAAGGTAGAGGATCGCTGCGATGAAAATTACAAGGCATTGCATCTGTTGATAACATATCATGGAGAGCCGGTGGACAATCTGGACTTTGAATACTGGTGCGGCAACCATTACAGCAATACCATGAGCGTAAGAAGCGGTATGGGGCTGGCGGAGTTTTTCGATCCGGCCGCCTGTGCGCTCGACCGGCTGAAAATTAGAGTGGAATACTCCTACCAATCCAAAGCAAAATATGACATGGAGGTGTATCATGTGCTCAATAACATCGCCGTGCCATACCTCGACCGCTGTGAATTTATAATTGCCATTCCCATCGACAATACTAAAAGTAAGAAGCTGGTGAAGCTCGAGGCCAAAAGTCTCGACTTTGAGCAACTCAACGAAATAGAGAAGGCGCGGACGGTGCGTAAAAATGTGATGCGCGTTATCGATGCCATCCAAACCAAAAAATATGCTTCAGCCAACAATCTTTTTACCCCTTCCGGACTGATGATGTATGAGCGGCTTATCAGCAGTGGCCAGGTGAAGGTGTTGCCTTTTGCCGATACGTTGCGGCTGATACAAATTGACGATAATACAATAGTGCGCTCAGTACCCATGCGGTTTTCCTATCCTAAAAATCATCGCGAATTTATCGAACAGGTAGTTTTTACGCTTGACGCAAATCAGCAAATCGACGCCATCTCTTTTGCCATTTCCGATAAGGCCATTGCCGATATTGCCAATCGCAGCGACCGATTCGGGTCAACCGAAGACAAGTATCATCTCATCTCTTTTCTGGAATATTATAAAACGGCCTACTGCCTGAAGCGGCTTGACCTGATTGAACCAATTTTTGCGGATAACGCGCTTATTATTGTTGGCAAAGAAGTGCAGATGGCCGAGCCTATCGACGGCATGTATGCCCGGGCAGGCCGCCGAAAAGTGGAATACATCACACAAAACAAAGCTGAATATCTCAGCCGGCTCATGCAGGTTTTTAATTCCAATGAATTTGTCAACATCCATTTTGAAGAAAACATCGTGAAAAAAGTAAATGGCGCGGATAAGGTTTATGGCATCCAGATCAAGCAGGATTATTATTCGACCACCTACGCCGACAAAGGCTACCTCTTTCTGATGATCGACCTCAACGACACACTCCAGCCCAAAATCTACGTCCGCACCTGGCAGCCCGAACGCAACGCCGACGGCAGCATCTATGGGTTGAGTGATTTTGTGATTAATTAAACAAAACACCCTCTACATTTGCTTTAATAACCTACCAAAACAATGGATGATGAGAATTGCAAAAAATATCACCGAACTTATCGGCAATACGCCGCTAATCCGCCTCAATAGTTATAGCAACGATACCGGCTGCGAGATGCTGGCCAAGCTCGAATACCAAAATCCGGGAGGCTCGGTGAAAGACCGCCTTGCGCTGGGGTTGATATGCGATGCAGAGGAGAGTGGAATTATTAATAAACAAAGTACCATCATTGAGCCTACGAGCGGCAATACAGGTATCGGACTGGCTATGATTTGCGCTGCGCGCGGCTACAAGCTCATCATCACCATGCCCGAATCAACATCAGAAGAACGGCGTAAGCTCATCAAAGCCTACGGCGCCACCGTTGTGCTAACGCCCGCCGACGAAGGCATGCTTGGCGCTATTCGCAAAGCCGAAGAATTGCAGCAAAAGAATCCCGGTAGCTATATTCCTTACCAGTTTCGCAATCCCGCTAACGTCGAGATGCACCGCAAAACCACAGGCCCTGAAATTTGGAACGACACTGGCGGACGTATTGACTTTTTTGTGGCCGGCGTGGGTACCGGCGGCACCATTACCGGCGCCGGCGAATATCTTAAGTCGATGAATCCGGAAATAAAAGTCGTGGTGGTAGAGCCTGCCGGCTCGCCGGTGATTTCGGGAGGTAGCCCTGGAAAGCATAAGATTGCCGGCATCGGAGCCGGTTTTATTCCCGAAATCTTCAACCGTGAGCTACCCGACGAGATAATCACAGTGCGGGATGAGGATGCCTTTGAAACTACGCGTAACTTATGCCGTCGCGAAGGCGTTTTCAGCGGCGTATCGAGCGGAGCCATTCTGTGGGCAGGGCTGCAGATTGCCAATCGTAACGAAAATAAAGGCAAGACCATTGTGATGATCACGTGCGACACCGGCGAGCGCTACCTGAGCACCCATCTTTTTGAAAGCGAATAAACCATTTCACCATGCAGAATTTAGAAAATAGCAAAACTGTCAGGGACGCCATTAAAAAACTTTCTGAAAGCGAATCTTATACGCTTGGCTACATGCCGCTGCACGGGCGTACCATGCCGTCCGTGCAGGTTCTGGCCGACCTGGTGGAGAAATTCCGGGAGGTGCTTTTTCCCGGTTATTTTGGTAATGCCTCGCTCAATGCCGACAATCTGCCCTATCATATTGGTGTAAATGTGGATATGGCTTACCACATGCTGTGCGATCAGATTTTTAAAGGTATTTGCTTTACCTGCAGCAAAGACAAAAAGTTCGATGCCGATGCTGCCGAAGTAAAATCTCATTCTTTGGCAGCACAGCTTACCGACTGCCTGCCCGAAATCAGGCGTATTCTGGCTACCGACGTTGAGGCTGCCTACAATGGCGACCCTGCCGCAAAAAGCGAAGGCGAGGTCATCTTCAGCTATCCCACCATCCGCACCATGACCAACCACCGCATCGCCCATGAACTTTACAAACTCGACGTGCCGCTCATCCCGCGCATCATTTCCGAGATGGCCCACTTCGAAACCGGCATCGACATACACCCAGGTGCCAGCATCGACGAGTATTTTGCCATCGACCATGGCACCGGTGTAGTAATTGGCGAGACGACAGTAATAGGTAAAAATGTGAAGATATATCAGGGCGTGACCCTGGGAGCGCGTAGTTTCCCGCTCGACGAAAACGGAAACCCCATCAAAGGCATCCCGCGTCATCCCATTGTGCAGGACGATGTGATTATCTATTCCAACGCTACCATCCTCGGCAGAATCACCATTGGCAAAGGCGCAGTGATTGGCGGCAACCTCTGGATAAACCGTGACGTGCCGCCCGGCAGCCGACTCGTCCAGCAGCGCCCTTCCACGCAATATTACAACAATGGAACGGGGATTTGATTGCCGATTTCAAATTGAATTTAAAAACTTTGTTGTGTAAAATTCATTTGTGCCGTCAGGTACATGATATGGGTAGAAAAATGGTCGATGAAGGATTTCGTCCCGTACGGGACGAGATAATGGGTCGCGAAGATATTTCTACCCACATTGCATCCCTACGGGATGTTTTCAGAAGTTGATTAAGATTTGATGACTTAGGAAATAATGTAGCAACCAAAAGAATGCTATTAAAAAACAAAAGCCCTGACAGTTGGAACTATCAGAGCTTTGAATCAAATCCAGGTACCCGGGACGGGAATTGAACCCGTACGAACGCAATGTTCATTGGATTTTAAGTCCAACGTGTCTACCAATTCCACCACCCGGGCATTGCATTGTTTTCAGCATGTAAAGAAAAAATCCCAACCCGATTGTACCCGGATCAGGATTTCGTTGAGCGAAAGACGGGATTCGAACCCGCGACCCCGACCTTGGCAAGGTCGTGCTCTACCAGCTGAGCTACTTTCGCATTGTTTTAGGGCGGCAAAAATAATGTCTTTATTCAATCTGACAAAACATTTTCTGAAATATTTTTTCACGATTGTTTTATCCGTTGAGAGCTACGCTGTTACCGTTGACGTTATTTTCAGCAAAAGCTGCATCCACTCCAAAAACCACTAGAAATTCGGCTTAATCTTGTATTTCTGATAGAACTTATCGATGTGTTCTACGGCATCTTCGGCGGTATCCACCAAACGGAACAAGCGCATGTCGCCTTCAGCGATCATTCCTTCGGCAAGCAGTTGTTCTTCCACCCAACTGATGAGTCCCTGCCAATACGATTTTTTGACCAGCACCACCGGGAAGCGCACCATCTTGTGCGTTTGTATCAGCGTGATGGCTTCGAACATCTCGTCGAGCGTGCCAAAGCCGCCGGGCAGTACGATGTAGCCCTGCGAGTATTTCATGAACATCACTTTGCGGATGTAGAAATGATCGAACGTGAGCAGCTTGTCGGGGTCGATAAACGGGTTGGAGCGCTGTTCGTGTGGCAGCGTTATGTTGAGCCCCACACTTTTGCCGCCTGCAAAGTGCGCGCCTTTGTTGGCTGCTTCCATGATGCCGGGACCGCCGCCACTAATGATTCCAAAGCCTTTTTTGGTAAGCAGATAGGCAATCTCTTCGGCCAGTTTGTAGTTAGGATTATTCTCCTTGGAGCGTGCCGAGCCAAAGATGGAAACACAAGGGCCAATGCGCGCCAGCTTTTCAAAGCCATCCACCATCTCCGACATTACTTTAAAAACTGTCCAGGAGTCGTTGGTTTTTGTCTCGTTCCAGTTTTTGGGCGCAAAAGCCTTTTTTACCGCATCTTCAAATTGTTCGGGAACATGGAAAGCGTCTTCTTCGTGTATCATTTGTGGTCGTTTTATTTTTTAATAATAATTGTTGTCCGCTAAAGAAAATCAGTACTAAAATAGATTCTTCGCTTCACTGCGTTTCGCTCAGAATGACAGGGTGTTAAGGTTCCAGGGAGGGCTTAGTCGGCGGCGCAGCCGCCGACTAAGTCCTCCCTCCCTC
>CAZTCX010000136.1:0-10275 GCA_964612515.1 uncultured Lentimicrobiaceae bacterium | reverse complement strand
AATAACCACTCTTTATTCGCGGCAAGCTCGTGAAGTTTATCTTTGAATTCAGTCATCTCATTGCCTCCTTATTTTTCTACTTAACTGCTTCTTTTCTACCTATCGTTGCTTTATTTTAAATTCGAACTTCCGGCCTGTCGGCTCCTAAGCTTCTTACTATCTTTTGCAGTAATCCGCTATCGACGATAAAGTAACTATAAATCCGTCAATCTTCACAACCGCTCTTTTCTCTCTTTGGTATTGTAATGTTCTAATGTTTGAGAATGGCATTGTAAATATCCGCACCATCGGTAAGCCATTCCATCGAAATGCTGACAAACGTATTTTCGTGATAATTGTCTTTTTCAAAGAACAAACCAATATCGCCATTGGCCAGTACGGTCATGGAAGAATACGCAGAGCTACCTCCATAAATCGTTTTGCCCGCTGTCCAGGTTTTGCCCTCATCGTAGCTTATTCTCACGGTCATGTTTATGCGATCGTCGGTGGATTTTGCATTTGCAAATAGCAGCCTATTTTTGTCGGCACCACCATCAGCGCTGGTGTAGCGGATAATGCTTGCATTGCAGCCCGGATCGATGAGTGCCGAATCTGGTGCGGTTTGCCAGGTAACGCCCTGATCCGACGATGTATGAATGTATCGGATTCCTGCGCCATTTACGCGGCTATTGATCATCCAGGTGCCGTCGGTCAATTCGACGATTTTGGATTCATCACCGGGAACGATTGGCGTGTTGATGAGATACCAGCTTTCGCCATGGTCGTCGCTACCAAAAACATGAAGCCCGTTTTCGAGATTCACAAGCGTATGCAGCAATTTTCCCGAGATGGTTTGGATGCCGCGGCCCGAAGTGATAAATTTAAAATTGTTTTGCCATTCGGGTTTGGAGATTTGAGAAGTAATATCAACAGGCTCGCTCCAGGTTTTTCCATTATCACGGCTTTGGGTAAGACGAAAATAATAGACGTCACTTTCATTTTCTAAATCCATGTAATTGAAAAATAAAAAAATGTTACCCGTAACGCGATCCACAATCATCGAAGGGTCGGAGGCTGACTGGCCAACAGGATAATCGACAATGGTTTCGATGTTGCTCCATGTATTTCCATTGTCGGCGCTGCGCCGCATCACAATGTTTATGTTGTTGTTCCATTTCAGGTCGCCGCAGGAAGGCACCCTTTCGTCGATGGCCACCACCAAATCTCCGTTGGGAGCCGTAACTATGGCCGGTATCCGGTAGCAAGCCACGCCGGGTTTTGAGTTTGAACCAAACAAATTTACAAACTGCAAGCCTTTATCCTGAGCTTTTAACGTGTGATTATTTGAAAATCCGAAAAGAAAAATGGCGCAAAGTAATGCCTTGAGGATGGTTTTCATTGGGTTAGTTTGTCTGATAAAGAAATGGATGAGCCCCTCATCAGAAGGTTACGACTTTGTCGCTTTCGATCACCCAATCGGCCAATGCTGCCATGGTCGATTTTTCGGCGCCATCGAAGTAGGGATGGTTTTTATGAATGCCACAGCGCGACATGCAGGTTCCGCACACTTTTACCGCAACATTCTGCGAAATTAATTCGCGCAGCATTTGCGACAAGTCCTGATCGTATCCTTCGGGAGGTTTACAAACATCCCGGGCCATATCCACGGAGTCGTTCATGAGAAAAATCCTTACCTCGTTTCCTTTTTTCCGCAGGGTTTCGGCAAGCCGGAGGCCGTTCCAGGTAACATCGGTGTTGTCGTAAGGTTCTCTGTTAAAAACGATTAATACTTTCATTACTGTGCTTTTTTGGATGATTGAAAAAAACCTGTTTTCATTGTCAGCAAAGCTATACTTTTTAAGCCAGCCAGCCACCAGAATGAAGGCTTTTGGCAGCAATGGCAGGAGAAGCCATTCGCTAACTGAGAAAGTAGAGAACCCAAATTCTTACGGTTGATCGTAAATTTTAGCCCTAATTCTTATGGTCAACCGTAAATTTTTCAGCTTTCGAAATCAAATATAGTAAAGCCAAATTGGGACCTCCTAAAGGCTGGGTGGAGCATTATGGCGAGAATTACAAATGCATTACGCGGGATAACTTTTTGGAATTTGTGCTTTGAATGTTACCTGTTTATTTACTCAGCGCTTCCATCAGATAGTATTGTTTTGTTTCTGAATTCTTTTTGGTGAGCCTGCCGTTTCTATCAAGCTCGGCAATTCGCTCTTTTTCCTGATTGGTGAAATCAATTTCGGATAGCAATGAATCCAAGGAAAATTTATGGATTTCAGTTGACAGGTTCGAACTAAAATAGAGGATGGTTTTTGTGTCGGGAATAATCATGTCGCCAAGGATGATGGTATCGTCTTTTTTAATATAATAAATGGCTATCCGGTCATTGGAAAAATCCACTTTCAGCGGAACATCTTCCCGCACCCGGTATAAATCACCCTTCTCGTTCTGGTATCCCCAAATCGACGACATGAGAATCCGGGTCCTTTTATTGGCATCGTCCTTTACAATAAGATAATTCTCCAGGTTTGGGCCTGCTTCACCTATCTTCATGTGAGCATCGAAAACTCCATTAGAATAATCATTGTAGGAATTGAAAACCTTAACTTGTCCAAAAGCTGAAAATGGAGAAGCCAAAGCCAAAAAGCAAATGAGCAATATCACGTTTTTCATAACTGATGATGTTTTGATTTGCTGGCGAAGTTAAGAAGTATTTTCCATAAGACATTTTGACGTTTCGAGGTCCTGCGGACCCTCGAAAGTCATTCTGTTTTTAAAATAACCACCCCATGCGCTGGGATTGTGAATTGACGCCCCTCCCCGATTTTTCCAAGATTCTCATGAAGCCACAAATCTCTTAATTCAGTATTTGGGGAGACTCCAATCATTTCGGGAGAAAGATAAAAATCTACATCTTCTTCGCTTCGATTCATCAACGCGATGGCTTTCGATTCGCCGTCAGCGCCCAGCGGCTTCAGCCATGTTTCGATATTATTTTCGGATGAAATTCTGGTCGCCTGACGGTAGCCGATATCCTGATTGAGCGCTATCACTTCTTTGTTGGTGAGTATTTCTATCGTTTCCACCGACATGGCGCGCAGGTCGTTTCCGGCCAGCAGCGGCGAATTGAGCATGCACCACATCGAAAAATGCGTTTTGTCTTCGTCATAGCTCATGCCTCGTCCTACCTGCAGCATGTCCATGTCGTTGTAATGCCCTGCTGACGCGTATTTATAAAGCTCCGCATTCAAATCGATGATGTGCACGATCGACCCAAAGGAAGCATCGATGTCGCCAGATATGCGCCAGGAATCGGCTTTATTAATAGCCCATTCACCCGGAAACTGCCACCGGCAAACATTGACGACAATATTTGAATCCAAACTTTTTACATGATCAATAATCCGGGTGTACTCAGTCTCTTCGTCGAGCTTCATTTGTTCAGCACCACACCAATCAACTTTTAAAAAGTCGAATCCCCAATATTTAAAAAAGAGCTGGCAATCCTGCTCCAGGTGGCCATAAAGCCCTACGCCTATTCCATTTTTATCACCATCCCAAATAGAACCACACGTGTTGCGACCGGCATCCGAATAAATACCGGCTTTCAGATTTTTAGCATGGATGTAATCCACCAGCGCTTTCATGCCTGACGGAAACTTGGTGCTGTCCACGAAGATTTGTCCCGACGTGTCGCGTCCGCCAAAATATCCGTCATCGATATTAATAAATCGATATCCGACATCCCAAAGTCCGGAAGAAATCAGCGCGTCGGCTTGCTGGCGGATCATCACCTCATCAATATTTGTTCTGAAATTATTCCAGCTGCTCCACCCCATGATCGGGGCTTTGGCAGATTGGCCATGCAGTGAAGTGGCAGATATTAGCATCAGCGACAAGATTATGATTTTGATTTTCAGGAGGTTTTTCATGTTGGCTATGTAAAGATTAGTGTTTTATAAATTGGTCTCTTCTTCATAAATGCGCGAAACATCCTCTATATTTCCTTCATCCACACCCTCCTTTTGCAAGGATTTCAGCCACGCCTCAACAAAGATCTGACTTGTGGAACTGCAGGCCTGAAGCCCGTAAGAGTATGGTCGGAGGCCGGTGGTATGCGTAAAGGCAATATTGTGGATGCAGTTGTTGGGCGCGCCATTGCCATCTATAATTTTATAACTGGCATTGATGTCGATGCCGTCGAGCTTAAGGAAATAGCGATTGTTTTCTTCAATCAACTTTTCCTGATCAATCTCGTCCTGCTGCATAGCCTTGTCAGCATTTGCAAATTCGATGCGTGCGGCGCGAATCACGCCACCCTTCTTCAGTTGTTCAAATGGGAAATCTTCATAATTCACCGGCTTTTGTCCGCCGCAATTGATGAACATGCGATAGTTGTAGGTTTCTGTCTCCTCGTCATTGCTGACCTCGATATTGGTGGAACCCGGTTTCTGCTCATCAGGAATCTCTACCCTTCCTTTCACCAACGACAACTTGCCGGCATCGTGTAAAGCCAGCAACAGATTGGCCGACTGCAAAGGCATGGCAGCAATTACATTCATCAGGAACGACCTTACTTCTTTATTAAAAAGATATGATCTTCGGCAGGCATCAGTTCTGCGTGGAAGTTGAGTGCGTACATAAGGTCGTCGGTGACTTCCTTCCAATGGATGGGTTTATCTTTTTCGACAGATTTCTCGGCTTTTTGCATCTCATCGCGCATCCCGTCAAATGGATTTTCATATTCGTGCTTTCGGCTCATACATTCCACAAAATCGAGAAAACCAAAATCAGGATCAGAAAAGCGCTGGACCATTTCGGGCATTTCATCTTTTTCGAAAGCCTTGCTGAGAGCGGGTTTACAGATATTATCGAAATAATCATCCAGCCTCAAAAAGCCATCTTTATCAATTAATCCAAAAAGGAAATCGCGGGTAAAATGGCGGTAAATTTTACGCATGGGCTCTTGCTGCTCGTATTGCAGGTGGGGCAGCCAGCCGTTAGAATCGTGCATTACCAAATTAAACTTATCGGTACCTTCATCCGGGAGGTACGTTAAACCACCGTCATCCGTAGTTTTAAATTCGCCATGCCGCCGTGACAGCGACGACACCACGTCGAACGCACTCAGGGAGGCGCCAAGAATACCTATCTTGAAATTGAACTTTTCATCTTTTTTTGGCAAAATCCGGGCAATGGGCCAGGGTGCGCAGAAATAGCCACTCCGGACATTGTCATGGTTAACCCACCAATGTCCTGTCGAAATCACCACCATAGAAGCGACAAAAGGTTTCCGGCTTTGAAAATGCAAATGAGCAATTTTATTTTTGGCGTCGTAAGCGACATCGGTAACCTCGCACTTCGGAAACTCTTCGACTTGTATTCCTTTTGTCCTTATCGCTGCCACGAGCGCGCTATATTGCGCGCCCAAATAAATGCCGAGCGTCAGCCGGCTATAAATTTCGCGTTCGCTGATGTCGGCTCTTTGTATGCCGAAGCCGTCCAAAATTTTATCGTCCTGCCTTTTTAGCCATTCGGCAAAAGATTCATTGAGTTCCGGAATTTCCTCGGAGGTGATGTTGGCCATGTTATAATAATCGGTGGTATGCGGGCTGTAAGGCATGCCAACTCCCATGATCTCTTCCTTTTCAAAAATGGCAATTTCGCCGACGATGGTGGTAAATGCATCAATGTTGTCGAGGAAATGTTTTAGTAAAAAAACCGTCGATGCTCCGCTACCAATGATTGCCAGGGTTGTTTTTTTTGGTTTCATAAATTGAAGAATTAAGAGTTCAATTTTCTTTAGGTCGTAAACCTCCCAAGTCCAATATTTGTTTTATACTTCTTTGAAAGTTACCTGCCTGGTCGCTGCTTCGTTTTTGACGGTGGCGGATGATATTAGGAGATTCCTCTCCGCCTGTAGGCGGATCGGAATGACATGCGGGTTCGATTATAGCGTGGTTGGGGGAGCGGGCGGCGGAGCCGCCCGCTCCCCCAACCACGCTATCGCTAAATGAGTCGTCATGCCGACCGGAGGGAGGAATCTCATCGGATTCCCCGCTGCGCTTAGGAAAAGGATTCAATCAGATAAGGAATCTCTGATGAATCCATTTTCGGTAACGAGTTCCTTCCATTGGGGATTTTTCTTGTTTATCAAATTTTCCTTTTTTTGACGATTCCATTTTTTTATTTCTGTTTCTCTGTTTATTGCTGACTCAAAGTTCGCAAACTCTTCATAGTAAATGCAAAATTCAATATTGTACCTATCAGTAAAAGAATTCTTGATCAAATGATTTTTATGTTCGTGTACCCTCCTGCACAAATCATTTGTAACGCCTGTATAA
Source organism: uncultured Lentimicrobiaceae bacterium (assembly GCA_964612515.1). Lineage (GTDB taxonomy): Bacteria > Bacteroidota > Bacteroidia > Bacteroidales > 4484-276 > SABY01. Next base: position 3,943 of record CAZTCX010000136.1, on the reverse strand, counting down.
ATTACAGTCTTGTGTCTATTAGTCATTATGTAATGATAACCCGTTTTATTCATTGCTTTTTAAATTTTATTATTAGCAATAATTTTCAATGGTATTACAATGGTCACATAACGCTTTCCAATCTTTTTACAGCCTCTCTCAATTAGCCCATTTTAAATTTCTGACCTTACAGCCAACCACAGTTTCCATTCCTCAACAAAATCAACTCAAAGCACCTGAAAACCTGACACCCCTACCTTTTATTCTCAAAAAACTTACGGAGTAAAGCGGCGCATTGTGCTTCCATGATGCCACCGGTGACGAGGGTTTTGGGATGTGTGGGTGCGGGCTGCAAGCGCATAAAACCACGTTTGGGATCAGCGGCGCCAAAGAAAATTTGATCTATTTGCGTCCAAAAGGCGGCGCCGGCACACATCACGCATGGCTCCAACGTTACGTAGAGGCGGCAACCTTCGAGATATTTGCTACCCAAAAAGTTGCTTGCTGCCGTAAAAGCCTGCATCTCTGCATGCGCCGTGGCATCGGTGAGCTGCTCGGTGAGGTTGTGTGCCCGTGCGATGATACGGTCGTTGCAAACCACCACCGCCCCAACAGGAACCTCGTCTTTATCGAAGGCTTGCTGCGCCTCTTTCAGCGCTTCTTTCATAAAAAAATCGTGCGTGTAAAGATCAAGCATTATGGAGAATTGTTATTTGTTAATTGTTCATCGTTATTCGTTAATTGTTAATCGTTCATGGTTCATTGCGAGCGCAGCGAAGCAATCTGTTTACTTCTTTTTTGATCGTTAATCGCAACCCGCAACCCGTAACCCGCAACCCGCAACTCATTTCTGCCTTCTGCTCTCTATCTTCCTTCCCACCATTAGTACAAGCAATGCAACGATAAATCCAGGGATGAAAGATGCTTTGGCTTCAAACTGCGCCGGCGCTGCGATGCCCCAGATAAAGAATCCGAGGTTTACTACAAATCCGGACAAGATACTGTAAAGTGCAGCCTTGCGCCATCGATGGACGCTTTGGTGCGTGAGCGCTAACACCGTTACCGGCACAAAGATGACGATGGTTCCCAATCCCACAACCATCAGATCGACGATGCGTGGAAACACCAGCGCCATTATCAGTGCAATGACGCCAAATGCTATCGTCATAAGACGTATGCTGCTGCGGACTGTTCCGCTGCTTTTTTTGTTGCCGCGCCCTGTTGCTAAAAAATCTTTGACAGCCGAAATGGAGATAATGTTAAGGAAGCTATCGGCTGACGACATGAGCGCCGCCAGCAGTCCGACCACGGCAAATCCCAGCACAAATTCGGTGCTGTGACGGCTTATGAAAAGATAGGTCACATCGCGAGGAGCCGCGTCTTGTGTGATGGTGAGGCGTACGGCCATTCCTACCAAAGGAAAAATGATGTAAAACGGTAGCATGCCCAATCCCGAAATAATACTGGTGCGGCGGGCGGTGGCTGGATTTCGGGCGGCAAGCATGCGCTGCCAGATGTCCATCCGGACCATCACCGACGGCGCCAGGAAGAGCGGCAATCCAACCAAAAACAAAATTCCGTAATGGGTGCCGTTGAGCATGGTTGCCGGAAGTTCGCCAAGCCGGATCAAACCATCGGTGTCGTGCCAGATACCCGGAATGAAAAGTAAAACAATCATCAGCAAAATGATGATAAACTGAATCACATCGGTGAGGATGACGCCGGAAAGCCCGGCCAGCGCGGTGTAAAAAATCACTACCAGGCAGGAGATTATGGCTGCCGGCACATAACCAATTTCGAAAGCATAGCGCAGCAGCGAGGCCATGCCTACAAATTGCGCTGCCAGCAGAAAGAAAAAGATGAAGATATTGACACCGCTCACTACCGCCGAAAAAATCCGTGCATGACGCCGGTGCCCGCTGTCGGTGTAGTGAAGATTGAGATATCCCGGCAACGAATAAATCGATTTTTTGGCGCCCTCGGCATTTATCTTTCCGGCAAACCGAACCAGGATAAAAAACCCGATGACGTACGCTACGCCAATGCCCACGGCAGCAAAACCCGACTCATAGCCCATGGCCATCAATCCGATGGAGGTGCCGCCACCCACGAAAGTAGCCAGCGTGGTGAACACCAGAGGAAGTGTACGCGTCTTGCGGCTATTAACCAGATAGGCTTCCGTGTCGCCGCTACGCACATGACGTAGCGTGAGATACAACACGAGCAATAGATAAATTGCAATCCAGAAATACAACCAGACCATGCGATAGATTTTTTTCAAAAATAGTTTTTTTCGCAAAGGCCTTCAACAATACCATCAGGAACGTTTTTTCTTCCCGACCAATTTACCTTCTCCCGGACACATAACAATTCCAAACCTTCGGATGTCACTCTTCTTTATTAAAAACAATCTCATCATTTCGCTGTTATTCGATCAACTAAACATTCATTTAAAAAAATAATAATTATGATCTCGAAAAACATTGAAAAAGCCATCAACGAACAGATAGAACTCGAAGAGCAATCATCACGCATCTACATGGCCATGGCATCGTGGTGCGAAGTAAACGGACTGGCCGGAGCGGCTAAATTCCTTTACGCACACAGCGACGAAGAGCGCATGCACATGCTCAAGTTTGTACATTTCCTCAACGATCGTGGTGGCCATGCGCAGTTACACAAGCTCGAAGAGCCGGGAACTTCCTGGAACTCGCTCGAGGAGCTTTTCAAAAGTGTGCTCGACCACGAACGCTACGTTACCGCCAAAATCAACAACCTGGTGGATATGTGTCTGACCGAGAAAGACCATACAACCAATAGCTTCCTGCAATGGTTCGTCACCGAGCAAATTGAAGAAGAAAGTCTGGCGCAGGAAATCGTAGATAAGATTAAACTGGTTGGCGAAAGCAAAGGTGGCAACTTCCACCTCGATATGTTCCTCAGCGGATTGGCCGCTGCTGAAGCCGGTGCTTAAAAAATTTGTTTTTGTTTTAAAATAAAAAGGACGACCATAAGTCGTCCTTTTTTTATGCTTTTCCGCCAGATTCAATTTCTTTTACCAGCGCGTCGTACCACTTTTTGCCATAGTGCCGGGCTAATGCATCTTTAAGAAAAATATAGAGCGGCACATTGTTGCGGCGTCCATTCACCAGAGCCGGACGGCAGATATGCCACTCGTGGTAGTTCACTGCCTCGAAGTTATTATAGTTGGTGATGCGCACCGGATACAAATGACACGACACCGGCTTGCGGAATGAAATTTTCTTTTGCTCCCACGTGCGTTCTATTGCACACCAGGCGATGCCGTCGGTGAAGTTTGCAAAAGCGCATTCGCGGCCTTTCACCAGCGGCGTAACAAACTGTGCCGCCATATCGTATTCATACACCCCAACCTCCTCTATCACGCGCAAACCTTCCGGGCGCATGTTAGCTTTCACCTCGTCGAGGCAATCTTCAAGCAGGGCTATCTCTTCGTCGAGCAACGGGGCGCCCGCATCGCCTTCCACGCAGCAGGCGCCTTTGCATTTCTTGATGTCGCAGACAAACTGCACACGACGCAGGTCGTCAGAAACGGTAGTGTTATCAAGTACTATCATGCTGCAAATTTATTCCAAATCTGATTACTGGATGTATTACAAATGTTAGCTTGAGGAGGTATAGGAAGTCACATCGTGAATAGCCCCAGGTTCAATAACAAAACTTCAGCAAACTGTTTCGGGCTAAGGCAGGATTCACGGTGTGACTGTGGGGGGAAATACTAATGTGCAGCGTACCGAACATGAACAACTGCATGAAAACCTTATTTTTGCGTTAAGCAATTTGTATTAATAAAATGAAAAGAATATTTGCCGCCATTAAAATTGGTCCTGACGCCAACTTCAGCAACATTTATAATCAATTGAAAACGGCCTTGCGCTACAATCACATCAACTGGGTGCCGCTGCACAACATGCACCTCACGCTA
>CAZTCX010000135.1:0-10389 GCA_964612515.1 uncultured Lentimicrobiaceae bacterium | reverse complement strand
TTGGCGCGGTCGATGGCCAGTTGCTCGGTCATATCCACAAATTCGCAGCCGCCATAATAACGTTTGCCGGGATAACCCTCGGCATATTTATTCGTCATCACCGATCCCATCGCTTCAAGCACCTGCTCGCTTACAAAGTTCTCGCTGGCGATCAGCTCGATGCCTTTCATCTGGCGCTCGCGCTCCTGACGGATGATATCAAAAACCCGGGTGTCTCTTTTCATCTTCAATGTATTTATTAGTGTGTTAATTATTAATGTTTTATTGCGGCAAAAGTAAGACAATTTCGTGCTTATCGCTTGCGCGGATGGTGGGAGAGGGCTTGCAAAAGTTTACCGGAGCTTCTCGAAATCGATAGAGATTTCCTGGTTTGCCCTAAAATCAAAAAGGGTAAGCTTGCGCAATTGGTAATAATTGATCCAATAATCCTGCAGGCTACGGATAAAGCTGATGGTTGCGTTATCGTTGCTCGACTGTGCATCGCGCAGGTTGATGATATCGATTTTGCCGATCAGATAGCGCTGCTTGGCAATATCAAATCCTTTGCGCGCCACAGTGTCGGCCTTGGCGGCGATGGCGAGCTGCCGTTGCTGCATCATAAAATTCTGTACCTGCAGATAGACATTCTGCTCAAAGTCGATGCGCTCCTGCTCAATGGAGGTGTTTATAATTTCCCTGTCCGACTGGGCAATTTTGATACGCCCTTTGGCCAGCCCCCAGTCCACGATGGGTATGGAAAGTCCAAGGGTTAGCATCTGTTGGTCTTGTGGTGAGCGGAAGGCATCCTGAAAATCTTCTGCGCTTTGTGTAAGGCCGTATTGAGCAAACAGCGCCGCACTAAAGCGATCGGTAGTCTGGGCGCGGTTTACTTCGCGGTCGGCTTCGAGCAGGCGTCGTTCAAAAGCCAGTGACGTGGAACTGTTGGTTTGTGCCAGCAGGGTGGCCTCCTGCACGGCAATATCAAAAAACGCGATCTCCTCTACAGGCAACAACAGGTTGATAGGCGTATCGTCCTGCAAGCGCAGGTACGACTTGAGCTTAAACATGCGGTTCTCGGTTTCTATCCGGTTGCTCTCCACGGCGGCCTGGGCCTGCAGCAAGCTTAGCTCGAGCTGCAGAAGATCGTTTTCCGGGATTTTACCAAGATTAAAACGGCCAATTCCAATCTTGTAAAGCGTGTCGTAGTTGGCTTCTTTTTGTTCTTCAATATTCTGACGCACCTGGCTCGTGAGCAGATTAAAAAAATAGTTGCTGGCCGTCATTGCGATTTGTTCCACCTCTTCGAGGTATAGCCGCTTGGCTTCGCGGTATTTGATCGGGTCGATACGCTTCGACCATTTGTAGGGGTTGAAGGTAAAAATGTTTTGCTGATAGCCTATCACCAGCGGGTCGCTGGCCCAGGCGGAGGAGTCGGTATCCAGATAGTCGATGCGCTCCAGACGCGATTGCATGAAAACACGGCCGCCCGTCAGGCCTACATTTTTAGAAATGCCCAGTGCGGCAGACGTTGTCATTTGCGATATTTCGCGAAAAGCGTCGGAGCCATCGGGTTGTGTTACCTTGATGATGCTGCGGTTGAAGTTGGGCACGGTGGCGTCCAAAGCCAGTTGGGGCAGCAGGCGCGCTTCGGAGGTGCGCAATTCCCAGAAGGCTTTCAAAAACCGGTTCTTGGCAAGCAATGCGTCGGGCGATTGCTCCTGCGCCATTTCGATCACCTGATGGAGCGTGAAAGTGCGCTCCGCCACCTGCCCGAACAATGCGGCATTGAGCGCCATCACCATTATTACAATAAGAATATTCCCTTTTTTTATCATCTCTCAGTTAGCCCATTTCCCCGATGGGTTTATGTTTTAATTTTTCTAATATCAATGACTTTGCATTTTATTTATCCCATTGACCCCCTCTAGCTCCCCCTGGAGGGGGAGGATGCCACCGCACTGGCCGCGGTGGTGACTTGTGCGGCTGGTCTCCCTTCCCCTCCAGGGGAAGGGTCGGGGATGGGGTCATTATGATTTTGTATTCAATTCACCACCTAAATAATCACCTTTTTTTGTTAAAATCTAAAACCAATTTTCATTTTGTCAAAAAACTTAAAATCCCAATGTACGCATCAATCGTGGCGTAGCGAAGTTACCGGATCCTGACGGGACGCCTTGCGCGCCGGCATCAAGCCGAAAACGATTCCTACCGTGGCCGAAACGCCAAATGAAACCACGATCGAAAGCATCGAAATGATGGTTAATATCCCGGTGACCTGCATGATAACTTTGGCCAGAATAACGCCCAGGATTACGCCGATAAATCCACCGGTGATGCTGATGAGTGTTGCTTCGGCAATAAACTGGAAGACGATGTCGGTGCGGCGGGCGCCCATGGCCATGCGCACACCAATTTCGCGGATGCGCTCCATTACCGAAGCCAGCATGATGTTCATAATGCCGATGCCTCCCACAATAAGCGAAATACTGGCAATGGCGCCCAGCACGATGTTGAAAATGTCTTTGGTGCGCTGTTCCTGTCGCAGCAGGAGTTCCGGTATTATGATATCGAAATTCTCCTCACCGGCATGGCGTCGTTTCAACATGCGTTTTACTACCGTGGCGGTGGCAGCCATTTTTTCGCTGTCGGTAACCTGCAGGATAATTTTGTCGAGCTGGTTGCGATTTTTGCTGCTGGTTCCCTGATCTTCGCCTGCATTCATAAGCATGGCCTGGGTTATCAGCGACCTGTCGCGGTAACGCATAAGAATGGTCTTGACCGGCACAAAGACGGTATTATTAAATTCGCTTACGCCCAAATCTTTGGTGGCACTTTGGGTTACGTCGCGGCTTTTGAGCACTCCGATCACCTCAAGCCAAACGTCGCCGCACTTGAGCCGTTTGCCCAGGGCGCTTTCTTTTTTAAAAAACTTAGCTCTTACCTCCGGCCCTATGATGCACACCGGCTGTCCGTTTTCTACCTGATAATGACTGAACATTTCACCCTGCATCAAATCCAGATTAAAAACCTCAAAAAACGCAGGAGTAACGCCCGAAAACTTCACCTGGCTGCGCGTACCCGATTGCACGGCAAATGTGTTGTAAACTACTTCGGGACTTACCAGTCCGATGCCGGGTATTTCCTGCTGCAGGCTTACAGCGTCTTTTAAAGTAAGGCCGGGAATGTATTTCTTTTTGTTGCTGGTTCCGCTTTCACCTTCTGCACTAACGGCACTGGCATCTTCATCTTTTTCCACAATGGGCGTAATGACGATGTTATTAACGCCGACCATTTTTATCTGCTCCAGAATTTCCTGCTGTGCACCGTTGCCGATGGCCATCATGGCAATGACGGCGGCCACCCCGAAGATAATGCCCAGAGCGGTGAGGATGGAGCGGAATTTATTGGCAAACACCGCTTCGATGGCGGAGTTGAGATTGTGCAGATGGCGTTTCAAAATAATTTATAACGTTATTAATTTGGTGTCGTCCGGATTTTCAGGAATGCTCAGTAGCACCTCCTCATTGGCTTCGAGGCCCTGAGTGACAATGATTTCGTTTTCGTTGCTGGCGCCGGTTTTTATCTCCTTTCGCACCACAGAGGTTCCCCTGTCGATAAATACGAAAGTGAGCGTGTCGTTGCTATGAACGGCGTCGATGGGCAGCGCCAGCACATCTGTAAAAGCGGCGGTGATAATTTCGTTTTTGGTAGTCATGGAGGGGCGCATGATGGTGTCGGACTGATCCACGTTGATGATCACTTCAAAAACTTTAGCGTCCGATCCCTGCATCTGCTGGCCGATGTTGGCCACTTCGTCCACGATGCCGGTGTATTGTCTTTCGGGAAAAGCATCGATGGTAATGCGCACTGGCTGTCCTTTTTGCACTTTAGAAATATCGATCTCATTTACATAAGTTTTGGAAATCATCTTGCTCAGGTCAGGAAGCACAGCCACCGTATTATCCCATGGAGAAATGGAAGAGCCGGTTTGCGTTTTTTTTCCACGCCAGTCGCGCTGGTAAATCACCATGCCTGGCTTGGGTGCATACACGGTGAAGGTTCCTAATATTTCGACCATGCGGTTTTTTTTACGCTTTGCCTGATCCAGCGTGGCGGCTACTTCCTGCATTTCGGCTTGTGCCTTTTCTTGTTTTAAAACATAATTTTCTACGGCCTGGTCGTAGGTCCGTTCGGCCTTGTCGCGGCTGATCACTGCCTGCCGCTGTGTGGCTGGTGGCTCAAATTGCGATTGATCCACTGCTATCTGTGCTTCTTCCATGGCAAACTTAAGATTCACCAGCTCGTTGCGTGCGCTGCGCATGTTCAGCGAGGTGTCGAGCATTGTCTTGGTGTACTGCGACTCGAGTTTGTCGAGTTCGTTTTCCAGGTCTTTGAGCTTACTCACCACTTCCGTCTGGTCGAGTGAAGCAACAAAATCGCCCGAATCAACCACAGTTCCTTCGGGAATCAGTTCATTGATCTTTATCTCACTCCATATCTGAATGCTGCGCAGGTTTTCGGGGCCGTAAATATTTTCGGATTGCTTTGCTTCCAACTCACCGGTGGTTACTACGGCCACCTCAAAAAGTCCCTGCCTCACGGGAACACTCAACGTAGTAGTTGCGGTAGTTTTTGTGCGCGCAAAATACCAGGTAGCAGCCAATAAAAGCAAGGCTACACCCACGGTGATGAGAAGTTTTTTTTTCATTTCAGGCTGTAGCTAATATTGTTGATGATGAGCTATTTTTATTTGAGCAATTCGTCGATGATATTTTCGATGGAGATGCCGGCGGCTTCTGCTTTGTAGTTGCGCACGATGCGGTGGCGCAGAATGGAGATAGCTACTTTGCGCACGTCTTCGATGTCGGGGGAATATTTGCCATAGATGGCGGCGTTGCATTTAGCGCCGATGATGAGGTATTGCGAGGCACGCGGACCTGCTCCCCAGGTTAAATATTCATTGGCCCACGGGTGCGAATCGGGACGGTTGGCGCGGGTTTTCGAGGCCAGTCTTACGGCATACTCGTAAACATTGTCCGGCACCGGAATTTTACGAATGAGATTTTGGAAATAAAGAATCTCCTGAGCACTAAGCACCACCTTGGGCTCCGGTACATAGGTGGTGGTGGTAGCTTTTACCACATTCACCTCTTCTTCAAAGCTGGGATAGTCGAGCCAGATATTGAACATGAAACGGTCGAGCTGGGCTTCGGGCAACGGATAGGTTCCTTCCTGCTCAATGGGGTTTTGGGTAGCCAGTACAAAGAACGGTTCTTCCAGCTTGTAGGAGTGTCCGGCAACGGTAATTGCTTTTTCCTGCATGGCCTCCAGCAACGCACTTTGCGTCTTGGGAGGTGTACGGTTTATCTCGTCCGCCAGGATGATGTTGGCAAACACGGGGCCTTTATTAAATTTGAAACTACGGCTTTGATCCAGGATTTCTGTTCCGATGATGTCGCTGGGCATCAGGTCGGGGGTAAACTGAATGCGGCTGTAGCTCAGCCCCAGCACCCGCGAAATGGTGTTGACGAGCAACGTCTTCGCCAGCCCGGGAACACCCACCAGCAGCACGTGCCCGTGTGAAAAAATGGAGATGATCACATTTTCGATCACAGCATCTTGTCCAACAATCACTTTTGCAATTTCCGCACGCAGCGTTTTTACCTTCTCACCAAAAGCATCAATTGCTTCCACATCCGTTTTATACTGTTCCATGTATCTCCTTGTTATCTTTTTAATAAAATCAAATCTATTTTTTTTCTCAATTTAAACCCGACAACTTTACAACCCGGCAACTTCATTAAAACCAGCTTTGCGCAAATTTGCATTGCGGATATTCACCGTAAATCTTAATGTATGTTTTATGGGCGTTTTTCTTGATCCATTCGAAGATGGCCTGTTGTTTCTTTTGTTGTAATGCCCAATCCTGTATCTGATTATAATCCTCTTCGAGGTTGGCGCGGTGTGGTTGCGTGCGTTTGCTAAGCATCAGCAGGCGATAGGCTTCTTCGCCTTTTTCGTCCTCCATGAGCACGGGCGTGGATACCTCGCCGGGTTCAAGTTTATCTACGACGAAAAACACCTTTGGGTCGAGCTCTTCCACCGACCATTGTGCGCTGCCGGTATTGGGATTGATCATCAGGCCGCCGTTATTTTTGGAAGGATCGGTAGAATATTTGCGCACAGCATCTTCAAAAGTTAATGAGTCATGACGGATAAGCTGTGCAATGCTGTCGAGAAAGGAACGCGCTTCTGCCAATGCTACCGGCGACACCTTGGGGCGGATGAGGATGTGCCGCACGCGCGAAAACTCTCCCCTTTTCTCGATGCCCTGAATGATGTGAAAACCCGCTTCGGTTTCTACTATTTCCGACACCTGACCTGGGTCAAGTTTAAAAGATACAGCTTCAAATTCGGGATATAACTCTCCGCGGCCATGAAGCCCGATGTCGCCACCCTGCTTGGCAGAGCCCGGGTCTTCGGAATAGAGCACAGCAAGTGCCTCGAAACTTTCGCCATTGAGAATACGCTTGCGCAAAATATTGAGACGCTCCTTTACTTCAAATTTCTCTTCGTACGAAATAGGTGGCTTTTTCACCAGTTGCAACACTTCTACCACCGAGCTGACGAGCGGAACGCTGTCGCGCGGGATATCTTTAAAAAAGCGGCGCACCTCCGAGGGTGTCACGTTGGTGTTGGCGGTGATTTTTTCCTGTACCCGGTTTATCATCATCTGGTCGGCAATAACATCGTACAGCTCTTCTTTAAATTCTAAAATCGTTTTGTTGTAATATTTCTCCAGCTTCTCCTGTGAGCCAAACTGCTGAATAAAATAGCGCATCCGGCGTTCCTGCTCGCTGCTCACCTCATCGGGAGTAATAATGATGCTGTCGAGCTCAGCCTGATGCAGCAGCAACTTTTCGAACATCAGGTTTTCGAACACCTGACATTTTACGGTTTCAGCAGTACCTTTTATGGTGCCTTGCATGCGCATTTGCAAATACTGGCTTTCCACATCCGAGCGCAGGATGTAGTTTTTCCCTATCACCGCCACCACTTCATCTATGGTGGTGCCTTGGGGCGTAGCCTCCAGATCCTGCGCAGTGGCGGGATGGTAAGTCACGAATAAGATGATGCTGGTTATCCAAATAAAATATTTCATCGCGGTTGCCGGTGTATGATGATGCAGATGGTTGATAAATTAAAAATATTCAAAATTGTTGCTTTTTAAAGCCTGCTGGTACGTTTCCTCCTGCATCTTTTTGATGAGTAGTTTCTTACGTTTGTTGAGCAGTATCGAGCGAATATTTTCGCGCTCAAGGGATAAGGGTGAGAGGCTTTCGCTCAGCCCATAATCCAGAATATTCACATAGTACCAAAAAGGTTTTAAGTAATATTGGACAAACGTATTCTTTGTAAGAAAAGTCTCGGGATTGCCTGTAGGTATTGGTACGTGCAAGAGCAGATCGTCGAAGGTGATCCATTCGCGGTCGATCAGGCCGAAGTCTTCAGCATAGCGGATGCAATAATATTCCAGCGAGTCGCGGTCTTCTTCCTGTTCGCTGCGGGTGAACTTTTTTATCTTGTTCAGAAATTTCGACTTTTCGTCAACCTTTGAATAAATGACTTTAACGATGTTGTCGTTGAGCCTGAAATTATTCTGATTTTCGTTGTAATAGGCCTCTATCTCCGAATCCCGAACGACAGTATCGAGTTTCTGATTAATTAGTTGTGTTTCAAATTCATAAATTACCAACGAATTGCGGTAGTCTTCGATGAGCTTGTCGAAGTTCTTTTGCTCGCTGCTAAGGTTTTTCTCCGCTTTGTAAAGTATCAATTGGTTTTTGACCCAACTACTGATAAAGTTCTGTATGATGCTGATGCTATCGCTGGGGCTGGTGCCTGCCGGCACGAGATGTTTGATATCCGATTCGTACAAATAGGTATCAAACACGCGTGCCAGAGTGCGGTCAGAATCTCTGAAACCCGCGTTCTGGCACGCCATGCTGATGAGCATGAGCAAAGTTATGATGACAAAAGGTTTTCTCAAAATTGCAGTTTACTTTTCCAAACTTTTAAGTACTTCCTGGTTTACCACCACCGGATATTTTGCCCGCAAATCTTTTATCCACTGGGCTTCTAAATAATTCTGATAATCGGCGGTGATGAGCCCGCGGGCTTCGCTCAGGCTTTTGTTCTCGGGAGCAACGATTCCATTTGCAATTACAAATCCGAAATTGCCTGCCGTTCCTGAATAAACAGGTGAAGTACCTGCTTTCCATCCCGCTTTGTCCACATATTCGTTGTCGCCTTTGCTGAATTTTTTGGTAACAACCATCACATCGAGAGGCTTCTCATCCACGAGAGCATCTTTCAGCTCTTCGGGTTTCATCCCATTGTTGATCAGATCGAGCGCTTTTTCGGCGTCGGCACGTTTGTCAGCAATCACCACGGAAGCATCCAGTCGTTCGCCCCACATGTAGTTGTCTTTATTTTTGTCATAAAAATTCTGCAAACCTGTGGTGTCGCTGATGGCTTTGCTCCACACCATTTTGTCGGTAAGATCGAAGAGCAGGATGCCATCCCGATACTCTTTCACAAGCGCTTTAAATTCGGGATGTTTCTCCTCGAGGCGTGCATCTTCGTATGCTATTGCCTGCTCGTCCACCCATTCGTTGTAAACTTTATCGATAAAATAAGCAATGGTTTCTTTGCTATTGATGGTTTGATGTTTTGCCATGTATTCTGCAAACTCCTGCTGGTTATATTTTTGGGTGCCCAATGTAAAGAGCGTCTTGTTCATCCCGGTAGCTTTGTCGGCTTCCCATTTGCGTTTGTAAACCGATGAATCTACAACGGCATTAAACTCGTCAAGTGCTTTTTGATTTGGCTGGTAGTTGTCTTCCTGCTTTATCCGGCGGATGATGGATTCTTTACTTTTGTTGGAACGTTTGTCTTTGGAAAGGCTTTGTTTCAGGTCTGCTTTTTCATCCTCGAAAGAGCCTACAGGTTTTTTATCCACCAGCTTAATGATGTGCCAGCCGTAGGAAGTCAGCACTGGTTTAGATATTTGGCCGGTGTCGGAGATGCTGCGAATGCCGTCGATAAAGGAAGGCACCATGCGGTTGGAGCCAAACCACGGGAGTTTTCCACCGTTTTCGGAGGAGCTTTTGTCGTCAGAATATTCCTTTACCATCTCATCCCATGGAGCACCTTTTTTCAAGGCTTTATAAATAGAATCGGCGCGCATGGCCAGGTTTGCCGAATCGGCAGCGGTGGCATTGTCGGGCATCTTTAGAAAAAGATGCGCTACCTGCACGCTGCCCAATGCCGGACGAATGCTTTCGAGCAAGAGCAGATGGTATCCAAATTCGGTACGCACCGGCTGCGATATTTCACCTTCTACCATCGTGTAGGCTGCATCTTCAAAAGGCAGCACCATATCAAAAACCGTAAAATAGCCTATGTCGCCGCGGTTGCCCTGGCGTGGTGGCTGAAAGCCCTGTGCCGGCATGTCGCGTGCCGATGGGTCTTCCGAAACCTCAGCAGCTACTTCGTTAAAGTCTTCGCCGTTGATGATACGATTACGAATTTCCATAATCTTGTTGTATGCAACCAGAGTATCCTCAGGCGAAGCGTATTTGTCAACCCGCACCAGAATATGGCTTACGCGCACATCTTTCTGTTTGCGATTGTAGGCCTGCTGCAACAGTTGGGCGTTTACCTCTTCATCAACAAAATACGGCTTTGCAAGCTGGTCGCGATAGCCTTTCAGCTCATTTTTGAATGCTGCTGCCGTGTCCAGTCCCAAAGCTTCAGCTTCTTTTACTTTCAACTTAAAGTTGATGAATAGCTCGAGATATTCTTCAAGAGATTTCTTGTCGAGTACCTCGCCATCCACATTGTTTTTTTGGTAAACCGACAGGAATTCGTTGGCGGTAACTTTTTCGTTGCCAATGGTCAGCAATACTTTTTCGCCAGCATTCTGTGCATTCAGGGTCGAAAACATCATTGCAAAAATTGCGAAAGCAGCAACTGCAAGCCGCCGCGGAAAACCTTTCGTAGTAAAAGTCTGTGTCATCTTTGATTTAAAATTTTGTGATCGTTTATTGCCTGTGAATAAAGTGTTATCAGTTACGAATAAACACGGTAATTATTATGTTTTTAAATAAAAAGGTAATTGCTTATGTTTTAATACTTGTAACAATTGTTTCAGTCATTTCGCCGCCAATGCCCCATCCACGACCCTTCCCCGACACGGGGAAGGGAGCTCTTTTTCGTGGCTTAGCGGGAAAACCCAAACGAAACGCTCCGCCCAACGAACTCCCATAAAGCCCGGCAGAAGTGCTCCCCTCTCCAATTGGAGAGGGGTCGGGGGTGAGGCAAAAAAAGTAATTCTCCATGTCCTTA
>CAZTCX010000134.1:0-10442 GCA_964612515.1 uncultured Lentimicrobiaceae bacterium | reverse complement strand
GCGACGGAATGCTTTTGGCGCAGAAGACAATCTCGTTGATTTTATAAATGTTGGCGATATCTTCAATTTCAGCCAGCGAGCCGGTAAAGGCGCTGTCGTTGGTGGGTTGCGGGCTCACCAATCCGATAAAAGCTGGTTGCATCTCGATGGTGCTTAGCAATTTGGCAACGCGCTCTGCCTCCTCGCTGTCGCCCACCACCAGATAACGTTTGTTGTGGGTAAGGCCGACTTTGAAATCCTGGAATCCCAGCATTCTAAATATCAGCCGCGTTCCCGTCATGGCGATATATCCCCACAAAGCGCCCAGAAGAATCACCGCCCGCGAAAACCGCATCGACTCATCGAGCAGGCTATAAATGACGAGGATGGCCACCGTGCCGGCAAAGAGTCCTTTGAAAATCCTGAAAAAGTTGATGGGCTTGTCATAGCCGCCCGACAAATAAACCGAGATGAGCCACACAACGATGTAGGCCGGCAGAGCGACAAGAAGGAATTCCGGTGGATAGTCGCCACCCTCTTTAAAAACCACCGAATGTGCCCAGTAGTTTTGTATAAAATAGATGCCTGCATAAATAACAACAGCGTCGAGTAGCGGCAGCATAATGTTTTTGAGCATGCGCCGCAGTATCGACAGGAAGGCTCTGAAATAGATGGCCATGTTGATGAGCAGCGAGAAAAGCCAGGCATTTTTCTGTGAGAAATGCTGGCGCGCAAAAATGATCATCGCCTTGTAAAACACCAGCACGTAGTTGATGCTACTTTTTTTGGTGCTCTCACCTTTGTAATGAATGATGCGCGTATGCGGAAAATAGTAGTTGCGAAAGCCGCCCTTTGTGATGCGGTAAGAAAGGTCGATGTCTTCGCCATACATAAAGTACGACTCGTCGAGCAGCCCCACCTTGTCGAGGGTAGTGCGCCGCAGCAGCATGAAAGCGCCGGAAAGTACATCCACGCTATGCACTTCGTCGTTGCTGAGAAAAGTGAGATGATACTGGCCAAAAGTTTTGGAGCGCGGAAAGAGAGCCGCCAGGCCAAAGATTTTATAAAAGGCAACCGCCGGTGTGGGCAGCCCGCGTTTGCTTTCCGGCAGGAATTTGCCTTTGCCGTCCACCATTTTTACACCCAGCCCGCCGGCATCGGGATGCGCATCCATAAAAGCAGTAATCTTTTCAAAGGTGTCGTCTTCCACCACCGTGTCGGGGTTGAGCAACAGGATGTATTCGCCTTTTGCCTGTCGAATAGCCTGGTTGTTGGCTTTGGAAAAACCAACGTTTTGCTGGTTGTCGATAAGTATTACCTGCGGAAACTTCTCCCTCACCATCTGCACCGAGCCATCCACTGAGCGATTATCCACAACAAAAACCTCCGTTTCCAAATGCTCCGAGGCTTTGAAAACAGAGTGCAGACATTGCTCGAGAAAATATTTTACGTTGTAATTAACAACTACTATCGACAGCTTCATCCGGCGCGGTTCCCTTGTATTTTGATTAGAGTGGCAAAGATAAAAACAAACACCGAACAAGGCTTCTTTTTCATTGCCTGCCTTTTTTTGCACGCTACGATGATGCATTTTTCTACTTTTGCTGCATGCAACAGAAAATAGTTATTCTTGATTTCGGATCACAATACACACAACTCATCGCGCGGCGTGTGCGCGAGTTGAACGTTTATTGCGAGATATTCCCTTTTAACAAAATTCCGGATCTTGCAGGAGTAGCCGGAGTGATACTTTCCGGAAGTCCGCGTTCGGTGAACGATGCCGATGCTCCGGCACCCTATCTGGAGGATATCCGTCAAAAGAACATTCCGATTTTGGGCGTTTGCTACGGCGCACAGTGGATGGCGCTAAAAGCCGGCGGCTCGGTGCAGCCCACCGCAACCCGCGAATATGGCCGCGCCAATCTGTTGCATATCGACACAGAAAACAAACTGTTGCACGGCATGACCGCCGGCTGCCAGGTATGGATGTCGCATGGAGATACTATTTTAAATCTTCCCGATCATTTTAAAACTATTGCCAGCACTCATGATGTGGCTGTGGCTGGTTATCAAATCGCTGACACGCAGGTTTATGGCATCCAGTTTCATCCCGAAGTTTATCATTCTACTGAAGGTATGACGCTGTTGCGTAATTTCGTAATCGACATCTGCGGCTGCGCGCCCGACTGGACGCCGGCATCGTTTGCAGAGACTACTATAAAAGAGTTACGCCAAAAACTTGGAAAGGACAAAGTTGTGCTGGGATTGTCAGGTGGCGTGGATTCGTCGGTGGCAGCCATGCTGCTGCATAGCGCCATTGGTACACAGTTGCATTGCATATTTGTGGACAACGGGCTGTTGCGCAAAAACGAATTTCTGACGGTGCTCGAAACATACCGGGGCATGGGTTTGAACGTAAAAGGCGTGGATGCTGGCGATCGCTTCATGCTCGCTTTGCGCGGATTGACTGATCCGGAAGAAAAACGCAAAGCCATCGGCGGCACTTTTATCGAAGTATTCGACGACGAAGCCCACAAGATTCAGGATGTGGTATGGCTGGCGCAAGGCACCATCTATCCCGACATAATCGAATCGGTGTCGGTAAAAGGACCATCGGCAACTATTAAATCGCATCACAATGTGGGCGGATTACCCGATTTTATGAAACTAAAAGTGGTGGAGCCGCTCAGCGCACTTTTCAAAGACGAGGTGCGCAGGGTGGGAGCAGAGCTTGGTTTGAAGCCTGAGATTTTATACCGACATCCGTTCCCCGGTCCGGGGTTGGGAATCCGCATTTTGGGTGAAGTCACTGCTGAGCGCATTCGCGTGCTGCAGGAAGTCGATCATATTTTCATTGAATCTTTGCGCACGCATCAGCTTTACGACAAGGTGTGGCAGGCGCTGGTGGTACTGCTTCCGGTGCAGTCGGTTGGCGTAATGGGCGACGAACGTACCTACGAAAATGTAGTTGCACTGCGGGCTGTCGAGTCAACCGATGGCATGACCGCCGACTGGTCGCAGTTGCCGTACAGTTTTCTTTCAAAAGTCTCTAACGACATTATTAATAAGGTGAAAGGAGTAAATCGCGTGGTGTACGACATTAGCTCAAAACCTCCCGCCACCATCGAATGGGAATGATTTTGCGTAAAGCGAAAATAATTGTCTGCGAAAGCAGTTTCTATTTTTTTGAGTATTAAAAGGTTATTTAATAAAAATGTTCTTCATGAAGCTGGCTCAAATTGCTGTAATGTTGCTGATCATGTTGCTCCCCGCTGTGGCGATGGCGCAAGACGGGCAGGAAGTAGTTCGTTCTAATGTGACGGAGACCATCAACGGCACCGAATATTATCTGCACAAGGTAAGCCGTGGTGAAACGCTTAGCGCAATTTCGAGGGCGTACCACGTTGGCCTCGACGACATCCGCAATAGCAACTTCGGCCTCGGCGATGGCTTGCAGCCTGGGCAGATCATAAAAATTCCGGCTTCACCGACGTCCAAACCCAAGGATGAAGCGCCAGCCAGCATCCGCTACCATCGCGTGGCTGCCAAAGAAACCATTTATAGCCTCACGCGCCAGTACAATGTGAGCGAGGAAGCTTTGCGCAAAGCCAACGACGGACTTTCTGGTGGGCTGGTGACGGGAGCTATGATTAAGATACCGTTGCCGGAGACGGAGGCTACGGTATCACAGGAAAAACCCGAAAAGAATTATTTTGAATATCAGGCCAAAAGCAAAGAATCAGTGTACCCGCTGGCATTGCGCTATCGCATCAGCGTGGATAGTATTTTCGCCTATAACCGCGGGTTGGGTGAAGATTTGCAAAGCGGACAAATTATCAGAATTCCGAAAACACCAACGCTTGCCAACTTTGTTACGCATCGGATAAAGCGAAACCAATCGGTAAGCAAGCTGGCACGCAAATACGAAATCGATGCCGACGCCATTCTTCAGATCAACCCCTATATCGCGCGCCGCCTTCAGGAGGGGGAAATCTTGCGCATTCCGCTGCCGCTGATCAGAACAGAAAAGGAGCCTGCGCTCGATAGTATGGCGATTTTTGAACTGGAACGGCTTAAACGCGAAGCAGCAACCGTTTCGCAGGAGCAAAGCTGCCACCAAATGCGGATGATGGGAAATTATAAGGTTGCGCTGCTGCTGCCGTTTTCCTTTGCAACAGTGGATTCTGTAATGGCTTCGACAGGCAATTACCTCGACGATCCCAACCCGCGCTTCATAAAATCTTTTGCTTTCATCGAATATTATGAGGGCTTTTTGATGGCACTCGATTCGCTCGAAAAAATAGGGCTGGATGTTGAAGTTTTTGTGTATGACTCCCCGAACAGCGAAGCAGCCACGCGAAAGATTATCAACAACCCGGAGCTTCGACAAATGGATCTTATTATCGGGCCTGTATATAGCAAGAGCTTTGAGATGATGGCTGATTTTGCACGTGAGCACCAGATTCCGATTGTTAATCCATTTTCGGTACGTGAAGAAGTCACCGTGGGTAATCCCTACGTGTTTCAGGTGCAACCGATACAGATAGACCAGGTGGAGGTGCTAACCAATTATCTAAATACCCATTTTTCAAAAGCTCAGATTTTTCTTACCAAGCAAAACGAATACCGAGACCAGGAGGGCTTTGATAATATTAAAACTTATTTCAGCCAACATCTTGCGCCCCGTCCCTCGGGCGGCGAAGCTTTCTATTCGTTTTTTTACAACCGCGACTTGAGCTTTTTTAAAAAGCAAGCAGCCGAAAATAGTGATAATGTGGTGGTGGCATTCACTACCAACAAAGTATATATGATGGAGCTGTTGCGGACGCTCAATCAAATGCGCGGACAATACAAAATTACGCTGATAGGATTGCCCGACTGGCTGTCGATAGAAGGTCTGGATATGGAATATCTCAACAACCTCGACGTGCATTATCTAGCCAAAGAGTACGTGGATATGAATGATGAGGTGGATCGGAAATTTGCCAAAGATTTCATGGAGCAATACAATGCCGAACCTGGCGAATTCGCCTGGTCGGGATACAATACAGGTATCTATTTTATGAGTGCACTAATGAAATATGGCAGTAGTTTCATGCCCTGCATCCGTTATTTCGACATGGAGCTACTCAACATGGGTTACGATTTTGAGGCTGATGGCGACAATGGTTACCGCAACAGAAACTGGAAGATTGTCAAGATGAGCAATTATCATTTGCAGGATGTTTCGACGCCTTTGCCACGCTATGATTTTAACAGTCCGGTGAAGCCATATATCAAATCAGATCGGTAAGTGATGTTCGAGGTTTGCAATCGTTAATCGTTATTGGTTAATCGTTATTTGTTATTTGTTAATCGTGATTTGTAACCCGCAACCCGTAACCCGTAACGCATTAAATCATCCCGCTCTCGATCATGCGCACGATGATTTCGATGTTGCGGTCTTCGCCCTCCGGATCGTAAGTTACCTTGAGATTGTAACCAAATACACGGGCAAAGGATTGGTAAAAGAAGGCAACAAAAACGCCCCGGAAATCTTCCACGAGGTCATAGCTGGAGTTTCCGGTTTCGCGGTCGATGAGTTTTATGAGGATTTTCCCCTGACTGAAGGTTAGTTTGCGCAGCTCCCCGCCATATTCGTTCTGAACCTGCTTCTCAATTTCTTTCATGATTTGGCGCTTTTCGCGATCGCTCTTTACGTGGCTGAGCACCGTTTCGTATTCTACAAGCTTTTGTCCGGCGAGTTTTGCCCAGGGATATACTTTTTTTACGTTGTAGATGAGCTTGTTGTTGCGACGGATCTCTTGCTTGCTTTTTAGTACCCGAAAATCGAAAACCTCAACAGGTGCAAGGTTTATGTAGGGAAGTGTATCGCCATCAACGATACGAATCGGGAGGTAATGATATTTTGATTCCTGCGCGTGCAGCAGTGGGGTTGCGGCGAAAACTACAAATATGACAAGAAGTATATTTCGCATAAAATGGTTTTTTTTAATGCAAAATAACGCAACAAACGAGCCGAATATTTGAGGCGGTTGTGAAACGGCTGTGTAAAAAGGCAGAAGACTACGCTACCCGCATGCGTGCAAAGCTTTTACTTTGAAGGTATTGCTCTGCGTATTCGCGGGTAACTTCAAGCTTTTTGACATTCTTTTTATCGGGCAGCTCAAACATGGCATCCGTCAGGATAGCTTCCACGATAGAGCGCAGTCCGCGGGCGCCTAATTTGAACTCAATGGCTTTCTCGACAATGTAATCCAACGATTCATCCGTGAAGGTGAGTTCGATACCGTCGATGTGGAATAGCCGGATGAACTGCTTGGTGAGCGCATTTTTGGGCTCTGTAAGGATACGTTTTAATGCAACTACATCCAGTGGACTGAGGAACGACACCACGGGCATACGGCCAACAATCTCGGGAATCAATCCAAACTTTTTCAGGTCGGGCGGTGCGATGTATTGCAGTAGGTTGCTCTTGTCGATGGTTTCGGTCTCTTTTTCGATGTTGTAACCGACCACGTTGGTACGCATGCGCGAAGCAATAATCTTTTCGATGCCATCGAAGGCGCCGCCGGCAATGAAGAGGATATTTTGTGTGTTTACCTGCATGTATTTCTGCTCGGGATGCTTGCGGCCGCCCTGGGGCGGAACATTTACGATGGAGCCTTCAAGCAACTTGAGCAGCGCCTGTTGCACGCCTTCGCCTGACACGTCGCGGGTGATGGACGGGTTGTCGCTCTTGCGGGCGATCTTGTCGATTTCATCTATAAAAACGATACCCCGCTCGGCGGCCTGCACATCATAATTGGCGGCCATGAGTAGCCTGGAGAGTATGCTCTCGACGTCTTCGCCCACGTAGCCTGCTTCGGTGAGAATGGTGGCATCAGCAATGGCAAAAGGAACTTTGAGCATGCGTGCGATGGTACGTGCCATCAGCGTTTTGCCGGTTCCTGTTTCGCCCACGATGACGATGTTCGACTTTTCGATCTCCACATCATCTTCTTCGCTTTGCTTTTTCTGGTCGATGCGCTTGTAATGGTTGTAAACCGCCACCGAAAGTACGCGTTTTGATTCTTCCTGACCAATGACATATTGATCAAGAAATTGTTTGATCTCGGTGGGCTTTGGAATTTTTAATTTGGCGTTACTTTTATGCGAAATCTTGCCATCTTCCTGCAGAATAGCGTTGGCTTGTTCCACGCATTCGTTGCAGATGTTGCCGTTGATGCCCATGATGAGCATCCCGGTTTCATTTCTGCTTCTTCCGCAAAAAGAGCATTTATCGGTTTGTTTGGCCATTATCAGTTACAAATATTTTTTATTAAAAAAGAATTCCGCATTACTTTTTGCTGCGGTCGAGTACTTCGTCTATCATACCGTAATCTTTGGCTTCCTGCGAGGTGAGCCAGTAGTCGCGATCGGCGTCTTTCCATATTTTTTCGACATCCTGATTGCTGTGTTTGGCGATGATTTCGTAAAGCTCATTTTTTAATTTCAAAATCTCACGTGCCGTGATTTCGATGTCGGAAGCTTGTCCCTGCGCGCCACCCATGGGTTGATGGATGAGGATGCGCGAGTGCTTGAGGGCAGTGCGTTTGCCAACCTGTCCGGCGCACAACAAAATAGCGCCCATCGAAGCGGCCATGCCGGTGCAGATAGTTGCCACATCGCTGCCGATGTATTGCATGGTGTCGTAGATGCCGAGTCCGGCATACACGGAGCCGCCTGGAGTGTTGAGATAGACTTGTATGTCTTTCGACGAATCGGCGGATTCCAGATAAAGGAGCTGTGCCTGTACGATGTTCGCCACATAGTCGTCGATGGGAACGCCCAGGAAAATGATGCGGTCCATCATCAGTCGCGAAAAGACGTCCATTTGGGCCACGTTGAGCTGGCGCTCCTCTATAATCGTCGGTGAAATGTAGTTGGTAAATGCTGAGGTGTATTTGTGCAGCGACATGCTGCTGATACCGCGGTGCTTCACGGCATATTTATTAAAATCTTCGGTTGAATACATCATTGTTTCTTGTGTTAATTTGTTCTTAAAACCATTGCTTTTTGCAAATGTTCAAGTTCCTTATTTGCCGTCGTCACCGTGTTCTGAATCTTGTTCATGTTTATGATCATGGTCATGCTCATGATGATGATCGTGATCGTGGCCTTCAGATGATTCTTCAAGACTGGCTACTTTTGCTTTTAGCTCTTCAGGAGTTACTCCTACCTTTGTTTGCTTCACATGTTCGATCATCAAGTTAGCAATCCGGTCGTTGTATAGATTATCGTGCGTGCGGCGCACTTCTTCCTTGTTCTTTTCCATGTAGTTGTCGGCAAGCATTATCAGTTGCTTCTCGAGTTCTTCGTCATCATTACCTGCTCCACCTGCAGCCATAAAATACTTGCGGAACTGATTCATAATTTCAGATCGGACATCATGCTCGCTGACGGCTATGGCAGGATATTTTTTCATCAATGCATCCTGCACCAACTGCATCTTCATAGCGGCGTGATAATCGCCATAGTTCTTCTCGATTTCATCCATGGCCAATTTGCCGTCATTATTAGCAAAGAGCCATTTTTTCAGAAATTCGTCGGGAAGTTGTAAATCGTTAATTTCGATAAGTTGATCGAAGGCACGACGCGCAAAAATCTGTTTGCTGTCGTTGTCATAATAGCTCTTCACCTCCTGACGCAAACGTTCTTTGAACTCCTCTTCGGTGTTGAGTTGTGCATTGGGGAAAACGGTATTAAAGAACTCTTCGTTGAGTTCGGCAGGTTCATACTTCTCTATTTTTAAAATCTCCATACTGAAATCACCGGAAATCTTTTCAGCTTCTTCTTTATCTATTCCGAGCATGGCAGCAGCGGCATCCGGACCTTCCGTAATTTTTAAAGGATCGAAGTTGAACGATGTGCCAACTTTGCTGCCTAATAACTTCTGGCGGAAGCTTTCGTCCGTGATGGTGTCTAATAATATCCTTGTTTTTTTGGAAATCCCATCTTTATTAATTTGGCCATTCGTGTCAAGTTCATCGATCTGAACTTCTATCGAGTCGCCGGTTTCAATGGTTTCTTTTTCGATAAACTTTCCATGTTCGTCGAGGCCTCTTTCGATGAAAGGTTGCAGTGCGGCATCGTCGATAATTACGTCATAGTTTTCGATGGGATCGAGGGCGTCGAGATCGACGTTTACTTCTGGAATGAAGGCGACATCAAAAGAAAAGACAAAATTACGATCGCGCGTAAAATCTACATTTGTGTCATCCTGACGTGCCAGCGGGTAGCCCAATAAGTTGAGATTGTTGTCGCGGATGTAGTTTTCGAGTGAGGTCGAAACTACTTTATTCACCTCTTCAACGAGTATGGCGGTGCCATATTTTTTCTCGATAATACTTGCGGGAACCTTGCCTGTGCGGAATCCTGGCATAACGGCTTTGCGCCTGAGGTCGCGCAGTTCCTTCTGGTATTGCTCCTGATAATCTTCCTGGTTAATCTCCATTTTGATGACTCCACTCAGGGCGCCAGCAGTTTCGTGTGTAATGTTCATGTAGTCAGTTTTTTCTATTTTGGGAGGCAAAAGTACTATAAAAGTTCTTACCCCAATCTGTGCTTAACCTTTGGATTATTACGATTTCTATCCGTTGCAGACTGGGTTGCTTTTGCTGTGATTAAACATTTCCAGGCTTACTCATCCATACTTTGCTATCCATTTCATCTATCAGCGAAATTGCTGTGCAGATGTAGTCGGAGCATTGATTATCAAAAATATTTTCAGCGTAAGCCTGCCGTAGTTCGGTAACATTTTTTAGCTGAAATCCAATCAGCTCCTTACAACGCAGTGAATGATATCTTTGGAGGAACTTCGCCTTGAAATCCTCTGCAGCAGCATGCACCACTGGCTTCTGGTCAGGCGTATTTTGTGTATGACCGAGTTTCATGCCCAACACCAGAAGTGCTGCTGAAACTGCTCCGCATACTTCGCCTTCGCCCATGCCGCCGCCCAGCGCTGAACCCAGTCGCTCCAGTTCGTCGCGCGACAGACCCAGCTCTTGAGCGTAAGCGCTCAACACCGATTGCGCACAGTTGAGTTCGCCGGCAAATTGCTTTCGCGCATAGCTACATTTTTCAGCGGTCGTCATTTTTATCTTTTTTAATATTAAAACAAAACCCTCAATTTGTTCATTGAGGGTCTTTTAATCAAAAACTTTGGTGCGGATGAAGGGACTCGAACCCACACGTCTTTCGACACCAGATCCTAAGTCTGGCGCGTCTACCAATTTCGCCACATCCGCGTTTGGGGCTGCAAATATATATGTTTTTGAATCGTAGGATTTTTTTATTTGACGTTTCGAGTCTTCAGATCGTGAAAACGGTCAACGTAAAACGATATGACAGAATCATTTTCAGTACCCTAAAGTTATGGTATTAATGATAATGTTTTTGTGAAATAGATTTCTCCCTTCGGT
>CAZTCX010000133.1:0-10445 GCA_964612515.1 uncultured Lentimicrobiaceae bacterium | reverse complement strand
TCAGATAACCAGAACTTTTCAACCAAAATCTTTAACCGTTAAACCCATTCTATTATGAAAAAAATAATTTTGATTCCGCTTTTGTTGCTTGCAATGACATTTTCCATTTCAGCCTTAGCGCAAGACCCGGGACCTCCTCCTCCCAATGGCGGAAACAATCCGGGCAATGGCAACACCCCCGTTGGCGGTGGTGCACCCATTGATGGTGGGCTTACCATTTTGTTGCTTGCCGGCGCAGTGTACGGAGGCAAAAAGGTTTTTCAAATCAAAAACAACAATTAAAACTTACAGCAATGAAAAAGATAACAATCCTATTCTTAGCAATTTTAACGATTGCAAGGTACAGCCTCACGGCACAGGTAAAAATCTCCACCGATAGCGACCCCGCTCATCCTTCGGCCATGCTCGAAGTAAAAAGTGATACAAAAGGCCTGCTTCCTCCACGTATGACTACGACTCAGCGGACTGACATTGTAAACCCAGCAGCGGGGTTAATGATCTACAATACGGATACAAAATGTATTAACTTTTACACCGGAACAGCCTGGTTTGAAACTTGCGGCGAGGACGACACACCTCTACCTCCTTCAGATCCACCTCAATTGGGCAGTTATTTTACCACTTATAGCAATGGTACTGAAGTTTTTTCTAACAACGCCACTTGCAGTGGAAAACTCATCTCTGCCGGATACAATGCTTCAAACTGCTTCGGCTCGGTTACTGTTGGCAGCAATACCTATAATCTGGTGCTTATCAATGGCCAGTGCTGGATGAAGGAAAATTTGAATGAAATTACTTCCACTACTCCTTCTCCTACTTGGGTAAATGGTAGTGATAAAGGTTGGTATGGATATTATGCCGGTGGCCCTTTTACTAATGAAGGCCTGCTCTACCAATGGAGCGCCGCTATGAACGGTAGCACCTCCGAACGTGCCCAGGGTGTATGTCCCACCGGCTGGCATGTCCCGTCCGATTGCGAATGGATGTATCTGGAGCATGGCCAGGGTATGCCCATTGATGAACAGAAAGGAGCGTATATGAGAAACAACGGTAATGTTGGCCAAAAATTAAAGGTCTCATCAGCTAATGGCACCAACAGCACCGGTTTCACTGCCCTGCTTGCAGGCTGGCGCAATGCCACCGATGGCACGTTCGGTGATCGTAGCGCTTGGGGCTACTGGTGGTCATCATCGGCAGATGCCTCCAATGCCTATTTTCGCGGTGTGCAAAAATGGAACAGCGGTGTTCAACGCACCGGCGCCAGTAAGGCCAACGGCTATTCAGTCCGTTGCCTCAAGGATTGATTATGAGTTGGAAAATAGAAAGTTAAGGGTTTGAGAAAGTTTGAGAGGTTGAAGAAGGTTGATAGGGTTTTCTGTGTTTCGGTTTTTTAGAAAATGTACAATGCTGCTAAACTTGCAAACCTTATGTTTCTGATCCCAACCTTAACCGAAAAGAATTTGCCACGGTTGCTGATCAACCTTATTCCTTCAATGCAAAAATTAAACATTTCAACTTTTAAAATTTTAAAATTACAGCAATGAAAAAGATAGCAATACTATTCATAGCAATGATAACGATTGCAAATTACAGCCTCATGGCTCAGGTAGCCATTAGTGCCAACAACTCCGAGCCTGATGCCTCTGCACTACTGGATGTGATAAGCACCGCACAGGGCTTATTGCTGCCGCGCATGACCACCGAGCAGAGGGATGTCATCAGTGCTCCGGCAGAGGGATTAATGATTTTTAATACGACTACAAATTGCATTAATTTTTACACCGGAACAAAATGGTTTAAAATCTGCGGAAACAAAGTTGCCCTGCCCCCTCAAGAGGGAGGGAGGGCTTTTGACAATGATAGCAATGAATCCGGAAATCTCTCGCCAACACGAATTGTGCGGACTAACTCATCCTTGCCGGATACAATACCTCCAACTACTCCGAAACGGTGATATTACTAAGCGTGCACAAGGCGTATGTCTCAGCGGATGGAATATCCGCGGCGATTGCGAATGGATGTATTTAGAGCATGGCCAGGGCATGAGCTATGCGCATCAAAAAGTAATTGAGGTTAGAACTTCCGGTAATGTAAGTGCCAAATTAAAAGCAGGTGGCAGCTCAGGTTTCGATGCCCTGCTTACAGGCTCTCGTGACATCACTCATGGAATATTCTGGCTTTTTGGCACTGAGGGCCATTATTGGACGTCGTCAGAAACAAGCACTACCAGAGCCACCATGCGCAGCTTGTTTCTTACGAATGCATCGGTGAACAGGACTGCCGGTTACGCCAATTATCCGACTAAGTGCTACAGTTATTCAGTTCGTTGCCTCAAGGATTAATTTATTTGAACTTTTATTTAGGCAAACCGGTTCGGCTTAAGCGAGCCGGTTTTTTTTCATAACGGTACGCACCGGAAAAACACAAGTACAAAAAGAGCGGACAGCATTCAACAACACCTGTCTGTGGTGGCTGAGCTTGTCGAAGCCAGCCTGTCGAAGCCAGCTTGCCGAAAGGTAACACAGCGAAATTTGAAAAAGTTTGTGCGAAGCTGCCTGCTCCGACCCTTCGGGGAAATCCCAAGAGCGCTATGATTTGGGAAACATACAACAAACAACAAACAACGAACACTTCTTCTTTATTAAAATGAAAAACCTCTTCTTCATAACTTTACTCTTCTGGTCAACAGCCATGTTCAGTCAGGACAGCATCCGCATTAGCGGGCAACTTCTCAACAACAGCCGTTTCCCAAAGGTGGTGGTTAAGAAGTTTGGAACCGGCGTGTTTGATATTGCTGCAGTTCCCATCGATCAGGAAACGGGCAGCTTTAGCATTACTCTGCCGCCCGATATGCCGTTGGGGGTGTATCGTTTGCAATACAGCCAAAGCAGCCTCAGCGAGTTTGTGGATGTGATCGTCAACGGGCGGGAAACCGAAATCGCTTTTGTGCTCGATGTACTACCCGAAAAAAGCCAACGCCAGCCTAAGTTTTTACAATCAGACGAAAACTGGCTGTGGTACAACTATTTGATTGCAGAGCAAAACGCTTTGGAAAAAATAATCCTCATGGAGCAGTTGCTGGCTTCCTGGCCCAACACTACCGACAGCCTTTATTTGCAGGTTGTCGCTACCCGCCAGCAGGAAATAGACGGACTTGAGCAGGAACGAAATGACTTTATTGCCCGACAGCCCGAAAGTCTGGCTGCTGCCATGGTAGTCAACAGGCCGCACTTTTTTGCCAATCCGCGCGACGACTGGCGAATTCAGGATTTATACAGAAGGCAGCAATACTGGCAGCACATCAACACTTCCAACCCTGAATTGATTAATACACCGCTTTACACGGAACATATCCTCGATTACATCCGATATTATATGAATCCGGAGATGGCCTTTACGGATGAAGAGATGGCCAAAGGGTTTAAAGCCAGCGTGGATACGATAATTGCACGCTTTTCGGGCAACGAAGAAACCCGCGCTTTTGCCATTCGCTACCTCCAATTGGGTTTTAAAGAAATTGGTATAGAAGAAGTGCTTCAATACATCGACCAGAACTATGCTACCGATCAATGCCTAGACGAAGCCGAGGATAATGCTCTGCAGGCCCGGTTGCGCGGCTATGAAGCCATGAAACCTGGTAGCCCGGCACCGGATATTGTTTGGTCGATGCCCGATGGCAACTCCACTGGATTGTATCAACTGCAAACCGAAAATATCTTGCTGGTTTTTTGGGCAAGCTGGTGCAACCACTGCATAGAAATAATGCCCGAGCTCAACGACTGGGCGACCCACCAGGCGAATCTGCAGGTGCTGGCCATTAGCCTCGACAATGACTACCAGGCTTATGCCGCCGCAGCAAAACAATACAGCCAAATGCTGCACTACAACGATTATCAGGGATGGGAAAGCCAGCCGGTGAAGGATTATTATGTGTACGGCACGCCAACCTTTTTCTTATTAAATGATCAGAAACAACTGCTGGGGAAATTCAGCGGATTTGATCAGCTAAAAGATTTTTACGAAAAGCAGTAGGCCAACGTTGGTTAAACTACCAGTTTCTTTGCTTTTAGAGTTTCTTTCTAAAAGGTAAGGTAAACCGCTGCCATTTTTCAATTTCATCCAATAATTTTTAAAATTAGCATAACCCACAAAAAGTTTTATTTTTGTCGCCAATACCAGCGGTAGTAGCTCAGTTGGTAGAGCATCAGCTTCCCAAGCTGAGGGTCGTGAGTTCGAGCCTCATTTACCGCTCCATATCCGTCAGGCTTTAGCGAAAAACGTTAAAGCCTTTCTTTTTGCTGGTGTAAATCTTTGCTACTTTCGTTCTATTATGGCTTTGCCTTGATAAACTCCAGCTCCGTAAAGTCAAAATCCGGGTTGGGGACGTCGATTTTCATCTCATGGATGTTGGCCTGTGCATCCGGCACAAACTGCACAGTTCCACTGGGCAGCGATGGGAATTTAGTGAAAGTGATCTCGAAGGTGTCAAAATAAAGATGGCGCAGCGTGCCCAGAAAATCCGGTGATGGCACCAGTTGCACCATCAGCGTGTCGTTGCGCAGATATACGTTGGCATCGCCATAAAGTTGCCCTGAGTAGGTTCCGGTATATTCCTGAAGCGGAAGA
This sequence comes from uncultured Lentimicrobiaceae bacterium, assembly GCA_964612515.1. Classification (GTDB taxonomy): domain Bacteria; phylum Bacteroidota; class Bacteroidia; order Bacteroidales; family 4484-276; genus SABY01. The sequence goes on along the minus strand of CAZTCX010000133.1, from coordinate 5,819 downwards.
GTGGGAGAGGTGTTGGCGTATTTCTCGGCGGGCGTGGGTTCTTTATCACCGGCAGGCGCTTTTTCTCGTTGCTTATTAAGGTCGAGAATAAATGCACTCCAGTCTTTGTCGGGGTCACCAAGCAACACATCAAGCGTTTGATATACCAAGGGATAATAGAGGCTTGAATTTTTGTTGGTGAGGATAACGAAACCAAGGTTTTCGTCGGGAACAAGGCAGGTGTAGGAGATCATGCCGTCGTAGCCACCGCTGTGGCTCACTACTTTATGTCCGAGATAATTGTACAATCCCCATCCCAGCCCGTAGGATTTGAAAAAGGTGGTAGGCCAGGTTTTTTCCGAAAATCCTGAAACATTCTGCACAGTATTTTGGCTCCACATCTCACGGCTGCGTGCCGGGCTAAAAATGGTGTCGCCATCCACGATGCCATGGTTGAGCTGTAGCATCAGCCATTGCGACATATCGTGGGCAGTGGAAATGATGGCGCCTGCGGGGGCCACGTTGTCCCAGTTCAGATAGTCGATGGCGACGACTTCATCATTAAAATCTGTATGCGGTGTGGCTACGTTGTCAAACCTGCCGAGCTGTGTAGTGGAGGTGATGGAACGGGTCATGTGCAGCGGCTCGAAAAAATGCTCTTTAATAAAGTCATCCCAGCTTTTGCCGGTTACCGCGGGAATAATTTCGCCGGCAGCGATGTACATAATGTTGGAGTAACCAAAGTTTTCGCGAAAACCATATACTGGTTTCAGAAATTGGGCGCGTTCTATCACTTCACGGCGGCTGTAGGTGCTGCCGTACCAGATTAGGTCGCCACTGAAAGTAGCCAGTCCGCTGCGGTGCGTCAGCAAGTCGCGGATAGTCATGTGTGCGGTGACATAAGGATCGTACATTTTGAACCAGGGCAGATATTCTGTCATGGGGTCATCCCAATGTATAAGTCCCTCATCAACAAGAATAGCCAGCGCTGCAGCGGTAAATGCTTTGGTGTTGGAAGCCACTGCAAACATGGTATTTTCATCCACCGTGCCTCCACTGTTGACGTCGCGTTGCCCATAGCCTTTCTCGAAAATGATTTTTCCATCTTTTACAATAGCCACTGTCAGTGCGGGAACTTCCCAATCAGCACGCGCCTTACTGTAATAATTGTCGAGTGTGGAAAGCTGCTCTTTTAAATTCTCGTTTTGTGCCTGGACATTGGGTGCGAAAGCCAGTAAACCAACGAATACCAAAAGGAAAGTTTGACTAAAATGATGATTTTTCATTTATGAAAATATTAATTTGTTGATGGTGTATTATTCTCGATTTTACGCAAAAGACGCGGCAGAATTTCGCCGGCTTTCCCGCCCAAATAAACATCGGTGATGGAATTTGTATAATTGGAAGGCTCTGGATTTATCTCGATGATTTTAGCGAGGCTTTGTTTGGCAATGACCGGAATTTGGCTTGCAGGCATTACCTCACCGGTGGAACCGATGATTACGAAAACGTCTGCTTTGTTTGCTGCTTCCTGCGAATGGTGATAGGCGTCCATGGGAATGCCCTCACCAAAAAAGATAAAGTCGGGCTTGAGCAGTCCACCACAAGCGGCGCATTTGGGTGGCAAAACTGACAGGTCGACCTCGCCGGCAGGGTAATGCCGATCGCATTGCGTGCAACGCAAAATCTGTGAATTGCCATGAAACTCGTGGATGATGGTGCTGCCGGCTTCCTGGTGCAGGTTATCGATGTTTTGGGTGATGATGCAGCGAAGCAATCCCATCTCTTCTAATTTAGCCAGTGCCAGGTGGGCGGCGTTGGGTTTGGCTTTGCCAAAAAAATCATAAAAAATCTCTTTGATAACACGCCACGAATCCAGTGGATTTTCGTAAAAGTAACCCAGATCGAGCACTTGCGGGTCGTATTTTTGCCACAGCCCCGAGGAGCCTCTGAAAGGCGGGATGCCACTTTCGACAGAAATGCCGGCGCCTGTAAAAACAGTCAGATTTTTGGCTGTCCAAATCATTTGCGCAGCTTTAAAAAGTCGTCGTTCGAGTGTTGGCATAGGTTTCAGTATTTATGGATGTCCGGCAAAAATACCTAAAATTGGGTAAGTTTTGAATCCCTGTCAGGCTTTGAACTGTAATTTGCGGAGAAAATCATGCCTCAAGAATCAACACTAATTCACTTCACCTCATCAGCTTTCGCGGAGCTGAAGATACTACGAAGTATTAATACCGCAGACCTTCCGGGGTCGAGCTTGCGGGCTTTGTTGAGGTCGAGCAGCGCATTGTAATAACTGCCACTGGCCTGCCGTGCCTTGCCACGATAATAATAGGCGTCGGCGTAATCTCCGTCATAGTGAAGTGCAATGGAAAAGTCGTCGATGGCTTTCTCATATTTCTCCATACAGTAATGATTGTAGCCACGCAGGAACCATGCGCTGCTGAATTCGGGGGCGAGGTTCAACGCACGGTCGCACAGCTCCAGAGAAGCATCATATTGGTTTTGGTTGTTAAGCTCAATGGCGGTTTTCAGGTACTCGGCGGCTTTATTCTGCGCCGGCAGTGCAGTCGCTGCTGCCATCCAAATCAACACCATGATTATCCAACGCTTCATCATAATCTATTTGTTGTTTTGTTTCAATGCAAATATACATTTTGAGTTTCCACGACGAACAACCCTAAAAAATGTTACATCCCAATTTTATTTCACTTTCGTCCCTTTGTTAAAGCTTCTGAGTTTGATGGCTGTGATCACTTTCTTGGTGGAGAGCGGAAAGTCGCCTTTCATCATCCAGTCGTAATAAGAAGGATCGCGGCCAAAAATCTCTTCGACGCCCTTGCCTTTGTGTTTTCCGAAATTAAAAACCTCCACATTCTCTTCGTCGAAAATGATGTGACCAATGAGGTCGGCATTGTTGTGCTGTACCGAAAATTCGCTCAATGCCGTTATGTCGTTAACTACTGGTTCGGTAATCTTTCCGTTTTTTTCTTTGTATTGGATTCCCTGATATTTGTCGAGCTGTCCCTTGAGGATTTCATAGGTAGCTAAGGCATCGGCTTCCGCCGAATGGTTGTTGATGAGTTCCTGATTGCAATAAAACTGGTAGGCAGCCTTCAGGGTGCGCGGTTCCATCTTATGAAAGATATTTTGCACATCCACAAAGCGACGACCGCTGAGGTCGAAATCCACGTCAGCGCGCAAAAATTCCTCCATCAGCAATGGAATATCAAACCGGTTGGAGTTGTAACCCGCCAGGTCGGCGTTGCCAAAGAACTGCGCCAACTCGTGCGCAATTTCTTTAAAAGTCGGTGCATCCTTCACATCCTCATCGCTGATGCCGTGTATTTCGGTGGTAAATGGCGGGATAGGGATGGTGGGGTTGATCTTATGCGTGAGGATTTTCTGGCTGCCATCGGGCATGATTTTCACAATGCTTATCTCGACGATGCGATCCGTCGCCACTTTGATGCCGGTGGTCTCCAGGTCGAAAAAGGCAATGGGTCTGTTGAGTTTTAATTCCATGTTTTTTTATAAAAATAAAAGCTGCCACCATTGTTGCCAAACAACCCGGGGCAGCTTTTGTAAATATTCATCAATTCATTAATCAGATGCTCATGTTTTCGTCGAAGCTCTCCATATTGTCGCGCAGACTTCTGAGGTACATGCCGGCAAGAGCGCCATCTACCACGCGGTGGTCGTAAGCCAGTGACAGAATCATAATCTGGCGAATGGCGATGACATCGCCCTGTGCGGTTTCGAGCACTACCGGACGTTTTTTGATAGCGCCCAGACCAAGAATAGCAAGTTGCGGCTGGTTGATGATGGGCGTTCCGGTGAGGCTTTCGAAGCTGCCGAAGTTGGTGATGGTAAAAGTACCGTCCTGAATGTCGTCGGGGTTGAGTTTGTTGTTGCGGGCGCGGTTGGCCAGATCATTTACGCGTTTGGCCATTCCGACCATATTCAACTCGTCGGCGTCTTTTATCACCGGAACGATCAGATTACCGTTGGGCAGTGCGGTGGCCATTCCAATGTTGATGCGTTTGCGTTTGATAATGCGGGTTCCGTCGAGCGAAGCATTTATCATCGGGTACTCGCGCAGGGTACGTGCGGCGGCTTCGATGAAAATTGGCGTGTAGGTAATCTTTTGCCCTTCGCGTTTCTCGAAAGCATCTTTCACGCTGTTGCGCCAGTTGACGATGTTAGTAACGTCCACTTCGATGAAGGAGGTGACGTGTGGCGAAACCTGCTTCGACATCACCATGTGGTCGGCGATGAGTTTGCGCATGCGGTCCATCTCCACGATTTCGTCGCCCTCGCTTGTAGTTACTTTTGGAGCTTCCATTCGGGGCGCTGCCGATGGAGCTGCTGATGCCAGGCTTTTGGCCGCTGGTGCCGAAGCTGCTGAAGTTGCGGAAGCAGGTGCTTTTTGATCTTTCCTATCTTTGAGGTACTGCATCAGGTCTTCTTTGGTAACGCGGTCGTCTTTGCCGCTACCTTTTATTTTTTCCAATTCCGACAAAGCGACATTTTCCGTTTTGGCGATGCTTTTTACCAATGGGGAATAAAACCGGGAAGCTGCCGAGAAGTCGCCTGGCTTTTCGTCTGTTGGGGGCTGTTCTTTCTCCTCTTTGGGAGCAGGCGCATCTTTGGTTTCCTGTGTGATTTCTTTTGTAGTTTCCACCTGTTCCTTCACTTCTTCTTCCTGCTCTTCGTCGTCGTCCTCCATTTCGATGATGGCAATCACTTTTCCTACCGGCACCACGTCGCCTTCGTTGTAAAGGTGTTCTTTCATGGTTCCTTCTACCGGCGAGGGAATCTCTGAATCCACCTTGTCGGTAGCGATTTCAGCTAATGAATCGTCTTCGGCGATGGTGTCACCGGGATTTTTGAGCCATTTGGTAATGGTCGCTTCTATGATACTCTCGCCCATTTTGGGCATAATAATTTCAAATTTGGCCATTTAATTTTTCATTAAAATAATAAAACGATGTTTTTGGCTATTGAACAACGGCACTTTGCAAATGTTCAAGCCCGCCTAAGGCGCAAAAGTACACGAAAAGGGACTACTACCGCCATTAAGTAATATTAAATCAGGGTTGAGAAACAAAGGTTCAATGAGGAAGATTTGTAAATTTTCAAATTAAACAAGAATCACCCTGCGGTGGCTGAGCCTGTCGAAGCCAGTCTGACGAAATAAGCAACGAAAAACATTTACCCTGCGGTGATTGCGGTGGCAGAGCTTGTCGAAACCACTTTAGCTGAAGGAAACAACAAACAACGATTAACAATTAACAAACAACGATTAACAACCAACAATTAACGATTAACAAAAATCTAACTCCCCAGCCGCCGGTATCCCTTAGTAATAATGTCGAGGTCGGTTTTTACTTTGTAGTCGCGGGCGTAGAGCAGGTTGAGCCGCTCCAGCGTTTCGTTGCTAAGGTTATCGATGGCCAGCGCATTGGCGGGGTTGAGCACACCGCGCTTAATGCCCGGAAGACGGGCGTTCTGATCGTTGGTGGTGGGGCAATATCCCACCCAGGTTTTGCGTGCAAAAAGCACCATGATGATGTTGGCGAGGAAATGTGCCGGACGCTTCACCATAAATGCCAATATGGGCAACGCCGGAAGCATCACCAGACTTATCATCACATCGAGCAGGCGTTTGTTGCGCCGGTTGGGATAGGTGCCGATGGGATTGATTTCCATGGTGTAGAGGTCGCCTGCCGTATTGATGGAGTTGCTGCCGATGAGCGAAAGACTTTCGGGCGGCGCTATTTTAAACTCTACCTGCAGCGATTGCAACTCAGTCATTTTATCGATGATGCTGCGCG
>CAZTCX010000132.1:0-10495 GCA_964612515.1 uncultured Lentimicrobiaceae bacterium | reverse complement strand
CTTTCCTAAAACCAGCATCGACGGCGTGAAGGTGCAGGACCTGATCGAAAAATACGGATCGCCACTCTTTGTGCTCTCCGAAACCACCATCCGAAACACCTACCGCCGCGCGCTAAAGGCTTTCAAAAACCGCTATCCGCGCGTACAGTTTGCCTGGTCGTACAAGACCAATTATTTGGATGCGGTGTGTAAAATCTTCCACCAGGAAGGCTCCTGGGCAGAGGTGGTTTCGGGATTTGAATACGACAAAGCTTTGCGCAATGGCGTGCCAGGCAACCGCATCATCTTCAACGGGCCCGACAAATCGGTGGAGGATCTGAAGAAAGCAATACAAAACGACTCGCTCATCCACATCGATCATCACGACGAGCTTTACACAATTATAAGCCTGACCGAGGAAATCAGCAAAAAACCGCGCGTTGCCATCCGCGTAAATATGGACACTGGCATTTATCCGATCTGGGACCGTTTTGGTTTCAACTACGAAAATGGACAGGCGTGGGACGCGCTCAACAAAATCATGGCATCGGGCAAAATGGAACTGGTGGGGCTGCATTGCCACATCGGTACGTTTATGCTCACTACCAAGGCTTACGGTGTCGCTGTCAACAAGCTGAGCGATCTGGCACTGGGCATTCAAAAGAAATACAACCACCAGATAAAATACATCGATCTGGGTGGCGGTTTCCCATCGCGCAACACGCTGAAAGGCTCGTATCTTCCGGGGCAGGACGTAAACCCCAATATCGACGACTTTGCTGAAGAGATTTCCTCGGCACTACTGCGTGCCAACTTCCCGCCCGACAACCTGCCATTGCTCATCCTCGAAACCGGTCGCGCGCTGATCGACGAAGCCGGATTCATCCTCGGAACCGTGCTCTCCAATAAACGCAGTGCAGTCGGCAAACGAACCACCATCATCGATATCGGCGTCAATTTGTTGTTCACCTCCTTATGGTACGACCATAAGATTTCACCTGCACAGGAATTTACCCATTTCTCGGAATACACCACCGTGTATGGGCCGCTCTGCATGAACATCGACGTGATTCGTGACAACGCCCTACTGCCGCTGCTCAACAAAGGCGATCATTTTGTAATCCATCAGGTGGGCGCCTACAACATGACGCAGTGGATGCAGTTTATCACCCTGCGGCCGCGCATCGTGCTCATCGATCAGGAAAACAACGTGCATGTTGTCCGTGAGGCCGAAACACTCGACAACTTTATCCACATGGAAAATACGCCTGAACATCTTAATACTTTTGAACTTTAAACCATTCATTTTTTCGCTTTCGCTAAATAATTGTTCAGGGCAGTTTTTAGGATCGAAAGCTAAAACAAACACCGCAAAATATCAATAAGCAGAATCTGATGGTAACGACCACCCGAAAGCAGTTGCTTCCCTTTGTTGACGGAATACTCAACAGCTATTCGCAAGTATTCTTCAGCAAAAACAAAATCTTTGCTGTCATCCTGGTGATCGTTACCTTTTTCGATTGGCTCTCCGGGCTAAGTGGTTTGCTGGCAGTGATGATTGCTAATGTTGCCGCGCGGCTCATTGGTTTCAATCGGTTTGGAATTAGCCAGGGTTATTATGGTTTTAATGCGTTGCTCGTTGGCCTGGGATTGGGCATTTATTACCAGCCCGGCCTGGCTTTTTTTGTGCTGTTGTTTTTTGCGGCGTTGTTCACGCTGTTCATCACCATCTGGCTCGAAAATTACTTTGGAAAATATGGTTTGCCCTATCTGGCGTGGCCTTTTCTTTTGGCCATCTGGACGGTGAGCCTGGCCGCGCGGCAATTTACAGAACTGCAGATGAGCGAACGCGGCCTCTACATCCTCAACGAGATGTATGATTATGGCGGGCCGCTGCTGGTGGACGTTTATCATTACATTGGCAACTTGCCCATTCATCCAGCCTTGCTGATGTATTTCCAGTCGCTTGGCGCAATATTTTTTCAGCATCATCTGCTTGCCGGCATCCTCATCGCTATTGGCCTCATCATCTATTCGCGGATCGCATTTCTGCTCTCGGTCACGGGATTTTTCTCCGCCTATTTTTATTACCTTTTTATTGGTGCAAACCTGGGCGAGCTAAGCTATTTCTACATAGGCTTCAACTATATCCTGACGGCCATTGCCATTGGCGGCTTTTTCATCATCCCGTCGCGGTGGTCGTTTTTGTGGGTGCTGCTGCTCACGCCCATCACCTCCATCATTATCACCTCCACGGCTACTTTATTTCATAATCTACACCTGAGTATTTTTTCGCTGGCTTTTAATGTGGTGGTGGTTTTATTTATCTATGTGATGAAATTCAGGCAGCACCATTACAGCAAGCCTGAACTGGTGGCGGTACAGCAATATTCGCCTGAGAAAAACCTTTACACACAGTACAATTACAGCAGTCGCTTTGATGTGGCAGCACAGCAAACGCCGATTGTCCTGCCTTTTTATGGCGAATGGACGGTTACGCAGGGGCATCAGGGTGAACTCACCCACCGGCAGGAGTGGCGCCATGCCTGGGATTTTGAAATCACGGACGAGCATGGGAAAACTTTCTCTGGCGCCGGCAATCGTCGCGAAGATTATTATTCTTATAATCAATCGGTGATAGCGCCTGCCGACGGGGTTGTGCAGGAAATCCTCGACGGCATCGACGACAACGCCATTGGGGATGTAAATCTGGAACAAAACTGGGGCAACACCATCATCATCCGGCATGCCGAAAAACTTTACAGTAAAATAAGCCATCTGCGCAAAGGAAGCTTTGCGGTAAATAAAGGTGACGTGATAAAACGTGGTGTTTTGCTTGCTAAAGTGGGCAACTCCGGACACTCACCGGCGCCGCACATCCATTTTCAATTACAGGAAAATCCTTACATCGGCTCCCATACGCGCGACTATCCCATTGCCAAATACATTGTGAAAACGGAAAAAGCACATCAATTAAAAACTTTTGACCGTCCGGTGAAAGGCGAAACTGTGATCGGGATCATGCGCAATAATTCTCTTTATGACGCCTTTAATTTTGTGCCGGGACAAACCATCACTTTTGTGTGGTCGCAAAATGAGCAACCCGAAACGAGTGTAAATTGGGAAGTAAAAAGCGATCTCTACAATCAGACTTACCTGGAATGCATCGAGAGTGGCGCCAAGGCCTGGTTCAAAAATGACGGCACCTTATTTTATTTTACTCATTTTGCAGGTGATGACGCTTCGCTGCTTTACTATTTTTATATGGGAGCCTACAAAGTTGCCCTTGGATATTACGACTATCTGCAGCTCACCGATCAGTTTCCACTGGCTGTTTTCAAACACTACTTCATCAGGTTTTGGCAAGACTTTGTGGCGCCATTTCACATCTTCATGCATGCCGATTTTGAGATGAAATATCTCGATTTTAAAGATGATCTCTCCGGCAGCAAAATACGAATGGCTTCGGAAGCCCGTCTGCATTGGGGCGGCAAAGCTGGGCGGCGGATGAATTTTGAAATCATTGTGAATCACAATAGAATAGAGAAATTTGAGATGAAAAGCTCCAAAGTCACCCTCAGCGCTACCGAAACAGAATCATGAAAATGCAATCAGTTTTAAAAAAGCTTCTCCGTCTGTGTGGCATCCTGCTGTTGTGGGGACTGTTGCTTTTCCCGACAATGGTTTCAGCACAACAGGTACAAGATACCGACAGCCTGACCTATGTGTTGTATCAGCAGCAGCAATGGGATGAACTTATCCAGGCAGGAACCGCTGCAATACGTGCAGGCATCGATCATTTTTACATGCAAATGCGTGTGGGTATTGCCTTTTATGAAAAGCAAAACTACCGCCGCGCCATCCCGTTTTTCAGTCAGGCGCGGCAACTCAATCCTATCGACGAGGTTGCCACCGAATATCTCTATTACAGTTATCTACTTTCGGGACGCACCGCAGATGCACGCGTTTTGCTGTCGCAACTAACGTCGACTCACCGCCAACGGCTGGCATTACAAAGATCTCCGGTCGTCGATCAGATTTACATCGAAGGAGGTCCCGGTTTTGGCACCACTGACGGCGTGCGTAACAATTACCAAAACCGTCAAAAAAACGATTCCATTTATAATCAAGCCTGGTATTACGACAATCAGCAATATTACCATGCCGGCATCAACTGCAATGTGTTGCCACAGTTACAGACTTACCAGGGCGTTAGCCTTATTTCGGTGGATGCAGTGCAGCAGGTAAATTCTCAGCGTCAGCCGCAGCCCGATTTTCAGCACACGGCAATTCAGCAGGAATATTACGGTAACGTGCAATATGCGTTTTTACCGGGCTGGAAACTAACGCCCGCCTGGCATCTTACGCGCACACGTTATGATATCCGTAAATTTAATTATGATAACATACAAGGTCTTGTGTCGGATACCCTTTCATTTACGCGCCATGATAATTTGTTCTGGCTTGGCATCACCAAAGAGTTAGGGGCTTTTTCTGCCGAACTCAATGGTTCGCTTGCTTCGTTTGATGGCAGCAATGGTTGGCAAACCGGCATTTTCGTCAATGTCTATCCATTGGGAAATCTAAAACTTTACACACGCACCGGCCTCACTGTTTTAGATGATGATATTGACAACAACCATCTGATATTTCACCAGAGTGTTGGTACACGGGTGCTGCCAAAGCTTTGGCTCGATGTTTCGGCAACGATCGGCAACCTGCGCGGCTACACCGAACAAAATGCTTTTGTGCTGTTCAACATACCGGAGGACGCGCGTTTTAAAACGGAGGCATTGGTCACCTGGGCTGCCACAAATCATTTGGAGGTTTCGCTGCGCTACCGACTGATGCAGCGCACAAGCAATTACGTAGCTTATATTAATAATCAGGATTACATCGTTTTGGAGAAAGATTATAATTTCAACACCTTTATCGGAGGAATAAAATGGCAATTTTAAAAATGAAACTAAGAATAACAACCCTGCTGATCATAGCAATAGCATGGACACCACAGCTTCAGGGACAGGATTTTAAAAAGATTGAAAACGCTTTCAGCCAAAGCTACGAACTCGAAGCTCAAGGCAATTACAGCGATGCGGTAGCACAGCTCAAATCCGTTTACAACGAAGACTCCTACGCTTTAAATCTGCGTCTGGGATGGCTTTATTACATGCAGGGAAGCTTTACCGAGTCGTCGGCGTATTATCTGCGTGCCGTAAATCTCAGCCCGTATGCTATCGAGTCGCGGCTTGGGTATGTTTATCCACTGGCAGCACTGGGTAATTGGGCGGCGGTAAAAACCCAATATGAGAAAATATTGCAGATCGACCCCAATAATACCACCGCCAACTACCGCCAGGGGCTGATCCTCTACAGCAGCGAGGATTATCTGCAGGCGCTGAAACTTTTCGAGAAAGTTGCCAACCTCTACCCTTTCGATTATGACGCCAACGTGATGTACGCCTGGACAAACCTGAAGCTTGGAAAACTGCGTGAAGCCGAGGTTTTGTTCCGCAAAGTTTTGCTGATACGACCCGGTGACAGCTCGGCCGCGGAGGGACTGCAACTCGTGAAGTAAAAAGGAATATCGAACCGCTGAATTTTGCCTGCCCTGAGCGTAGTCGAAGGGAATTTTGAAATGGGGCGATGTTCAAAAAGAAAGGATTTATAAAAGAAGAAAAAGCGGAATATCGAATATCGAACCGCTGAATTTTGCCTGCCCTGAGCTTGCCGAAGGGAATGTTGAAATGGGCCGATGATCGAGGAATCTGATTTCTCCGAAAACGACGGGAAGAAGAGCAGAAAGCATGATAAATTAATTACCGCTGGCGCCTTGCCCTATGCGCCCTGCGCCATGCGCTCTTACTCCCCTTCCCACTCTTTATAAAACTGCTCAAGAAACTGCACCATAAAATCGTGGCGTTCCTTGGCCATGGCGCGCCCGGCGGAAGTATTCATCTTCTCTTTGAGCAGCAGCAACTTTTCATAAAAGTGATTGATCGTTGGCGCCTCGCTACTTTTGTACTCCTCTTTGGTCATTTGCAGTCGCGGCTCCACGGACGGATCGTAGAGCGGCCGGTTTTTAAAACCGCCATAATTAAAAGCACGCGCTATGCCGATGGCGCCTATGGCATCCAGCCGGTCGGCATCCTGCACCACCGCCATCTCTGGCGACCAAAAACTTTGCTCTTCCAAACTGTTTTTAAACGACATGTGACGGATGATATTCAGCACATGCTCCCGAATCTCCGGCGCCACATGTTGCGACTCCAAAAAGGCATCGGCCAACCGCGGACCTTTCTCCTCATCACCACCATAGAATTTAGCATCAGCCACATCGTGCAGCAGCGCCGCCAGCTCTGTCACGTACAAGTCCACGGCTTCCTGCTGCGCCAGCGTCCGCGCCGTATTGCGCACCCGCACCACATGCCACCAGTCGTGGCCGCCCTCCGCCCCGGCAAGCTGCGCTTTTACAAAATCCTCGGCGCGCAAAAGCACATACTTCTGCTCTTCGGTAAACGTGTTCTTTTCCATAGTTGCAATGATAGGAATATTTTTATTTGGGCGGCAAACCGGGCTTTCCGCTATATCCGGCTTACGCCGGGATGCCGCTCCAATCCCTGCCGCGCAGCGCGGGTGCCTTTGTGCCCCGCTGGCACTTTTATAGATAAGTTGCGCCTTGAATTTTGCCCGGAAACAGAAGCGATATTCCGTAGATGCTAAACGGTACCAATGATGGCTTGACTAATGGACTTTGTGTACAATTTATTTACCTACATCATCAGGAAATTCCGGATAAAAAGATGGTTTTGCGCAAGCTTGCTTTCGTCTGTCAATTCATTTCTATAAAAATCCGGGAAAGCTAGGTCGGAATTGCGAGCTTCATCAAGGAAAAATGTTGCCGCTTCCTGGTCGAACTCAGGATGAAATTGTACTCCGTAAATATCCTTGTTTTTATATTGAAATGCCTGAATGCCTTTGTCATTACGGGCAATCACCTCAAAATCATCCGGAAGATTCACAACAGCATCGTAATGCAATTCCAAAACCACCGGATTACTGATTCCTTCAAACAATGGGTTTTGCTTCAGTTCAATCTTTGAATAGCCGTATTCGGGAACGGGCATTTTAATCACATGCTCTTTTCCACAAATCACCCTTGCCAAAAACTGGTGGCCGTAACAGATGGCCAAAATCTTCTTGCCGGCAGCAATAAAATCCCTCACCACCTGGCTTAGCTCTTCCGTCCACAGCGATTCGTCCATAGCCGAAGCCTCAGAACCTGAAATAATTAAATGCGAATAGGCCGCGATACTTTCTATTTTTTTATCCTTACCAAACACATAAAAATCAGCAGCTATGCCCACCGCTTCGATTTCCCGTTGGATGCCCAGATTGAAGCGCCTGACTTTATCAGGAAATTCCATGACATTGTAAACCAGTAGTTTTTTCATCATTAAAAATTATGCTTGACAAACGTAATTATTTTTCATCGTGCGATTTTTGAATAAGCCAGTCATGAGGAGGTATTAAAAGCTTGTGGCCTCACTTTAATACGTTTATGAAGCTGAAATAATAATGTATTTTTGTTGGCAATTCTTGGGAATTATCGCTCAAACAGCAACGCGCACATTCAAAGTAAGGGTTTTATTATGAGAAAGCATTTATCATACAAAGTATTTCTGCAAAAGGAACCGGAAGGGGGCTACACCGTTACAGTTCCTGCTTTGCAAGGTTGTGTTACTTACGGTGAAAACATCGATCATGCGATGGAAATGGCTAAAGAAGCAATTGAGCTTTATCTTGAAAGCCTTTCTGCTCATGGTGAAGAAGTCCCCTCTGATGATAACAAGCTCGAATACACCATTACATTACCGACAAATGCATGAATAATCTGCCTTCATTTACGCCCAAATCCATCATTAAAATCATACAACAAAAAGGATTTGAACTTGATCGAATCAAAGGCAGCCATTACATTTTTATAAATAGCTTAACCGGACAAAGAGTTATCGTTCCAATGCATAACAAAGATTTACCAAAAGGAACCTTTTTCGCAATTTTAAAACAGGCAGATATTAGCAGAGAAGAATTAGAGGGCATGATGTAGTGAGCCGTTTATTTTTGTGAAATCATTTTCCCTTTTTAAAGCGGTAAATCCTATCTTAGCGCGGCAATTTCTACAGTTCATTACCCCAATGATCATTTCTGCCATTGGTTTGTTTAGTTCCCGATTGATTATTCTAGCCATCAACAAAGCACACTCATTTCACGCACAACGCTATGTCAAAATCTAATAAATCACCGCGCAACAAAAAACCCCGCACTACCCATAAAATGCTCAAAGAAAGCATCAAAAATTTCTTTATCAATAATCCAACAGGAACTTTCAATTACAAGCAGGTGGCAGCATCGGTGGATGCCAATGATGCCCTGGGCCGCAATCAGGTGAAAGATATCATGTTCGATATGGAAACCGACGAAATCCTGACGCAATACCGGCGCGGGAAGTACAAGATCAATCCGGAGCAATTGCCCGAAAGAGTTACCACACAGGCGGTGATTACCGGCAAAGTGGACATGAAACAAACCGGGAAAGCCTACATCATCACTGATGCGCTGGAGGAAGACATTTTTATAGGAAGCAACCACACCGGCCACGCGCTGCATGGCGACCTGGTGCAGGTGCGGCTTTTCCCGCAACGTAAAGGTCACAAACTCGAAGGCCGGATAATAGAGGTTGTGAAGCGCGCCAAAACCCGTTTTGTGGGAACCATTGAGCGCTCGCAGAAGTTTGCCTTTATGATTTCCGATAGCAGCTCGATGCCGGTTGATATTTTTATACCGCTCTCCGATCTCAAGGGTGCTAAAAATGGTCAGAAAGTGGTGGTGGAGCTTACCGAATGGCCGGCGCACGCTAACAATCCCTTTGGAAGAGTGACGGAAGTACTTGGCACACCCGGCGACAATGAGGTGGAAATGAAAGCAATTCTGGTGGAACACAACTTTCCGCTTGGCTTCCCCAAAGAAGTCGAAAAGGTTGCTGCTAAAATTAAAATTGAAATTTCAAAAGAGGAGATCAGCCGCCGCCGCGATTGCCGTACCATGCCCACTTTTACCATCGACCCGTCTGATGCCAAGGATTTCGACGATGCCCTCTCCTATCAAAAACTTGAAAATGGAAACCACGAGGTGGGAATTCACATCGCGGATGTGTCGCATTATGTGCAGCAAAACACGGCGCTCGATGACGAAGCTTACGAAAGAGCAACCTCCATTTATCTGGTGGATCGCGTCATCCCGATGTTGCCCGAAGTGCTTTCTAACAATGTTTGCTCATTGAGACCCAACGAGGACAAGCTCTGCTTTTCGGCCATTTTTGAACTCGACGACAAGGCACGGGTGATAAAAGAGTGGTACGGCAAAACCATCATCAATAGCGATCATCGCTTCAACTACGACGAAGCCCAGCATGTGATCGAAACCGGTGAAGGCGATATGGCGGAAGAGATTAAAACCTTGAACCATCTCGCAAAAGCATTACGTGAAGAACGCTTTAAAAAAGGTGCCATCGACTTCCACACCGAAGAAGTGAAATTTATCCTCGACGAGAAGGGCAAGCCGATAGATGTTTTTGTAAAAGAGCCGAAAGAATCCAACTATCTCATTGAAGATTTTATGCTGTTGGCAAATCGTAAAGTAGCCGAACGCATTGGCCGCAAGCGAGGTACGGCCACTCCCAAAACTTTTGTTTATCGCGTACACGACGAGCCATCGCCCGAAAAGCTCGACCAGTTCAGACAGTTTGTCGGTCGCCTGGGCTATAACATGCGCATTGGGTCAGAGCGCAGTCTGGCCAAGTCGTTCAATGATTTATTCGCTCAGGTGCATGGCCGCGGCGAAGAGAATATGGTGGAAACCCTTGCCGTGCGTACCATGGCCAAAGCCGAATATTCTACCCAGAACATTGGCCACTACGGACTGGCCTTCCCGTATTACACCCACTTTACCTCACCCATCCGGCGCTATCCCGACTTGATGGTGCACAGGTTGTTGCAGCTTTATCTGGATGGAAAACCTTCGGCCAACGAAACCGAATACGAAGAAAAATGCAAACATTCTTCTGAGATGGAGCGCAAAGCTGTGGAGGCCGAACGCGCTTCGATAAAATACAAACAGGCCGAGTATATGTCGGATAAGATAGGGAAGGAGTTTGATGGATTGATTTCAGGGGTTTCCAAATATGGAATTTTTGTCGAAATAAAGTCGAACAAATGCGAAGGGATGGTGCGGCTGAGTGATCTGGAGGACGACTTTTACTATCTTGATGAGGAGAATTATAAAGTGGTGGGTCACCGCAACGGGCAGGAGTTTAAACTTGGCGATCCGATCCGCATCCGCGTTAAGCACATCGACATCCGCAAAAAACAACTGGACTACGCCCTGGCATAGGAATTTAGGAAGGACGATTGTAGATTGACGAATGACGATTTAGGAATGACGATTGTAGGTTTAC
>CAZTCX010000131.1:0-10514 GCA_964612515.1 uncultured Lentimicrobiaceae bacterium | reverse complement strand
ACGGCGGGGTGGGTGCCTTCGAAGTGGGCCAGCGAGTCGATGTTGGTATAGTCGAAGGTGTCGGCTTTTTCAAAGTTTTGCTCCATCCATTGGTCGTCGTGCCACATTTTGTTGAAGGTCTCCATTTTTTGTTGCATCGCGTCGGGGCGGCGCACCCAGCCATAATGATAGACGGCGGCATTAATTTTTTTCACATTAAGACGCTTGCCATTTTTCATAAAACTAATGGCATCGCGAAAGGAGGTAATGGAGGGTTCGTTTCGGATGATACGGATTTGCTTGTACGACCATTTGCGCGAGTCGGCAATATAGTCGAAGGAGCCGTAGAAGTTGAGGTGATCAAAGAGAAGTCCATCCACGCGCTTGTTTGCCAGGTTTTGTTCCATCACTTTCCTGATGGCTGGATAATCTTTTTCATGCAGCACTTCGTCGGCCTGGATGTAGATGGCCCAGTCGGTGTTGGCGGGCAGGGCGGCTTTGGCTTTGTCGGTTTCCACAGCAAGCACACGTCCGCCTTCGCGCAGGTTATCGTCCCACACCGTATCTATGATTTTAATTTTTGGGGAACCGATTTTTTCGATGATTTCCCGTGTGTGATCCTCTGAGTTTCCCACGGCCACCACCATCTCATCACACAGCGGCAGCACCGACCGGATGGATTCGGTAAAGGGATAATCGAACTTTTCGCCGTTGCGGATAATGGTAAATCCTGATACCTTCATAGCTCTATTTTCTAAAGCTGGCAAAAGTAATGATTTCTGTGTAGGCTTTTTGTCTGCTTGTGCATCCTTTTCAGGCGTGGAATCCGTGCGTTGTAACTCACGATTATTATAATAATATTGAGTTGTAACTCAAAAATATTATATCTTTGGCACAAAATTAATTTATCATGTTCAAGAGAGAACTCCAGAATTTAATCGAAGAAAAGCTCTTTACAGGAAAAGCTATCATCATTTATGGCGCCCGACAGGTTGGAAAATCCACTTTGTTGAAAATGATTGAAGCCAATTTAAATAAAAAAATGCTGTATTTAAATTGTGATAACAACGACATCAAAAAACTCTTGACTGAGCCAGGCATCAATGAACTTCAGCGGGTAATCGGCGAAAACGAATTGGTGATGATCGATGAGGCGCAGCGTGTAATCAACATTGGGTTGACCCTGAAACTTATTACCGATCAGATGCCACAAGTACAATTGATTGTTACCGGATCCTCATCACTTGATCTGTCAAATCTTATCAATGAACCTCTTACTGGTCGGAAATATGAATATCAGCTTTTCCCGTTATCGCTAAAAGAATTGAATGATCAATTCGGCTTTATCGAAGTCAACCGCAATCTTGACCAACACTTGATATATGGAATGTATCCGGATGTTATCAATAACCCCGGAAATGAGCCTGAGATTTTGAATAATTTGGTGAGCAGCTATTTGTTTAAAGATGTATTCATGTATCAGGACATTCGTAAACCTGAATTCATCGAACAGCTTCTCGAAGCACTTGCGCTGCAACTCGGTGCGGAAGTTTCGTTTAATGAACTTGCTCAACTCCTAAAAACAGATGCCCACACCGTACAGCGTTACCTTAGCATGCTCGAAAAGGCATTCATTATTTTCCGGCTGCGCTCATTTAGCCGCGACGTAAGAAATGAATTGAAGAAGAGCCGAAAAATATATTTTTATGACAATGGTGTACGAAATGCGTTGTTGGGGAATTATAGTCCACTCACATCGCGGAATGATGCTGGAATGCTGTGGGAAAATTTTTTCATAGCCGAAAGAATGAAATTTCTTCATTACAATAAAATTTACGCCAGACGCTTTTTCTGGCGCACCACACAGCAACAGGAAATCGATTACATTGAAGAATACGACGGCAACCTTACGGCCTGGGAAATAAAATGGAATCCTAAGAAGCTTGTGAATTTCCCAGTCACATTTACCAAGAATTACCCTAATGCCACAACACACATCATAAATCGTGACAACTTCTGGGAGCACATCGGACTGTAGCGCTAGGGTGCCAGAAACTGATTTTGTTAATTACGCCTACAGTGTCGTTTTGTTAGCAAAGCCACAATAAAAGCGCGCAACACTTTTGATCAAAATAGTATGAGAAACGAGAGCTGATCAGAAGAACCTAAATAGGAGCCGTTTTTTAAAATCTAAAATCGTAATTCGTAACCCGTAATTATACTCCTTCTAAATTACACCACTGGCTGCCCAATATCACCCGCGCGCACCAAATTTCCTTTATTTTGTAGTCAGATTTGAAATAATTGTTTACTAATAAATTTACTACGATGAAAAGATTCTTGTTTTTACTGGCTATCTGCCTCATTACCCTACCGTCTTTTGCCGGTGATCTGGTTCTCATTCCTACCAAAGACTTCGACCATACCCGAAGGGTGTTCCAAATGCCACAGGTAAAGGTGAATTTTTATAAAGATGAATTTGTGGTTGCAACCCTTGAGGGCGCGTTGAAAGATGAATACATCTTTTTGGATCACAATCCCTGGCAAAATAATCTGACCTACTACCTGGTGTATCTCGACGAGACCGTGAACCGGGATGTTTATTATCAAAAGATTAATAATATCGCCGATGTACTTTACGATGGCGGAACCCACCTGGTGGTGCGCATCGACGAAGCCCTTTATGGACAATTGCCGCCGGCAAAAAATGATGGCATCGTGCGCATCTCCAATAAACAGGTCGCCCTGCCAATGACCATGTTTTTCGACGGAAGTGGACGTTTCGATCCCGATCCATTTATTGTTGGTTTGATCGAAGAGGTCACCGGAACCAACATTACCGCTACCGTGCAACATTTGCAGGATTATGGAACGCGCAACGCCTACAAACCTCAGAGCCTCGAAGCGATGAACTGGATAAAAGCCCAGTTTGAAAGCATGGGAATGAGTGTGGAACTTCAGGATTTTTCGATGCCCGGAGGCCCGGCCAGCGACAACGTAATTGCTACTTTGACTGGAACCAAATATCCCGACGAGGTGATCGTCATTGGCGGACATTATGATTCCATCACCTACTCCGGACTGGAGCCTGGCGCCGACGACAACGCCTCTGGAACGGCTGGTGTGCTGGAGATTGCCCGTATTTTGAGCCAGCATTCTTTCGACAGAACCATCATTTTCTGCGCGTTTTCCGGCGAAGAATATGGCCTTTATGGAAGCGAAGCTTACGCCGACCGATGTGCGCAGCAGGGAATGAATATTCATGGTTATCTTAATCTCGACATGATTGGCTACCTGAAGCCGGGCAGTTACATCCATACCGACCTCATCCATCCCGCTTCAGCGCAGGAGCTGGCCGATTACTACACACAGGTTTGTTCGGTTTATCTTCCCGATTTCCCCATAGAGCCGGGAATGCTCGTGGGCGGCGACAGCGATCACACTTCTTTTAACAATGCCGGATTCATGGGAATATTTCCTTTCGAGGATGGCTCCGATTACAGTCCTTACATCCATACCAGCAACGACATTGTTGGCCCCAGCTACAACAACGAAGAGCAAGCTGTGATTTTTACAAAAGCTATCCTGGCTACAACCGTTTCGATGGCCGACCGCATCACGCCGCCGCAAAACCTGGTAGCGTTGCCCGGCGATAGTGAAGTGTTGCTGCAATGGAACCAAATGTTCGATATCGATTATTTCAATATTTATCGCGACGGCGCGCTGATTGACAATACCACCGATTTTTCTTTTACAGACACCGACGTCACCAATGGCACGCAATACCAATATTACATCACAGCCATTTACACCGACAACGGCAACGAGTCAGAACCGTCAAAAACAGTTTATGCTACGCCCATGCCTCCTATTGGTTTACCGCTGATGATCGATTTTGAAAATGGTGCTCCTTACTGGGATCTTCAGGATCAATGGGGACTTTCTACCAGCCAATTTTACTCATCTTCTCATAGCCTCACCGAAAGCCCGACGGGAAATTATGCATCAAATCTGAATAATTTTGCCTCGCTTAGCGCATTCAGCCTGGCAGGCTACACCGACGCTTCAGTGTCGTTCTGGACAAAATTCAATATGGAACAGAACTACGACTTCATGTGGTTGGAAATTTCGACCAATGGCAGCACGTGGACGAAGCTCGCCGAATTTAACGGAATCCAAAATAGCTGGATTCAAAAAACCTATTCGCTCAACGAATACCTTGACGAAACTTACATCCTGCTGCGGTTTCATTTCTACAGCGATGTGTCCGTAACCCGCGACGGGATGTACATCGACGATTTTCAGATTACCGCTGAAGGCGGAATGATGCAGCAAAACCTTGCACTACCACTTGGTTGGTCAGGCTTCTCGAGCTACATCGTTCCCGAAGCTCAGCCCATCGAAGAAGTATTGGCACCCATTGCCAGCGATATCGTAATCGTACAAACGATGAACGAAGTTTGGTGGCCCGCACAAAACATCAACACCATCGGACAATGGGATGCGCAGCAGGGTTATAAAATAAAACTCTCAAACGCTGCCGGACTGATGATTTCCGGAACTTCGCCGGCCAGCCAAACCATTACGCTCAGCGAAGGGTGGAACCTGATGCCTGTGTTGTCGGATGTTTCGGTAAGTTGCAGCGATTTGTTTGCCGGTGTAATGAATGATTTGGTGATGATAAAAGAAGTAGCCGGCAGCAAAGTTTTCTGGCCTTCGCAATCAATCTCCTCGCTCACGGTGTTGCAGGCCGGTAAAGCCTATCTGGTGAAAATGGCTACAGCGGCTACCATCTCTTTCGATGGCCTGGTGGAAAGCAAACCAGAAGCTATCGGCAAAAATCCTTTACCGACGCGCGAAGGATGGGATCTGATTCCACCAACTGCCAATTCGCATGTAATCTCTATTTCAACCGAAGCGCTTGAAGCATGGGAACCCGGCGATCAGATTGGCATATTTTCTACCATCAACAGCGAAATGTGCACAGGATATGCTATCTATCAGGAGACGGGACAAAACCTGGCGCTGGTGGCATTTGGCAACGACAGCACTACTTCCCAGCAGGACGGATTGATGCAAAACGAAGCATTTTATCTAAAGATTTATCGTCCTTCCTGGAATGAAGAATTCGTAGTATATGCGCTCTATGATAATACAATGCCCGATGCCAATCACTTTACCGACGGAGGGCTTTCACGGATCGAAGCACTTGTAACCGGCACAGATGAACTACAAAATCCTTTAATAAATATCTATCCCAACCCTGCTTCCGGTTGGTTGCTTATCGACATCCAGTCAGAAACGGCTGAGGCAACAATCCTAAACATCAACGGCCAGGTGGTGATAGAAAAATCGGTGAACGGCTCAGCCTCCATCGACGTGAGCAAACTTTCGCAGGGCGTTTATACCATTCGCGTTCAGACACCCACGAAGGTGATCATGCGGAAGGTGGTTATTAAATAGCAAATCTTCGCTGACACTTTTGTTTCGCTAATTTATTCTCCATAACAATACCCGCTGCATCTGTTTGCAGCGGGTATTTTTTTTATCAAAATCACTACTGCCCGGTTAAAAACAATAGATTCTTTCCCGAAATTTCGGGAGTCAGAATGACTATGGTTTCTGATAAATTGGGGGAGGAAAGGCGCTGCCGGCGGCGGAGTATCTATTTTAGTAAGGGTTTTAGTTCTACTTTAACACATTAGATTTTTCTGCATTTTTACCCCGAACCCTAAAGGGAGAATGCAGAAAAATGAATCCATCTCCCTTTAGGGATGGGGTTAAAGTGGATTGATTTTTCCATTTGAACTCAATCTGTTAAAGTAGCATTAGAAAGATTTTTATGTTGTGACAAATTGGATCAATTGGAAAAAACAGAGATATGAGGCGGGTTTTTTAAATGACTGATGTGAGTCCAAGATGTGTTTTCAGTGGATCAAAATCCCTATCCTGATACAAAAGCGAGATTTTATTTTCGATACAAAATGTTCCGATGAGCATATCGGTGGTTTTTCTGACGGTTATTCCTTTTTTTCTTAACAGCCTGAAGTTTTCAGCACTCTTAACAGCAAGGGTTCTGGATACAATATTGAAACACACTAGCGCATCAAGAGAATCTTTTGCAAGTTGAAAGTCATTATCCTTCCTGAAGCCCTGAAGGATTTCCGCAAGAATTAAATCGCCTATCACGACAATTCCTTTGCTTAATTGTAAATCCAATTCTTCGGTGAAAATATTATCCCCGCCATTAAAATAGTCGATCCAAACCGATGTGTCAACTAAAATCATGAGTCCGAGCGCATTTCGTTCAAATCACCCTCCCAACTTAATTTTCCCCGTAGCTGCCTTATTTTGGCCTGCTTTTTAAATCTAATGAAAAGTGAGAGCGCTTCTTCGACCACTGCTTTTTTAGTTTTATCTTCTGTAAGTGACAGCGCTTGCTGCATCAAATCATCGTCTATCACAATATTTGTTCTCATAATACCATTTTTCTTGTGTATGAATAGCGGCAAATCTACACATATTATTAATCATAACGGGCTAAAAAAAATACCCGCTGCATTGTTTTGCAGCGGGTATTTTATTTTTAGAAAGGAAGAGAGTTTTGATTTTGATAATGCAAAAAAGGAAGCCTTGAAGCTCTTCCTGTAGTTTGATAGGGAGTGCCCCACTTTTAAGTCAGACGTTAACTATTTGTAGCGCCAGTTGTTTTGGATTCATGTTATTAATAAAAAAGGCATGATATGGTTTTACTAACGCACTTTTTCAAAAAGTAATTTGGTTTATTTTTGCCCGGTCTGCTGAACATTTTTTTAGAATAAAAAACGAAGATGAGTCATTCACACTAAAACATTACCAACTATGAAAAAAAACATACTACTATTTGCATTAGCTACTATTTTTACTTTTAGCCTTTCAGCGCAACAATTTGAAAATGCGGGGTTTGAATATTGGGAAGATGCCGGAACCGTTAAAGATGAACCCGTCGATTGGAGTTCGATAAAAACCTCCGATGGAGGAACTATTATAAATAATGCAGCGCCGGTTGTTTGGTGGAGGAGCGATGATGCACACACCGGTAGTTATTCCATCGAGTTGCGAAACATACTCACGCTGGGCACCATCGTCGCCACGGGAATCGTTACCAGTGGCAGGGTACACGCATCTTTTACCATCACAGATTCCTATACCTTTACTGATCCAACAGACCCCCGATGGAATTCTCCTCTTACCAAAAGACCCGATAGTGTAGCACTTTGGGTAAAATACTTTCCACAAGGTAATGATACCGCACGTTGCCAGTTTTCGATCCACACGGGTGGATGCAGCATTCCGCCTACTCCGGATAATGAAGCCAACAGAGTTGGCTATGCGGAAATTAATATTTCGAGTACGCTTGACACCTGGACAAGGGTTTCGGCTCCATTCGAATATTTTAATGATAATACGCCCGAATACATCCTAAGCCATATTACTTCCGGTGCAGGATGGATCCCCGCCATAGGAAGCATTGCAAGATATGACGACCTGGAGCTGATTTATAATCCAAGTAGCATCGGTGATAAAGTCAGAGCAGACGTCTTCATTTATTCCACCGGAAATACAATTTTCCTGGATAAACTGCCTCAGGATAAATTAATCAATGCCTCGGTAGAAGTTTTGAACCTCAATGGTCAGGTTGTTTATTCAGCGCCTGTTACATCGAATGTCGTAAGTCTTGACATGGGTAAATTAAGCCGCGGGATTTATATGGTGCGTCTATTCGGGAAAAATGTTGAAATTACAGAAAAGGTTCTTTTACAATAATTTCGTTTGCTTTTCTTCCTGTTAAAGAAAATCTGCAATATTTCTCAAGCTCCTAAATAAGGCCACCTTCGATAATATGAAACTTATCCATCGCTTCATCATTACCATAATTATAGCGCTTGCTTCTGTAGCTTCATTCGCACAGGAGAAAGGGGTTTTCAAGGGAACGGTGCAAAATGCGGAAGATGGTTTTCCCTTGATCGGCGCCAATGTGAAGGTGTATAAAAACGTTAACCTGGGTGCGGCGGCAGACAGGGAAGGGAAATTCTCGCTTGAGGTTCCTCCCGGGAAATATAAGTTTATTATTTCCTACACCGGGATGCTGTCCGATACACTTATCGAAACCATCGGGCCTGGCGAAACCATCGATCGAATCATCAAATTAAGGATTTATACTTCCAATCTTGATGCAGTAGAAATTAAAGTGGGAAGGCTGAACCAAAGTTTGGAAAAGCTAACGGTTTCGATGGAAGTAATTCAACTTAAACAAATTGAAAGTAAAAACAAGACAAATATTGAAAGCATTCTCGACGACACGCCCGGCCTGAATATCCTTGATGGCGAACCTCAAATAAGGGGAGGCAGTGGTTTTACATTTGGCGTGGGTAGCAAAGTTGGGGTATTTATTGATGATATGCCCATTCTTTCAGGCGATGCCGGGAGACCTTACTGGGATTTTATACCGCTCGAAAATATCAAGCAAATTGAAGTTGTTAAAGGCGCGGCATCGGTCTTGAGTGGCTCCTCTTCGCTCAGCGGCGCCATCTACATTCGCACCAAATATCCGGGCATCGATCCGCTTACGAAAGTTCGTGTTTATGGCGGTTTTTATAACGCTCCAAAATATAGCTACATGGACTGGTGGAAGCAATTCCCTTACATTGGTGGTGTTAGTGTTTTGCATTCGCGGATCGTTAAAAACACAGATATTGTGATTGGTGTAAATACAAATATCGATCATGGTTATGAAGGCCCGCCGGTTACGCTTCCAATGGTTGTGGATACCATTAGCAACTTTAGCGAATCGCAAATGGTGGATAAAAGGGTTGGTTTGAATTTCAATATCCGCCACAGGAGCAAATTAATTGAAGGTCTTAATTACGGTATCAACGGCAACATGATGGCAGAACACACGAAACTCATGCTCGCATGGCTCGACGATTCAGCAGGTTTTTACAGGGCCTATCCCGGCGCATTACTTCTGCAGGATCAGTTTCTTTTTTACCTCGATCCATTCGTGAATTACTATTCCAAAATGGGCTTCAAGCATAGTTTCAAGGCGAGGTATATGTACAATAACAACGAGATGTCGAACCGGCAGCACATTCAAAACTCGGTGATCTATGCTGATTACAACTACCGCAGGGATTTCCCTACATTTAATGGTTTCGAGTTTATTGGTGGCGTTCTCACCCAATACACGATGTCGCATTCCAACATTTATTCTGCATCAGGTACAGAAGATAACACCCTTTTTAACTTATCCGGTTATTCCGAAATTGAAACCAACATCATGGAAATACTCAATTTTTCTGCTGGCTTCAGGCTCGAGTATAACGGATTGAATGCTTCCACAGGCGATGTGAAAACGATTTTTAGAGGTGGGGCAAACTTAAAGCTTGCACAGGAAACCTTCCTGCGAATGTCTATCGGACAGGGCTATCGCTACCCAACCATTGCCGAGCGTTTTATTAAAATAAACCTGGGAACTTTTGGAGTTTTCGACAATCCTGATCTGGTGCCCGAAACCAGTATAAATGCAGAACTTGGCGTAAAGCAAGGCTTCAAATTTCTTAATTACTACGGCTACCTCGATGTGGCTGTTTTCCAGCAGGATTATCAAAATACAATTGAATACCTTTTTGGCTTTTGGGATTCAACCTACACATTTGCCATTGGTGGTTTCAAATTTTTAAATACTGGCAAATCCAGGGTTGTGGGTGTAGATATTTCCTTGAACGGACAGGCACAGCTTGCTAATAATCTCTACATGACAACGATTTTTGGATACAACTATATTTTACCAAAATCGCTTGAGCCCGACTACGTTTTTGCTAAAGATTATAACCCGTCGGGGAATGATGAATTTACCTACCGAAATACGAGTGTGAATCCTGAGGAAGACATTCTAAAATACCGGTTTGTGCATTCGCTTAAAGCAGATATAGAATTTGATTACAAAGGCTTTTCACCCGGAATTGGCTTGAAATATTTTAGCAAGATCGTGAACCTCGATAAGGCCATCGAGGATTTCGAAATTGCAACAAAAGCTGCAGGTGGGTCCATTCAGCCCGTGGAATACATGGATTATTATTACAACTATAATAATGGTAACCTGATCATAGATCTCAGGCTTAGCTATTCTTTCTTAGAGAAACACAAAGTGTCAGTAACGGCGAATAACCTGACCAATCGGTGGTACTCGTTGCGGCCATTGAAAGCAGAAGCCATGCGCAGCATCATGTTGCAGTACACCCTTACTTTATAATCAGAAATACTACTGTCGTGTTAAAAACAATAGATTCTTCGCTGCGCTCAGAATGACATTGGTTTGCGACGGATTGGGGGAGGGAGGGCTTAGCCGGCGGCGCAGCCGCCGGCTAAGCCTCGTAAAATCCCTGACGTGTTGTCATTCTGAGCGCAGCGAAGAATCTGTTCCAGCGAAATCCCGAAATTTCAGGAGCGAGCGAAGAATCTGTTCCAGCGAAATCGCTAAATTTCAGGAGCGA
>CAZTCX010000130.1:0-10533 GCA_964612515.1 uncultured Lentimicrobiaceae bacterium | reverse complement strand
GAAGGTACCGCGGGTGTAGGTTCGCCAGCCAATAGCTTGTTTTCGTTCATATTGCTTTTTTGAAAAGCCTCAATTGGCTTTTCAAATTTAAGGTTGGGTTTCAGTTGCTGTTTTTGCGCTGACAGCATAAAAACAAAAACCGTGAAAACTGTGGAGAGAATAAGTTTTTTCATGACTTCCTGTTTTTGATTTATAAAATAAAAAATGGATTTGTTTCGAGGTGCTAAAGATAAAGAAATATTAGAAAACAACCTATCGCAAGCAGATATCGGGGGGGGGGGATAAGTTATCGGTTATAAAATGTTTCCGTTTTTCCCTTCGACAAACTCAGGGCAAGTGTTCTTCGGGGTTGTAAAAAACAAACCCCGAAAAGATCCAAATCCTGTCGGGGTTCATTTTCTGTTGTTATTACGAAAGTTTTTAAAAATTCATTGTAAATGCTTGCGTGGCAAAAATCCGGTAGCCTTTGCCGGGCAATAGCTGTGTAAGCGTGTTGATGTTTTGCGCGGGCCAGCACATCTTCAGGTCGGCCACTTCCCGTATTATCGTGATTTTACCCGGATGCTGCTGCAACAAGGTAGTTACAGCCACCGGTTGGGTCACCGGTACCGGCACAAGGTTCCAGCCCGGAGTTATAGCCACTGCCGGCGTCTCGATGAGGTCGCCTTTGACAGGGAGAGTCGCTGCGGCGTTCATTTTTATAACATAAGCTTTCGGCTCCCATGCAATAAGTGATGTGAGGTTGTATTCGGGAGCATACACATTAGTTCCGTCCGATAGCCACACTATCTGATCGATTACCGGCGCCAGAAATTCTGCCATTTGTTCGTGCCAAGGCATCACGGGACTGGAGATGGCACTCCAACCTGCCGGCAGACTCAGATTGTAGGTTACGCCGGAATATAAATCGAGGACGGCTGATAAGCCATTGGGTACAAAAAATTGCTTCATTGGCAAAATCTGATCATATTGCGCCTTAGCGATGTGTTCTTCTTGCCTTTGTTGGGAATAAATCTTCCAGGTAAAAACCTCGCCCACCGCAAACCCATCCTTTGTGGGCGTCATCGGATGATCGCCCTGGGCAACTATTGCAGTGGATTCTGTGCCGTTCCAGCACGTGGCGCCGCCACATTTCAAAATTCCATTGCCATCTTTATAAAAAACGCCGATATAATCACCGGAGTCGATTGGGATTTCGAGCATGCGCGGATTAGCAACCAGAGGTAGCGCAATGGCATGCTGAGTGATAGTTTGTGGATATGCCCATCCCGGTGGTAGTCCCGCCTGTGGATCGGTTACAGTGATATAATTGTGTTTGATGAGTGTATCGCGACTGTGTAAATTGGAGATGACAAGCGTAACGTCGTAAACGCCCCCGGTATGATATTGCACACGAGGCTCGCAGCTATATGACAAACGGGGTGTGGCACCCGGGATACTCCATTGATAATAGGTAGGATCTCCCGTGGACAAGTTGTAAAACTTCACGACGTCGCCTTTCATTACCGAGGTTTTATCGGCATAAAAATCGGCTTCAACTCCGCGCGTTAGCGACGACCCGGAGGCGGCTTCCGGTACCATCGTTTGTCCGCCGACTGAAAGTACCAATAGCAACAGGCCGATAAGCACGCCATTGCCTAAGAAAGATCGATTTTTCATAGCTACTCAAATTTATATTTTTATCTGATGATGATTTTTGTCGTAAAAATACGCTCTTCTGAAATGACTTTTAATAAATAAACACCTGCCGCTTGCCGCGATAAGTCGAGTTTGTAGCTTGTGGCGTTTGGCTGTAAAGTAGTCACAGCGGCACCATCCAACCGGCTCACTTCCACAGTTTCGTTTCCATTCATATTTTGAATGTAAAAAATGCCGGAGGAAGGATTGGGGCTGATGCTGATAGCGTCAGTTTTATAATTGTTTATGCCTGTGAAGGTATCGATGGCTTTGATAGCCGACATTCCATTGGCAATGAATTGCGGAAATTGCTGTGGAAACTTTTCATCAAAAACAACATCGCACGTTTGCTCCTGGCCTGTAGCAGCAGCATAATGCCGGAAGGTGATCGTTTCATCCGCGGCAAATCCTTCTTTAGCGGATGCAGCAGCGTCGTCGCCCCAAAGCACCAGTGCATCAGCGCCGCCGGTAAGCGTTACAGCTCCCGCACATTCGCCAGTGGTAGTGAAGGCTCCTAAAATATCACCTGGTTCCAGACCATCAATAGCAGAAGCATCAACACGGATAATGTGTGAAACGGCCGTTGGTGATACGATTGGCCACCTCTGCGGAATAACAGGATTGAGGTTTTGGGTTTTAAAAGATTTGCCGGAACATTCGGGGAAAGTAATTGTAGCCGCTGCATTAAAATAAGCAAAATAAGCCTTGCCTGGTTGTAGCGCCTGCAGACTATAAACCGAAGCATC
Organism: uncultured Lentimicrobiaceae bacterium; assembly: GCA_964612515.1. Lineage (GTDB taxonomy): Bacteria > Bacteroidota > Bacteroidia > Bacteroidales > 4484-276 > SABY01. Next base: position 8,110 of record CAZTCX010000130.1, on the reverse strand, counting down.
CGGCCAGAAAACCGAAACGTCGCCGATGCCCTTTACAATTACTACTTTACTGATAACCGGCGCCACCAGCTCGTTAATGTTGACGTTGCACATACTCGTTACGGGCAGATAATTCCATCCTGCGGCAAAAGTCAATGTGCGCGATGCTGCCGTTCCTGGCACCGTGAGTTGACGCGATTGATTCATCTTCAACTGACCGGCAGTGGTAGCCTCCCATCCTGCAAAAGTATTGATCTGCATGGCAGGCCAATAAACTGAGCTATAGTTTTGTAAAATGATAATATCATTTGCGGAAGCACCAAAAATATCACTGATTGTGGTTTGGTTCGGTTCAAAAGGCAGCGAGAAACCACTCCATCCTTCTGGTAAATCTATGTTAATGGAAAGCGGCGTATTCAAACGAACCGTGTAGTCTTCTACTTCTCCAAAACTGAAGTTTTCGCAGGAAGTTGGCATTCCGTTATATTTCATGGATACACGCATGCGGGTGGTGCCGGTGGCTGTGGAAGGAACAACAAAAGACCCCGAAACAGCCTGACTGCTCCCCGCGGAAGTAAATACCAACTCTCCGGCATCATCAAAATCGCCATCCTTATTGTAATCTATCCAGATACGCCAGAACTCGGTGTAGGTCCACGCCGTGCCAAACGCAGGTGTTAGCGTAAAGTTGATCGTTTCCCCCGGTTCCCAATCCAGCACCAAATTGGTAAAGTCAGTGTAGCCCGCGGCTCCTGATGGATTACTGAAATCGTTGAACTGGGTTTCACTGATCCATTCATAAGTGTAAGTGCCTCCAGCCGAAGTGCAGTAACTTATCGGCATCACCTCCACGGTTATGTAGTCTGTTTTTGTTTTGGTGCCGGAGCCCAATGCGTTGGACGCCGTTAATGATACGTTGTAGGTTCCCGGTGTGTTAAAAACCACGACAGGATTGCGTTGTGAAGAGGTGGCCGGAACTGCACCTTCAAAAGTCCAGCTCCAGGTGGTAGGGAATTGGGTCGAAAGATCTGTAAATTGCACATCCGCACCAGTAAAAACGGTAGTGTTAGCTGTATAAAAATCAACAACCGGCGGAGCAGTTGGTTGCTGCATGATGCCACTAACTATCATTGAGTAGGCCTGTGAGCCACCACTCAACGCGCCAGTATGATCCACAACTACAGTGTAGAACTGTCCGGCAATGGGATTATCGATCACAAGGTGTTCTACATTATCCACATTATTTTTTCCGGAGCGTGTGGCTGCAGCCGAAGGGTTGTTAGGATTGAGTTTCCAGGGATACCAGGTGGAGCTGCCGCGTGTTACACGCAAATCGAGGTTGTTGACGATCATTGGATTTGGGGGATCGAGCTGCGGAGCTACAGGTGTACCAGGCAAATCCGTCCAAACGATGGTTACCATCAGCGGGCCATCGCCTGAAGCCTGCAAACTTCGCGTAAAAGTCGCACCATTGTTGAGGTTGTATTCGTTGATAACTTCGAGTGTGTTGCTTTCGGAAATTTTCTGGGCGGCTTTGTAGGTGTTCAGCAATCCCCAGCCAAACATATAGTCTGGCCCCGGATTAGGTCCTGCTTCGTCGGCGGTATGTATCACCAATGCTTTGAGCGTGGCAGCTTTCATAAGGTTGCCGGCGCCATGAATTGCCTTGTAATGCTGCTGAAGCAGAATAAGCGAACCGGCAGCGGATGGCCCCGACATAGAAGTGCCGCTATATGTATCATATGAGCTGTTGGTGAGATCAACCGAAGAGTACAGATTAACACCGTTGGCAACGATGTCGGGCTTTATGCGTCCGTCGTCGGCTGGCCCCCAGGAGCTGAAAGAACTCATCACCACGTTGCTGGGTTGTGAATAGCCATTTGGAATATCGTCCACAGCGCCTACAGTGAGAATATTCTTGGCTACACCGGCATTGCCGATACAATCATAAGGGCCATCTTTTGGATGAGCGCCATTATTCGGGCCTTCGCCGCGGTCGTTACCAGCCGATTTTACAATTAAGTAATAAGGCGCGTTGCGCGCAATATAATCCCAGCTTTGCGCCTGCGAATCGTAAAATCCAAAGCTATAATCCTCGGTGGTGCTGATGGAAGCATCGCCATACCAGTCCCAGCTCCAGCCGTTCCATGACCAGCCGTTGGCATAGCCGTAAGAATGATTGGATACCAGCGCGCCATTGGCTCCGGCGGTGGCCATTTCCGATTCATCGTTAGTCCATTCATAAGCATTAAGGTGGGCGGCGGGTGCCATACCTTTCGCAGCGCTCTGCACGCCCGAAGCTATCATTGTGCCCGCCACATGTGTACTGTGCTCATGGGTGGAGATAGCACCATCCATCTGTGTGACACGGCCACTGAATTCCTGATGGCTTGCCCGCACGGCACCGGCATCCCATTCGTGTACGGTCATTCCGGCTCCATTCAGCGCAAAACCATAACCAGCACCGGGATGAACTTTATTGGTGGAGGTAGTTTTGGCTGAATTTGCGTTGTAGGTGGTGTAATAATAAAGTTGCCCCTCGGCGCCTACCCGCATCAACTCCATGTAGGTGTTGCCAGTTTCGATGATCAGCGGGATGTTGTTGCGCAAAGCATATTCGGTGGCATTGTTTTTTTCGTTGGTGAAAGTGACTTCCTTCTCAGCCGAAAAAGATTCTAAAGCTGCGCGGTTGGTCGTTGTTTGTGAAAATAGCAGTACTGGAATTGTTAAACAAATAGTAATGACTGCAAATAAGAATTTATTCATGATACTAAGATTTGGTGACATATTAATTAGCGAAAGCGTCATCAGCTTTTTTCATCAGCAAGATTATTAAAATTATTGTGATACTCGACATACTCCCGTAAATTTTCTGGCAAATAGTCGTTGATGATGGATTCCACAAGTTCGATGTAATGGGATTTTTTTTCTGAATATCTATGCAGACCCTGCGCCATGAGCAACGCGTCGGGGTAATCATTTTCGTTGCGCAAAGCACAGCGTTGTTTGCGAAGATTTTCGTAGGCAAAACCTGAATTGAGCATGTTCAGATATTCGTCCATGGCGGCTTGCACCGTTGGAAAGGTGCGCACATAAAAGCGCGGGTTTGCAATGCCATCGGGAGCCATGCCGCAGCCGGGATGGTAGCAGCGGATGCCAAAATAGTTGTTGCCACGCCGGGCAAATTTGCTTTTGCCCCAGCCCGATTCGACGATAGCCTGCGCCATGATAAGCCTTTCGGGGATATAATCTACACGATAGAGCAAGGTATCAATACGCTTTTTGTACTCACGCCGTGTCAGGCTGTCGCTGAAAAAACCGGCGCCAAACTCGTATTCTTCGGCAAGTTGGTTGATCCACTCCAGGTTATTTTTTTTCCGGATTACGTATCGATAATCATTGCGTAGATCGAGCAAACGGGCACGATCGGTCATCACTTTTTTGTTGGCTTCGACAATGATCGGATAAAATGTCAGTATAAAATTACGGTTGGTTTCGGTGAGATCCTTGGCAGTCCACAGCTCCGGTGTATCCACGCGACTGTCTTGTCTCGGTTGGCACGACCATTGCGTAAGAACAATAACTATCAAAAGAAATAAGATGATGGTTTTCTTGTTAAAAAGCATAAGCGGACATTTACTGGCAAGTGATAGAAAATCACAAATCTACGTTTTTATTTTTTTGATAACATTTAAAGCCTATTGTTTGTTACCTTCAAAAAGCAATGCTGATCATGTCAGAAAAACCTTATAATCGTGAGCTGAATGCACTGGTGAGCCTTATCGACGAACCTGATCAATCCATGTTTGATCAGGTGCGCAATAAGATTTTTGCCTACGGTGTAGATGCTGTTCCATTGCTTGAAGAAGCCTGGGACACCACCGCCGACGGTGATGTGCAAAAACGTATCGAAACAATCATTCATACCATACAATTCGACCATAACTTTCATCAGTTCAACCTGTGGCGCAACACGCCAGCGCAGGATTTACTGGTAGGTTTTATTCTGGTTGCCAAATATCAATATCCGGAGCTTAACGAAAAAACCATCACCGATCAGGTTGGCCAGATCATTCAGGATGTGTGGCTCGAAATCAACAACAATCTGACGCCGCTCGAAAAGGTGAAGATTATCAACCATATTTTTTATGATGTGCACGGCTTTCGTGGCAACAAGCGCGACATCCAGTCGCCTCAGAATTCGTACATCAACTCAGTACTCGAAACACGGAAAGCCAACCCGATTTCGCTGAGCATCATTTACATGGTGGTGGCGCAAAGCTTGAAAATCCCGATTTACGGCATCAATCTGCCACAGAATTTTATCCTTGCCTATCTCAACGATTTTGTGGATGATTACAGCAAGGTGACACGCCGGCAGGTTCAGTTTTATCTGAATATTTTTAACAATGGGGCTGTATTTACCCAGCGCGAGGTGGAGATGTTTTTACGGCAGATCAACTTGGAACAGGACGACCGCTATTTTCTGCCTTGCGACAACGTCACCATTATCCGTCGGGTGATGAATAATCTCATCTTTTCTTACGAAAATTCGGGTAATCCTGAGAAGGCAGCCGAGCTAAAAAAACTGCAGGAAGCACTCGATTAATCTTCGAGTTGGCTGTAGTCGGGCACTTCTTTTAAAAAAATAAACTGCTGCTTTTCCCAGTCGATGCGCGCACAATAATGCTGCAAGCCATTGGTAACAACCAAATATTCTACCTGGAGTGCCAGATTGTAGCGTCCTATTTGTTCAAAGACTTTTTGGGTGATGGCAATTTGCGACGCTTTACATTCGACCAGCAACAAGGGATCGCCCTGGCGGTTGTGCACCAGAATATCGGTGCGTTTGGTAAGCCCATTTAACGTAAGTGACTTTTCTATTGCGATAAGCATTTCCGGCATTTGCTTCTCCGTCACCAGATAGCGCACAAAATTTTGTCGCACCCACTCTTCGGGCGTGAGCGCCACCCACAAGCGCCGGATGCTGTCGAAGATTTCGCGGCGTCCTTCTTTTTCGCGTAAGCGCAATGGATATTCTGGTAAGTTGAGTTGCTGCATGTTTTCGGTCATTGGTGCAAAAGTATCTTTTATAGGCGCTTTTGGATTACTTTTGTGGCCAAAATCATAGTTTATGAAGACCAAACAGGATATCGTTTTAAATTGGCTGCCCCGCTACACCGGGACCCAAATCGAAGATTTCGGCAGATACATCCTTCTTGTAAATTTCACGAAATATCTCGAAGTGTTTGCTGAGAAAAATAATGTCGAAATTAAAGGGCTGGATCGCTCGATGCCCAGCGCCACGGCCGGCGACATTACCATGATAAAATTTGGGATGGGTAGTGCAAATGCTGCCACCATCATGGATTTGCTTAGCGCCATCAAACCCAAGGCAGCATTGTTTTTGGGCAAATGTGGCGGATTGAAAAAGAAAAATCAACTGGGCGACCTGATCCTTCCCATCGCAGCTATTCGTGGCGATGGCGTTTCCAACGATTATTTCCCGATAGAGGTACCGGCGCTGCCTGCCTTTAATTTGCAAAAAGCCATCTCCACCGCCATCCGCGAGCATGGCCGCGACTACTGGACAGGAACCGTTTACACCACCAACCGCCGCGTGTGGGAGCACGATGACAAAGTGAAAAAACATCTTCGCAAAACGCGCAGCATGGCCATCGATCTGGAAACAGCTACCATTTTTATTGTCGGATTTGCAAACGAAATACCTACCGGCGCGCTGCTACTGGTGTCCGATCAACCTATGATTTCGACTGGCGTAAAAACCGAAACCAGTGACCAGCTTGTTACGGATAAGTTCCTGAACGATCATCTCACCATCGGCATCGACTCTCTGAAGCAGCTCATAGAGAACCGCCAGACCGTGAAACACCTGCGCTTTTAAAACCTTCTTTTTCTATGGATTTTGCAACTATCGTCGGACGTATCAAAAAGAAGATATTCGACCCGGTTTACTTTTTAACCGGCGACGAGCCTTTTTACATCGATAAAATTAGCCGCATGATCGAGGATGAGGTACTCACCGAAGACGAAAAGAGTTTCAACCTCTCGGTGCTTTATGGCCTCGATACAACCGACGTTCAGATAGTGTCGTATGCAAAGCAGTACCCGGCGATGGCCAATCATCGGGTGGTGATAGTGCGTGAAGCACAGCATCTGCGCCAGCTTGGCGAAAGTAAAATTCTGCTTGCCTATCTGCAAAAACCTGCTCCTTCTACGGTTTTGGTTTTTGATTATAAATACAAAAAAATTGATGGCCGAACCGAGCTGGGAAAGCTGCTCAGAAACAAAACGGTTTATTTCGAATCGAAGCCGCTGTACGAAAATCAGGTGCCCGACTTTATCCAACAACAAATCTATGCACGCGGATTCACGCTATCACAATCCGTAACCCAACTTCTGGCGGTGAGCCTCGGCACCAATCTTAGCAAAATAGAAAATGAGATAGGTAAGCTGGTGCTAAATCTGGAAGCAGGAGCAGAAATTACGGCTGAAAATGTAGAGCAAAATATTGGCATCAGCAAAGACTACAATATTTTTGAATTACAAAATGCCCTGGCGAGACGTGACTTTCCGCGTACCATAAGTATCATCAATTACTTTGGCAGCAACCCCAAAGAGTTTTCGGTCGTTTATGTCGTGGTGATGCTTTTTGGCTATTTCCGCAAGGTGTTTCACTATCATTTTCTAAAAGACAAAAAGAGTGCGGCTTCGCAGTTATCAGTGAATCCTTTTTCTATAAAAGGATACCAGCAGGCAGCTAATAATTATACCACCACGCAGGTGCGCCGCATACTTGGGTTGCTGCGCCAGTATGACCAAATGGCAAAGGGTGTGGATAGCGCCACGATGCCGGATGGTGAACTGCTGCGCGAGCTTGTTTACAAAATTATAATGGTCCGGTAGGATTTGGGCTGAAGGTCGCCGACTGAGGCTGGGTGTTTAGACGAGGCTTTGCCTGTTTTTTATTACGCTCTTATTTTATAAAAAAGCAGGCCAAGCCTGCAAGAATAGATACGGCCTTGGTTTTACCTAAGCCGAACACATGAATTGAGTGCTAAAGATGGTTTTACAAAAAATCCAATCCTGGCTGCACCACAAGTTTTTTGGTAGTAAGCTCAAAAGCAACCAAATTTCCCATTCCATCATTACCATTCAAATAACAGCCATTGTCGAGCGGGATGTATTTGCTGGTTTGGTCTTCTATCCTATCCTGGATAAAAGAGAGGCTCACCGGCACATGACCATGAATTATTACCTGTCCGCCTATTTTCTCAGGTCTTGCCACAAACGAGCGGCTCCAAAGCATGGCATACTGATCTTCCAGCGGGTCGCGACGCTCAAAGTTGAGGCCGGCATGTACGATGAAGTAGTTTTCCTGCTGGGTGTAAAGTTCCAATTGTTCAAACCAGTCAAGATATTTCTGAGGTATCTCTTTGAGCTTACTGATGCCAAAGCTTTCCATGGTATCGGTTCCGCCATGACGCATCCATTTCTCGTAAAGATGATTTTTCTTGCGATTAAAAAAGACTTTTTTCTGCAGCTCTTTTTCCTTTTCAAATGCCAGCAACAAATATTCTTCGTGGTTGCCGCGTAGGGTAATCAGCTTCTGACCGTCGGCCTTAAGCTGCATGAGGTAATCCACCACCCCTTTGGGATCAGAGCCCCGGTCGATGTAGTCGCCTAGGAATATCAACAAATCATCCTTGGAAGGCTGCAACTGCTCCACAAGCGCTTTCAGCGTTTTAGCACACCCATGAATATCGGGGATGACCCACTTTTTCATCATTCATTATTTAAAAATACAAAAATAGAAAAATATAAAGAAATCTTGCTAAACAACCCTAAAACAAAGGTTTCTTGTTGATTATTTGCTCATGAAAAGCTAAATTTGCACACTTAAAGGCTAAAATCACCAGTTTGTTGTTTATTCGATACATTAAACATTAAGAACTTATGACACAAGAAAGCACAGGAAAAGTATTATTGATGATCCTTGACGGATGGGGAAAAGGGGATAAGTCAAAATCTGATGCGATTTTTAACGGAAACACACCCTACATCGACGGCCTGATGAAAAATTATCCAAATTCGGAATTGCTGACCAGCG
>CAZTCX010000129.1:0-10636 GCA_964612515.1 uncultured Lentimicrobiaceae bacterium | reverse complement strand
ATTTGCAGGTTTTTATATCAACTTTATGAAGAGACACTATTTATACCTGCTCCTGATATTGGTTAGTGCATGCGCCGGCAGCAAAACGCAGCAATACGAAAAGAGGATGGCCGGAGCGCCAGCGTGGGTTACGCGCAGTCCTGACACGCCTGGATACTACCACGGTGTAGGAACCGCTTCCAAAACTTCAACCACCGCCGACTACCGCGAAGTGGCACGCCAGAACGCATTGGCTGACCTGGCTGCAGGGATTTCCGTTAACATCTCCGCCACTTCTGTGCTCAGCCAATATGAATTCGACAAAAACTACAGTGAATATTATCGCACCAACATTCTGATATCGTCGGCAGAACAACTCGAAGGTTATGAACGCGTGGATAGCTGGGAAAACGCACAGCAATACTGGGTTTACTATCGTTTATCAATAGGGAAGTACAATGAGATAAAAAAGGGACGCATCGACAAAGCACTCACCGAAGCCACCGCCAACTTCAAACGGGCGCGCCAGATGAACGACCAGAATCAAAGCGCTGATGCTTTGCGGTTTTATATTAAATCACTCGAAAATATCAAGGATTTCCTTGGCGAAACGCTCACCACAGAAATAGATGGCCGGCAGCAGGAGTTTTCGGGATTGCTGATAAGCGAGATGCTCGATAGAATAAAGAGTATCCGCATAGCTTATCCTGTGGGCAAACTCAACGTAACACGCGGAAATACAGCAACCATAGATCAGTTGCAGGTATTGGTAATTAATACCCAAAACCAACCTTTGCAAGGCATCCCCATTTTGATAAAATACTCTTATGCTCCCGGTCGCATCACCGAAAAAACCAGCGATGCCGAAGGTTCTATCCGTTTAAAACTTGACCCTTTCGATTCAAAAAAGAAAGAAGAGATGATCAGCAGTACGCTCGACATCACCAAAATCCTGAAGGACAACACACAGGAGGTTTTGATAAGGCGGCTACTGCAAAGCATTACGCTGCCGGAATATATTTTACCTGTGGAAATACAATCGCCTGTTTTTTTTGTAAACACAACCGAAAAAAACCTTGGGAATTCGCTTTCGCAAAATATAATAAAACAAGAGCTGGAAACGCTGCTTCGCGCGGATGGCTTTACGATTGCACCTGCGCCCGCCGCTGCTGACCTGCTGTTGACCGTGGCCGCAGATACGCGGGAGGGCTCAGCAGCAAATGGAAAGTTTAACGCTCCGCTGTCAGCAACTTACACGCTCACCGACAAACGCGGTACGGTGCTTTATACTGCCACGGCAGATGATGTTACCGGCCTGGGCAGCAGCTATCCGCTGGCCGGAGAGGATGCTTATCGTTCGCTGATTGGCAAAATGCGCATCAATATTTATCCGGCTATATTCCGGGAAGTCTTTTCGCCCCGCTAATGAACGACCTCCACACCATCATCCTCGACCAGGCAACCGTTTACCGGAATACTTTATTGGTGCTTTCGCACATAACCATGCATCTGCAGGAGGGCGAATTTGCCTATCTGATTGGCAAAACCGGCAGCGGTAAAACCAGTCTGCTGAAAGCATTGTATGCCGAGCTGCCCACCGAAGAGGGAACCGCACTTATTTTGGGATATGATCTGCGTACCATCAAAGATCACGATATTCCTTTCCTGCGCCGGAAGCTGGGCATCGTTTTTCAGGATTTCCAACTGCTCACCGACCGCACCCTTCAGGCCAACCTGGAGTTTGTACTGAAAGCTACCGGCTGGCGCGACAAAAAGAAAATGCAGGAACGTATCCACGAAGTGTTGACGCTGGTTGACATGCCCTGCAAGGGATTCAGAATGCCGCACGAACTATCAGGCGGCGAGCAACAACGGGCTTGCATCGCTCGTGCACTGCTCAACAAGCCACAAATAATCCTGGCCGACGAGCCTACCGGCAACCTCGATCCCGAAACTTCCTCTGGTATCGTAAATCTGTTGCACGAAATCAGTCATTTGGGAACAACCGTGCTCATGGCCACCCACAATCATTTTCTTATCCAAAAATTCCCCGCTCGCTGCATCACACTCGATAAAGGAAGAATAATCACGATTGAAGAAGGACGAAGGACGAAGGACGATTGACAATTGACGAAGGACGAAGGGCGATTTACGATTTTGATTGCTGGAATGTAGAGACGCACTGCGTGCGTCTGGAAATGCAGATAAATCACGATTGACGAAGGACGATTTGGAATTGACGATTGACGAAGGACGATTGACAATTAACAATGAACGATTAACGATTAACAATCAACAATGAACGATGGAAAAAGAAGCAACGCGAAGAAGTAAACAGATTGCTTCACTGCGTTCGCAATGAACCATTAACGATTAACAATTAACTGGTTCGCCCCCCATCAACTATTCCGCACGTCAATTATTTTGGCAAGAATACTTACGGCGATTTCAGCAGGTGTTTGTGCATTGAAAGGAATACCGATGGGCATATCTATTTTATCAATTGCCGGCTGATCAAGGATTTTGTTTTCCAGATAATACTGCTTTGCTTCTGCCACTTTGCGACGGCTGCCAATCATTCCCAGATATCTGAATGACTTTTGCGCCAGAATCCCGGTCACTTCATGATCGTATCGGTGCTGTGGCGTCATCACCACCAGATAACTCTGGTTGGTGGTTGCGAGGTTTTGTGCCGCCGGGATATATTCCTCCCCGATCACATCAAAACCTTCATCAACCAAAGGTTTGGTGAGATTTTCACGGTTATCCACCAGCGTCACCGAGAAACCAAGCATCCGCGCCAAACGCGCCAGTGCGGCACCAACATGCCCGGCACCAAATATCACCAACCACTGATCGGGCAGCATTGGCTCGACATAAATAGAAACTTTGCCGCCACAATGCATCGTCATGTCGTCTTTGAGATCGATGTGCAGCGTGACAGGTTGTTGTCGCTCACGGCAAAGTTTAAGCGCCTGCTCCGTTACCTGACGCTCCAACTGGCCTCCGCCAATGGTGCCATACGACAGGCCAGCCTCCGTTACAATCATCTTGGCGCCCGCTTTGCGCGGCGACGAACCACTGGTAGCTGTGATAATACACAACGCGGCTACTTGCCCGGAGCTTTTTATTTCGGCTATTTTTGCAAAAATGTTTTCCATACCATCAATCAGATTTCGTTTTGAAAATTAAAAGCAACAAAGTTACAGATATCAGGGCAACCTACACGGGCAATCTGCGAAAGCTATACCCTGAGCAGGAAGCAAACAGCCTGTTCGACATTTTGCTTTCCGAAACGGCAGGCATCAGTCGCATGCAGCGCATTGCAAATGACCAGTTGCGCCTTTCTGAATCTGAAATCCTGAAAATTCATTTTTCCTGTAAAGAGCTAATGCGACACCGACCCATCCAGTACATTCTCGGATACACTGATTTTTATGGCTTGCGGCTGCGTGTGGATGAGCGGGTGCTGATACCCCGCCCGGAAACTGAGGAACTTGTGGAATGGATTATTAAAACTTATAATAATGCTGAAGCACAAAGGATTCTCGACATCGGTACGGGCAGCGGAGCCATAGCGCTGGCGCTAAAAGCTAATATACCTGATGCCGAAATTTGGGCGATGGATGTAAGCTCCGAAGCGCTTGAAGTTGCTGCTATGAATGGCAATACATTGAAACTTCCGGTAAAATGGATTAAAGCTGATATCACCGACAGCAGTCAATACCGCCAATTTCCGCAGTTTGATGTCATCGTCAGCAACCCGCCGTATGTCACCGAATCGGACAAAGCTGAAATGCAGGCCAATGTTTTGGATTATGAGCCGGAGCGCGCCCTTTTTGTAAGTGACGCCGATCCGCTACTTTTTTACCGGCACATCCTGGACTTTGCACAAGCACATCTAAATTCCGGCGGCAGTATTTTTATGGAAATAAACGAACGTTTTGGCAATGAGATGCGCGAACTGCTGGTTGCATCAGGTTATCAAAACATTGAGCTACGCCATGACCTGCACGATCGCATGCGGATGGTACGGGCACAAAAGTCGTTGGCTTAATTCCGCCGGGATGCAATCCCTGAGCTAAGCGAGCGGATTGCAATCCTTAAACTTTCTACCAATTATCGGCGAAGCAACTATTTCTATCTTTATTTATTAATCTCATTAATAAAATCTCGCTGCGACTTTAGTAGGTTGATGGAGTAAAGCAGCATGTTTTTGGCTTCCGCCAATACATCAAGGAACAAAAGGCTTGTACGCGGATGCTTGTCGTCGGTACGGATGCGTTTCACCTGGTTGATGCGAATTTGATTGATCATTTCCAGGAGTTTTTGCTGTTGCAGCAGAATATTGTCGAGGCCAAGATAATTGCCCGAATCGATAGACTTGATGATGTCGCGGTACATTTTGGTAATCCCTTTGGCAAGTTGCGTCATCTCTTCGGCCTGCTTCTCGTTGAATCCTGTGTGGTTGTTGCGGATATGCTCATAAGCTGGATTTACCATGTAATTAATACAATGGGCAATTTCTCGCTGATAGTCCACACTCTGCACATAATAATGGCCTGTATCTATTTGCTCGGCCTGCAGGTTGCGCAGGGTTTCGTCGATATTGTCTTTGGCTTTCTTGGTCTTCTTGTTGAATTTCTTCACATCTTTTTTAAGCTCTTTAAGCTCAAGGCGGTCTTCTTTATTAATACCATTAATCAATGTCTCAAAAAACTGCGGCACTTTGGTAAGGGCGTGGGTAGTCTGATACTGACATTCGGCATAGACCGATGACATATTGCGAATCTCGAGAATTTGCAGATTTTCTTTTTCTTCTTCAAGCTTTTGCGACTCTTTATTTTTGTGCATCACGTGGGTGCGGTAAATAAGAAACGACGCCAACACGAGCAGAATGAAAATAGCTACAATTCCGCCCCAGTAAATAATGTTGGCAACGGTAAAGGCCACCGTGAAAGCCACGATTGCCGTAAGAAACCACCCACCAACCACCGAAAATACACCCTGAATACGGTAAACGGCGCTGTCGCGGCTCCAGGCCCGATCGGCCAATGAAGTTCCCATGGCCACCATAAAAGTGACATAGGTGGTGGAGAGCGGTAGCTTAAGCGAAGTCCCCATCGCGATGAGAACACTTGCCACCAGGAGATTCATCGCCGCCCGGATAACGTCAAAAGCTGGTGCGTCTTTAGCTTTAGCTTTCTTTTTGAGTTCTTTTGGATAATCGAATCTCTTGTCAATTTTGGCGCTGAGCGCGGCTGGGATCAATGCTGAAAATCTTTTGTTGATCAATAATGCGCCGCGTACCACCGATCGCGAAAGACCGGAAGCGCCAAAACGCTCTTCACCATGGCTCTGGCGACTTAGATCAACGGTGGTAGCTATCACGGAACGCGCTTTTTTGGAGAACCACAAAGCCAAAATCATCACCACGCCGGCAAGCAACAGGATATAAGTGGGCGTGTTGACAGGCGCTGCCAGCCCACCCATCATAAAACTATCGGGGGCAGAACCCCCATTGGCTATAAACAACTGGTATGATTTCAGACCTGCCAGTGGCGCACCTATAAAATTCACCAGATCGTTGCCAGCAAAGGCCATTGCCAGGGCAAAAGTCCCGATAAGCACAATCATTTTTGGGATGCTCACTTTGAACAACCAATACAGCGATTGTAAGATTATAATCCATCCAACCAAGCTATAAATAATGATTGTAAATGTATGCGACTCGATCCAGACGTTCATGTCATCGGTGATAAAGCTGGCTCCTTTGGCACCCTTTATCAACATAAAAAAGGTAATAGCGGTGATGGCGATACTGCCCCACACCGAGCCAAAATATTTAAGCTTTTTCTCGTAACGAAAAGTAAAAAGCATCCTGGTAAAATACATTACCAAAGCCCCGATAACAAAGGCAATGAGCACCGAGAGCAATATCCCGGTAATAATGGCCAGCGCCTTTTCGGAATTGATGTATTTACCTATGTCGTGTAGTGATTCCAGCGGCGTCTGGCTAATTTTGATAATTGATACAGCTACAGAAGCTCCCAGCAAATCGAAAACAATGGATACTGTGGTAGAGGTGGGCAACCCAAAAGTATTGAAGAGGTCAAGCAGCATGATGTCGGTAATCATCACCGCCAGAAAAATGATCATGATCTCTGAAAAGGCAAATTGTTCAGGATGGAAAATTCCCTTACGAGCCACCTCCATCAGTCCACTCGAAAAAGTTGTCCCGATAAGTATCCCAACGCTGGCAATGGACATGATAACATACATAGGCGCCACGCGCGCGCCTACAGCAGAATTGAGAAAGTTGACAGCATCGTTGCTTACGCCAATGATCAAATCAGAGACCGCCAGCAAAAGCAGCACCACGACGATAACCAAATAAAGTGTATCCATAGCTTTATAATTTCATTCGAACAGTTTGTAAAGAGTTTTTTTTATTAATCTCCAAAGAGGATGCTTCAATATTTGCAAGATATTCACCCGACCTGACGATCAAATCGACAAGCTTTTGAAAGTGGGATGTGCCATTGGAGGCTATTTGGATTGGAGCAGGATCAGATAATTCTGACAGAGAATTTATGTGTGCCTGGAGTTCGTTGGAATGGGAATCTGTAACAACAGAAGAATTACCGGCAAACACCTCCCCCATTTGTGCTGTAGCTTCCGCGATGCGTTGCAGGCTATAGGTGAGCGGGCTACGCAACTCCTGCGAAAACCACGCTTTTTCTTCATTTTTATTTTGAATAACCTGCACCATCCTCATACTCGTTGTTGCAAGGCTTAACAGACGCTCATTAATTTGCGTCACTGCTTTCATGTGCATTTGCCCGCTGGGCGTCAGCTCTTCCTGCGAAAGGCTCCGCAAATACATCACGATTTCGTGCTGTGTTTCCTTCACCATTTTATCATCGGCCTGCAGCACTTTAAGTTTTTTAGCAAACTTCCGTTCGTCTTTTTCATTTAGTAACAAAGACACGGTAATAAACATCTGCGAGACGATTTTGATAAAATCGCCAAGCTTCTTCTTGTCTTGCAAAATGTTAAGCTCGGCTGTCGAAAAAAGATTTCCACTCAAAAATTTCAGTGAAGAGCGCCTCGCAGCCTTTTTTTGTTCAGGCAGCAGGGCGTAGCAAATATTGGTAAAAGGCACCAACAAAGCCAGTATTATTAAGGTATTAATAATATTAAAAAAAGTGTGAGAAATAGCAACTCCCAGCGGAATCGAATTTTCGGAGCCAGCCACAAACAGGGTAAAACCTTCGAGATGGCGGGCGAAAAAGCCGATAAAAGGGAAGACCCACAACAGCCCCAGCACATTAAAAACCAAATGTGCCAGTGCTGTTCTTTTGCCCACCCGGTTGGTAATCCTTGCCGCAAAATTAGCGGTGGCGGTAGTTCCTATATTTGCGCCAAGCACCATGGCCAGCGCCGTGCTGAAGCCAAGCCAGCCCTGCGATGCCAGCACCATCGTGAGCATAATGGTTGCAACCGATGACTGAAGAATCAATGTTGCCAGGATACCCACAAGTACCCACACAAATGCGTTGAGATAAAAATTATCAGGAAATAAAACCTGGTGGAAGAATGAAGAATTTTGACCGATGCCAGCCACCGTCTCACGAAAGAAAATAAACCCAACAAAGATCAGCACAAAGCCAATTATCAATTCGGCGAACGCCTTATTTTTTGCTTTACGCAAAAAGAGAAGTGGCAATGCCAGCGCCGCCAGAGGGAGCAGCAGGTATTGGATAGTAAGGATGCCGCCAAACCCCAGCGCATAAATGAGCCACACAGTGATGGTGGTGCCGATGTTTGCGCCAAAGATCACCCCAAGCGATTGGCCGAAAGTGATGAGGCCGGCATTGACAAAGCTCACCAGCATTACCGTTACGGCCGAAGAAGATTGAATGGTTGCGGTAACGCCAAAACCCACAGCGATGCCCTTAAAAGTGTTGGAGGTGATATGTGCCAGCACACTGCGCATGCGCTCGCCGGCAAGTTTCTGCACCGATTTGCTCATGGTTTTCATGCCGTACAGAAACATCACCAATGCACCTGCAAGCGACAGTATCTGTATTATTATCTCACCTGGAGTCATTTGCTATGGCTACCCGTTTTTTGAAGTTGATCAACGTTCAGAAAAGTGGTGCAAAACTCCGGCTTTCGTCTCGTCCAACAAAATTTTTAGCCAAAACTTAAGGATTTGTTAATATGAACAGATGTTAATAAAAAGCAGAAGCTGACGCATTTTCCGGAAATCATCGTCAGCTTCTTTTTTAAAGAATAATCAGGATTATCAATTGCCAGACAGCCCTTCGAGGCTATCCATCGATATCATTGAAATGAAGTTATTGGTTACTAATCCCTTTTCTAAAAAACTCCTCTTTTCTTTCTTTGCAATCTGTTTTTTGCACACATTGGGCGTCTATCACAGCCACCGTCACCATATTAATGATCTCCTGCACCGAGCTTCCCATTTGCAGTACATGCACCGATTTATTCATACCATTGATTATCGGGCCAATTACATCAAACTTACCCAACTGCTGTAGCAGCTTGTAAGCTATGTTGGCTGCAGTGAGGTAGGGGAAAACAAGCACATTGGCCGGCCCGCCCACTAATTTTGAAAAGGGGAAATTCTCTTCGAGTAGCTCCTGATTAAGTGCAACGTTGGCTTGAATTTCTCCATCCACTACCAAGCCGGGATAGTCGCGATGCATAATCTTCACGGCATCGGCCACCAAATCGGGAATACGCCCGCGATTGCTTCCAAAGTTGGAATAGGTTACCAAAGCAACACGCGGCATCAGATCGAACTGCCTGACAGCACTGGCCGTTTGCAGTGTGATTTCAACCAATTTTTGAGCATCTGGATTTTTATTTACGGTGCAATCCGCCAAAAAGATCGGGCCTTCCTTAGTGTTGACGATGTACATCCCCGAAACTATGCTCGCATTTTTCCTGGTTCCAATCACTTCCAGAGCTGGGCCGATGGTAGCCGGATAATTATTGGTAAGTCCCGACACCATTGCATCGGCAACGCCTGTTTCGACAAGCATGGGTGCAAAATAGTTGCGGTTGTTCATGCGTCCGAGCGCAGTTTCTATGGTGACGCCTTTGCGCTGTCGCTTGCTCCACAATAATTTGGCAAACTGCTCACGCCGGGCGCTCTCTTTCTCGCTGGTGGGATCGATAATTTTAACGCCCGGAAGTTCGAGTTCGTGCTGATGGATGAGCTGTTTTATTTTCGCCACGTTGCCAAGCAAAATAGGCGTAGCCAGTTTCTGGTTGAAAACATGTTCGGCGGCTTTGAGCATCTTGTAATTTTCGGCCTCCGAAAACACCACGGTTTTGGGATCGGCCATTGCGCGAAAGCGCAACTGGCGCAACAGCGGGTTGCTAATGCCAATCATCTTCACAAGCCGTTCGTTGTAGGCCGGCCAATCGGTGATTTCCTTGCGCGCCACGCCACTGGCCATGGCTGCTTTGGCCACTGCCGGAGCAAGCCGGGTAATCAGTCGCGGATCGAAAGGTTTGGGAATGATGTACTCACGGCCAAAGGAAAAGTTGGCGGAATGGTAAGCCACATTTACCTGATCGGGCACCGGCTCGGTGGCCAGATTAGCCAATGCATAGGCAGCGGCCAGTTTCATCTCGTCGTTGATGCATGTGGCACGCACATCGAGCGCTCCCCTGAAAATGAAAGGGAATCCCAGGACATTATTGACCTGGTTGGGATAATCGCTTCGGCCGGTGGCCATAATAATATCGTCGCGGGTAGAGATGGCATCTTCGTAAGTTATTTCGGGATCCGGATTGGCCAGCGCAAAAACGATAGGATCCTTTGCCATCGTGATAAGAAGTTCCTTTTTGAGAACTCCACCTTTAGAAAGCCCCAAAAACACATCGGCACCAACGATAGCTTCATCGAGGGTATGAATATCGTGGTCGGTTGCAAACTCCTGCTTGGTCTCGTTCAGGTCGGTGCGATCGCTGCGCAACACGCCTTTGCTGTCGAGCATGATGATGTTTTCGGGTCGCGCCCCAAGTTTGATGTAAAGCCGCGAGCACGAGATAGCCGCAGCTCCGGCGCCATTGACAACGATCTTTATATCCTCGATCTTCTTTTTGTTAATCTTAAGTGCATTGAGCAATCCGGCAGAACTAATAATGGCCGTTCCATGCTGATCGTCGTGCATGACAGGAATGTCAACCGCTGCTTGTATCTTCCGTTCTATCTCGAAACATTCGGGAGCTTTGATGTCTTCCAGATTGATTCCACCGAAGGTTGGCGCGATGGCTATTACTGTATCAATAAATTTCTGCGGGTCTTTAAGATCCACTTCGATATCGTAAACATCGATGTCGGCAAAAATCTTAAACAATAGGCCTTTGCCTTCCATCACGGGCTTTCCGGCAAGCGGTCCGATGTCGCCCAGGCCAAGCACCGCAGTGCAATTGGAGATAACTGCCACAAGGTTTCCTTTGCCGGTGTATTTAAAAACATCATCGGGATTGTCGACAATTTTCAGGCACGGATCGGCTACTCCGGGAGAGTAGGCCAGGGAGAGGTCGCGCCTGGTGCTGTAGGGTTTGCTGGGGATCACTTCGAGTTTCCCCGGGCGTCCTTCCGCATGATAGG
>CAZTCX010000128.1:0-10733 GCA_964612515.1 uncultured Lentimicrobiaceae bacterium | reverse complement strand
TCTGCCACCTAAATAGTTACCTTTTAATCTTAATCCTTTCAATCTCAGTGCCGCTAATTATAACGCATTGATCAGTTGGTATTTAAACCTAAAACTGACATTTCTAAACTGGGAAATGTGTAAAGATAACTAACACTGCTGTGTCGTTCGTTTACAAATTGTATAATTTCGCTGGCTATGAAAGGAAATATTCTCATACTCGACGACAACAAGAGCGTGCTTACCGCTTTGGAAATGCTGGTGCAAACGGAATTCGATCAGGTTGTTGCGCTCAGCAATCCCAATGTGCTGCTCTCCACGCTGCAGCAGCAAAATATTGATGTGGTGCTGCTGGATATGAATTTTAAGGCGGGCATCAACACCGGCAACGAAGGGATTTTCTGGTTACACCAAATTCAAAAACACGACCCTTCGATTGTGGTGGTGATGATTACAGCGTACGGCGATGTGGAGCTTGCCGTGAAAGCTGTTAAAGAAGGAGCTTTCGACTTTATTCTGAAACCCTGGGATAATAATAAATTGATGAGCACGCTCAATGCAGCCATGAAATTGCGCAAGAGCCAGTCGGATAATAAAGCCTTGGCCAAAACGGCGCAAACATTAAAGCAAGCGCTCCGGCCTCCCGCGCAGCCTCTTATCGGGGATTCGGAAGCCATGAAACAAGTTTTGACTGTCGTAAAAAAAGTGGCTGCCACCGATGCCAATATTCTTATTGTGGGCGAAAATGGCACCGGCAAAGAGTTGATTGCGCGCGAAATTCACCAACATTCGTTACGAAAAAACGAGGTGATGATGAACGTGGACATGGGCGCCATAACCGAAACACTTTTTGAAAGCGAACTTTTTGGCCATACCAAAGGCGCTTTTACCGATGCCAAAGAGGAGCGTGCCGGCAAATTTGAGGCGGCGCACAAAGGCACCTTGTTTTTGGATGAAATCGGGAATCTTCCCTTGGCGTTTCAGGCTAAATTGTTGGTGGTTTTGCAAAGCAGAAAAATTGTGAAACTGGGGAGCAACAAACCTATTCCTGTGGATATTCGGCTGATAACGGCCACCAACATGGATTTGCCGAGAATGATTGCCGAAGGCCTTTTTCGTGAAGATTTGCTTTACCGCATCAACACCATCACCATAGAAGTGCCGCCGCTGCGTGAGCGTGGAAACGACGTGGTGCTGCTGGCAGCGTTTTATCTGGAAAAATATGGTATGAAATACAACAAGCCCGGCATCAAATTATCGCGCAAAGCGGCTGCAAAACTGCTGCGTCACAGTTGGCCTGGCAACGTGCGGGAGCTGCAGCACAGCATCGAGAAGGCTGTGATACTGGCCGACAGCGATCAATTGACTGAGGAGAGTTTTGTACTTAAAGCTCCAAAGGTTGCTGCCAGCCATCTTCACAACAAAACCATCGAAGAGATGGAGAAGGAGATGATACAAGCCGCCATCCAAAAGGAAAACGGCAACATGAGTGCGGTGGCCAAAAAGCTGGGCATTTCGCGGCCAACGCTTTACAAAAAACTGAAGTCGTTCGATGAATAAAGTTTAATAAGGGAAA
Organism: uncultured Lentimicrobiaceae bacterium; assembly: GCA_964612515.1. Taxonomy (GTDB): domain Bacteria; phylum Bacteroidota; class Bacteroidia; order Bacteroidales; family 4484-276; genus SABY01. The sequence continues at coordinate 9,178 of CAZTCX010000128.1, read as the reverse complement.
TTATGCCGTACAAACACTCCTACCGGGCTATTCTGACGAGGTTATTAATCATCATCCTGCTGGCTGCCGCGGCTACATTTTTTTATTTCGAAATGAAGGCTGTCGTTTTTGCCGTGTTATTGATTTTGGTATTGATAGCTGCAGTCATCAATATCATCAACTATTTTAATAAAATAAATCACTGGATTGCCTCCTTCCTGATGGGTATTGAAAATGACGACACCACCTTGAAAACGCCCAAAAAATCGGGTAACAAAGCCATCGACGAGATTTATAAAGGCATCGACCGGTTGAATGAGATTTTCAAGAAAACGAAAATCGACATCAACACGCAGGAGCAGTATTTTCGTTCGGTGATCGACCAATCCGCAACGGGACTATTTTCGGTAAACGAAATGGGTCGTGTGATCAATATCAATCCTGCGGCTACCACGCTTACGCAGATTAGCGCGTATCATCACGTAAATACCTTGCTGGCCATCGACGTGGTGTTGCCGGGGTTTATTATGGAAAGCTCTGGCAAGAACCAGCAATCGGCGATATTTGAAAATAAATACGGACAGAAATTGCTTTTTAAACTTTCTGAAATTAAAACCCACGACGAAACCATAAAGCTGGTGGCGGTAAGCGATATTACCAAAGAGCTCGACAACCGCGAAATCGACGCCTGGATAAAACTGGCGCGCACGCTGGCACACGAAATCATGAACAATATTGCGCCTATCACTTCGCTCACGCAGGTAATTTCTGGATATTTTACGACCAACAACCAAATAATAAAACCCGAAAATGTAGATGCTGCAATGATTGCAAATACCGTGAAAGGTTTGGGTGTGATTGAGGAGCGTGGTGTGGGGCTGATGAATTTTGTGGAAAACTATCGGAAATTTACACGGCTCCCGGAACCGCACTTTAAGCCGGTTGATCTTTCGGGTCTCATCGAGCGCGCACTGATTGCCGCCAGCGCCTATCCGGGATTTACAGAAATACAAATCCGAAAGTCGATACCCGAAAATTTGATGATCTCTTCGGACGAACAGCTTTTGTCGCAGGTAATTTTAAACCTGTTGAAAAATGCATCCGAAGCCCTTATTGATGACGATATTAAAATGCCCTTTATTTCGCTCAAAATCACGCAATACGGGAACAACATCAAATTGGAAATCGCCAACAACGGCCCGCAGATTCCGCCCGAGATAAAAGAACAGATTTTTGTACCTTTTTACACCACCAAAGAAAATGGTTCGGGCATTGGCCTAAGCCTAAGCAGACAAATAATTTTGCAGATGGGTGGAGATATCACCGTGTCGGAAAGCAGGGACGGGCTTACAATATTTACGATAAATTTGATTAGCAGAACGGATTGATTACCTTAATGTCTTATGATTGCTTGCTTTTTACTACTTTCCACCTACTTCTCCTTTACCCGATTATCGCACCAATGATTGTAGCCGAAAGCAGCGAAGCCAGCGTACCGCCAAGCAAAGCTTTCATGCCATATTTCGACAGGAACCAACGCTTGTTGGGTGCCAGTCCGCCGATGCCACCAATCTGGATGCCGATGGATGCAAAGTTGGCAAAACCACAAAGCATGTAGGTAGCCATGATCACCGACTTTTGATCAGCAAACAAACCTGCTTCTTTCATCGTTGCCAGGCTGGTGTAGCCAACAAATTCGCTTGCTATGAGCTTTTCGCCCAGCAGTTGGCCAACCAACGTGATGTCGTTGGCGCCTACGCCAATAAGCCACATCAGCGGCGCAAAGGTGTAACCCAGAATAAATTGCATCGACAGCTCTGAGTACTGCCCGCCAGTGAGCGCGATGATGCTTGGGTTGAGGTTGGTCCACAAGCCAATCTTCATCAGGATAAAATTCATCATAGCGATGAAGGCAAAAAATACCAGCAGCATGGCGCCGACGTTGGCGGCCAGCTTAAGCCCTTCGGTGGTTCCGTTGGAGAGCGCGTCGAGGAAGTTTTTACCAATCTTCTCTTGTTTCACTTCCACTTTCATGTCGATGGATTCGGTTTGTGGCATTAGGATTTTCGACATTACGATGGCGCCGGGAGCTGCCATTACCGAGGCGGTGAGCAGGTGGCGGGCATACATGAGTCGTTGCACCGGGTCGTCGCCGCCCAGAAAGCTGATATAAGCAGCCATAACGCCGCCGGCAACTGTGGCCATGCCACCAATCATCACCAGCAACATTTCCGAGTCGTTCATTTTTGGAAGATAGGCTTTGATCATCAGCGGCGCCTCGGTTTGTCCCAGGAAAATGTTGCCCGCTACCGAAAGGCTTTCGGCTCCGGAAATGCGCAGCGCTTTGGTCATCAGCCAGGCCATCACCCACACCACTTTTTGGATTACGCCCAAATAAAATAATACGCTGGTCAAAGCAGAAAAGAAGATGATGGTGGGTAATATTTGCAAAGCGAAGATGTAGCCAGCCTTGGGGATGTCCATCAGGTCGCTGAAAAGAAAGGTGCTACCTATTTTGGTGAAGTCGAGAATAACCACGAAGATACTGCCCACGATACCAAAAAATCCTTGTATGAACGGAACGAAAAGAACGCCCAGCGCCAGTCCTATTTGTATTAGTAATCCAATGCCAACCACGCGCCAGGATACCGCTTTGCGGTTGGAGCTGAAAAGCCACGCCAGCAATATCAGCGCAAGCATCCCAAGCAGGCCGCGAAGCAGCGTCATTGTGGACATGCCGTTTCCGCGAACTACAACAGAAGTCACTGCTTCCTTTTCACGCGTATAGAGTATGGTGGTGCCGCCGGTGATAAGCTGTAAAGTGTCGTTTGCAACGGCAGCAATGTCATATTCTCTGCTGGCAATTGCAGGCAAACTATCGGGAATGGTTGGCGGATCGTAATTGAGGATGAGTTTTTTTTGCTGTAAAGCCCATTGCCCTGTGTAGGCAGAGGTAGCTTCCGCAAATTGCTGTTCGAACAGACCAGAGTTGCCTTTTAGGTTAAGGTGTGCTTCGCGGCTCGGAATTTCCACAGGGTTTCCTAAACTGTCGATAGCGGAAACGGCTATCCACTTTGCCGAAAGTAGCCGGAAGGTGTTGTCGTCGGGGGTGGGGGAGGTTTGTGAGAATGACGCAAAGCTAATGAACAGCGCCAGCAGGAGCAACAAGGATTTCTTCATCGTAAAAAATAATAATAAATAGAGCTTTGAAAAAATGAGCTGCAAATATCATTATTTTGATTGACCCCGCCGCTTTATTTCGTCTCTGATTAAGGAAGCGTTTTCATATTCTTCATTTTCGACAGCTTTTTGAAGCATCTCTTTGAGCTCGGCGATTGACTTTTTCTCGAGATCGCGCTGCCCTTTTGGCTTGTTGGGAAGCCACTCTTTCTCCTCTTTCTTGTTTTTCTCATCTTTAACGATGATGCCGGCTTCGCTCATAATTTTTTCGGTGGTATAGATAGGGCAGTTGAACCGGATGGCCAGGGCTACTGCATCAGAAGTGCGCGAATCGATCTCGGTAGTTTTTTTGCCGTCGTCGCAAAAAAGCTGTGCATAAAAAACTCCTTCAAAAAACTTATTGATCACAACTTCCCGGATGGTAATGTTGTAGGCATCGGCAACGCTTTTAAGTAGATCGTGGGTAAGCGGACGGGCGGGCTTCATTTTTTCAAGCTCAATAGCGATGGCCTGCGCCTCGAAACCGCCGATGATGATGGGCAAACGCCGCTGTCCCTCCGTTTCGCTAAGGATCAGCGCGTAGGCGCCACTTTGCGACTGGCTGTACGACATTCCTAAAATCTCAAGTTTTATCTTGTCCATTGTTCAATCCACTTTTTAATCAGATGACGAAATTGTTTTTATCCCGCCTATCTTAATAAAGCCGGGCAGCTTTCGTTGAGTTTTCTTATTTTACCTATGAAACTGACGGCGGCTTGTAATTGTTCAAATTTCCGGCTGTTGTTTGGCTTTGGAAGATTAATCTTTAAGAATCCACCAACACACGCGAATTATAATTTCACTACTTGTTTTCATGTTCAAAATAATATAGCTATTAAAACACCGAGAACTTCAGGTAGCGTTTTGGGTTTTGGCGGATGTCTTCCAGCAGTTTGTTGAGCGAGCTTGTGGAGTTTTCCAGCTCGATGTAGAGGCTGTCGTTGGTGAGCAGTTGACCTATCGTGCCTTCACCATTATTCAACCGCTGTGTAATGTCCTCAATCCGGGCGATGGCGTTGCGTGCGTCGCGCAGGGTTTGCGGTATTTCGCTTTGTGCCAGTGAATCGCTGAGCGCAGCAAAATTGGCCAGCACTGCACTCACATGTTCGTTGTTGTCCTTTAGGTTCGTGGTGATCGACTCAACGTTCAACAATATTCTATTGATCCGGTGTCTTTCATCCATCAGGATAGAGTCGAGGTTGCCGGAGGCACTTTCTACGTTTCGCAGCGTATTGCGGATGTTTTGGATGGAAGCTGTGACGTTATTGCGCGTATCGTCATTGAAGATTGTTTGCACCACCGTTATCACCGAGTCGATTGAATTGATGAGTGAGATGGCTTTTTTCTTAAGTGGCTGTACCTGTTCGCTTATCTGATCCATCATGCTTTGTTCGATTTCCGAGATTAGCGTATCGCCATTCTGCACTATCAGAGGAGAGTCGCCCAGCTTTAGCTCTATGGCTTTGGAGCCGAGCAGGTCTGTACCATAAATGCGAGCAATCGAATTCACCGGTATGTCAAGTTCAGTGCTAATCATTAGCTCAGCTACAATGGTTGCATTTTCGGGGTTGAGTTTTAATGAGTTAACCTTACCAACACTTAATCCGTTGACCATTACTTTGTTGTCGCGCTGCAATCCATCCACGCGATCATAAACGGCGTAAAGGTAGCGCTGATCGTTGAAAACATTGAAACCTTTAAGCAGGTTGACGCCCCAGATTAGCAAACCAACGGCAACGATGAAGATGATGCCTATTTTTAACTCTTTGGAAATTTTCAAGATGGATATTTTTTTGATGATTCACAAAACTAAATTATTTCTGTCACAGCTTTAAACGATGGCGGCTCAAAAATGTTCGGTCTCACTGCATTTGATAATCTTCAGGTTTTTGATTTGCTTCTTTTTTAATATTCTTCTTTGTAAATAATGATCGATTAGCTGTTGCGCTTCCTCAGCCGAAGAAGCCGCGCCAAAGGTGCAAACAAAACCTTCGTCGGTTTCAAATGTCCATAAATGTTCTAATTTATTAAAAGGAGCTTCAATCACCGGTTCCGGCGTGGGACTTACAGCAAACTGAATGCGGTAGATTTCCTTTGTAATAATCTCTTCGCGTGTTATGACCGTGTCAGCAGGAATCGTCACTTGTGGGACTGGCTGCATCCAAACGCTGTAATTCATCAAGGCCTGCGCAATGGCGTTGGCAATATTTTGCTGATTGACGGTGTCGAGCAGAAAAGCCTCCTCCGCCTCATTGCTCACAAACCCCGTTTCTATCAGCACGCCGGGCATGGTGGTAAGATACAACACCATAAAGCCAGCCTGCTTCACTCCCCGGTCGTACATGTGCCCGGTGGTGCGCATTTGCTGCTGCACCAGGTCTGCGAGTTTTATGCTTTGTTCCAGATTGTTGTTTTGTAAAAGATGGAGTATGATGTAATCTTCGTCGTTGTCCGGATTGAAGCCTTCGTAATTTTCGGTATAATTTTTTTCGGCAAGAAGTACAGCATTTTCTTTTCTTGCCACCTCAAAGTTTTCCTGTGTCTTGTGAATCCCCATCACGTAGCTTTCGGTGCCAAATGCGGTAGGAGAGATGCCGGAGTTGCAGTGTATGGAGATAAAAAGGTCGGCGCGGCTGCTGTTGGCCAGCGCTGCCCGCTCGTGCAGCGGCACGAAGAGATCGCTGGTGCGGGTGTAGATTACAGCCACATCCGGCATAAGTTTTTTGATAGCTTCTCCCGTACGCAGGGCGATGGTCAGCGTCAGCACTTTCTCGTCAACACGGGCGCCGGGCGCTCCCAGGTCGTGGCCGCCATGTCCCGGATCGATGACGATGCGCTTCACGCTGCCCGCACTTTGACAGAGCCCGGAGAGGCTTGTAACAGTGACGATGCAGATAAGAAAAAGCGTTTTGAGGCGTTTCATGTTCCTTTGTTTGCTAAAGGTTGCAAAGATATGCCTCTGTTTCGATCGCACAATTGCGACAAGCAAATAATGATGACGCTGCGACCCGTCGAAAATGGTTTATTTTGCATGCTGATTTGCTAACGAAATGCCTTTGGTGTAGCCAGATTAAAAAACTTGAAATATCGCCCGTTGAAATATTTTTTGTGTAAAAATGTCGCCGACAAACGAACATTGCGCCACCTCTCAGCAAAGCTGATGCTGGTGTGGATGCTTGGTTTCCTGTCGGTTGCAGCCTTTGCACAAATACCTCCTTCAAGACCCGACAGCGTGCATGTATTCCGCGACAGCGTAACGGGGAAAACCGACACCGTGTATGTATTCCGCGAAAGCGAACTCGGGAATGGCGATACAATATCCCAAATTGAAAGTCCGGTGGCGCAAAAGAAAACGGTTGGACTCGAAACCAGCGTCAAATACAAGTCGGCCGATAATATCCGCTACGAGATCCGTAACCGTAAAGTTTTTCTTACAAAAGATGCCGAGATCGTTTATGGCGAAATTTCCATTAAAGCTGATTACATCGAAATCGATTTTACCAAAAATCTGGTTTATGCCAGAGGAATTCCTGACTCCACAGGAAAGCTTATTGGAACACCAGTTTTCAGCGAGTCGGGACAAACTTTTGAGGCGGAGGAGATGACCTATAATTTTGATACCAAAAAAGGACTTATCCGCGCTGTGCGCACCCAGGATGGCGAAGGTTACCTTTACGGAAATAAAATAAAAAAGATGCCCGACGACCGCATCAATATCAGCAAGGGATTCTATACCACCTGCAACCTGCCCAATCCGCATTTTGAATTTCGGTTTACCAAAGCGCAGGTGATCCCCAACAATAAGATTGTATCGGGGCCGGCCTACATGGTGATTGAGGATGTGCCAGTGCCGCTTTTGGTGCCTTTCGGTTTGTTTCCCAATAAGTCTGGACAACGGTCGGGAATTGTTATTCCTTCCATCGGCGAATCGGCCAACCGGGGTTTCTTTTTAGAAGGGGGCGGCTACTACTGGGGCATCAACGATTATATGGATCTCACGCTCACTGGCGACATTTACACCAACGGCAGTTGGGCGGTGCGGCCTACTTTCCGCTACGCCAACAGATATCATTATGCAGGAAATTTCGATTTTAGTTATGGTGTTAATATTCAGGGTGACCGCGACTCACCGGATGCAGTTTACAACAAAGACTACCGCATTTTGTGGAACCACGGCCAGGACGCCAAAGCAAGACCCAACAGCCGCTTTTCGGCCAGCGTAAATATCGTTTCTTCTTCTTTTAATAACTACAACCTCACCAACTCCGAAAATTATCTGTCGAATACCTTCCAGTCGAGTATTGCTTATCAAACCAATTTTAACAACAATGTCTTTTTAACCGTCAACGCATCGCATCAACAGAATACCATTACCCGTGCGGTGAATATGACCCTGCCAAGCGTTAATCTGAATACCAAACAATTTTATCCTTTTCGCGCTAAAGTGATGAAAGGAAAACCTGCCTGGTACGAAAATATCTCGCTGAAATACACGCTGAACGCTGACAATCAGATTCAGACCTACGACACGTTGCTTTTTAAACCAGGATGGGAGGACGGTTTCAAATATGGGATGCGCCACACCATCCCCATCAGCAGCTCCATCAAGCTGCTGCGTTATTTTACCATGACCAATTCGCTGACCTTTTCCGAACGCTGGTACCCCTATGCTAAAGATTACAAATGGAACCCAGGGATGACGGTTCAAAATGGAGATACGGTGATTGGTTTTGTGGAAATCGATACCACCTATGGGTTTCATGCAGCACGGGAGTTCTCGTTCAACGCATCGGTAAGTACCAGGTTTTATGGAATGTATCAATTTAAAAAAGGTCCGGTAAAAGCCATCCGGCATGTGGTTACACCTACCGCTTCGTTTAATTTGCATCCTGACTTTGGTAGCGAATTTTGGGGGTATTACCAGGAAGTACAGAAAGCTCCGGATGGAACCATGGGACGTTATTCGATTTTTAATGGGATGCTTTACGGCGGGCCACCCGACGGGCGCTCCGGGATGATAAGCTTTGGGTTTAATAATAACCTGGAGGCGAAGGTGCGCTCACGCAGCGACACCATTACCGGAACCAAAAAAGTTGGGCTTATCGACAATCTGAGCTTCAATATGTCGTACGACATCGCCCGCGACACGATGCAATGGTCGCCGCTCACCCTTCGTGGAAATACCATCCTCTTCAAAAAACTAAATGTTACCTATTCGAGCAGTTGGAGCCCCTATGCTGTGGACAGCACCGGGCGTAGCATTAACAAATTCCAGTATGAAGTAGATAAGAAACTCTTCCGCATGAGCAGTACGGTGTGGAATTTTGGATTGAATTTCAGATTTGGCTCCAGTGATTTCAAAAAAGGCAAGGATGACCCGCAGCCTCCCGACTTGCCACTGACCGAAGAAGCCGAGCTGCTCCAAAATTATTCTAAACAAGAGATACGCGACGTCGTGGATAACCCCGACGAATACATCAACTGGAACAACGCATGGAATTTCTCCGTCAATTACAATCTTAGTTTTTCTAATAATCCCATCTACATCAACTGGGATCGGGAAGATAAACGCACCACCATTCAGACACTTGGCCTAATGGGCGATGTGAGCATCACGCCCAAATGGAAAGTGAATTTCCGCACCGGCTTCGATTTCGACACCAAAAAATTTACCTATTCACAAATCGACTTTTACCGCGACCTGCACTGCTGGGAGATGCGCTTTAGCTGGATTCCAAGCGGACAGCGCAAGAGCTGGACGTTTGGCATCAACGTGAAAGCAGCCATCCTGCGCGACCTGAAATATGACCGCAAAAAAGACTTCCGCGACGCTTATAGGTAATTCATTCTCTACAATTTCTTACCCCGGTTGCCGTCCCCACGCCACTTATTCATATTTTTGGCTTTTGTTCTCATTTTCCTAATTGTTTTTTTAATCATCATTTTAATAAATAAGAAATATGAAAAAAGTAATTCACAC
>CAZTCX010000127.1:0-10737 GCA_964612515.1 uncultured Lentimicrobiaceae bacterium | reverse complement strand
CAGTACAAAAAAGCATCAGTAGCATCAACCACTGAGAAAACTTGTCGTTTTTTTACTATTTTTCCCTTATTCCATCATACTACTTTTGCATTAATTATTTATAACTAAAAATTTTGTCATTCACTAAAACCTCCCAAATTATGAAAAAATTTATGTTTTTATTTTTAATGATGGCTACCGGATGTATGCTGGTGGCACAAACTGCAACGTTGAAGCCGGGGCTTTCGTTTGAGCAGCTCAGGAGCCCCCGGTCATACTTCACCGAGCCGCTGCAGCATGAAGGAGTCAGTCAATCGCGCATTAAAAAGCCGGCTGTTGACTACAAATCTACCGATGCTGTTTCGGTTATCGATCTCGGTACTTCGGCCGATGCCTGGAGTCTGGGTCCCACACTCAATTCGTGTCTAACGGTTAATAACGATATCCATGCCATTAGCTTTATCCATGCCATGGGTGGCTCGTTGGATCCGATGGGTAGCGGTAATGATCTGGGCATCGACATCTCCCTGGATGGCGGGTTGGCCTGGAGCGTCATGAATAAAATTTACACTGCCGTTCAAAATTCCGGAGGACAACATTACACCGATGGTGTATTACTTCCCAATAATGGCATTTATAACCCGATTGGTAACACCGATCCCGGCAATGCACACGTTGTATATTTTGCGCCGACGTGGGCAGGCAGCAGTGGGCCGTTGGGTGGGCTTTGCTGGGGAAGAGGGAGCATTGACGACCCTTCCGACACCACCTATAATTTTATCAATACAAATCCTGCCACAGGTATATTTCACTTTTGGGGAGGAGGATTTACGGTAACAAAAACCGGGGACTTCTGGGGTGTAGATGAAAATTATGACTGGAATAACTATATTTATAAGGGAAACCTGGTGCTTACACACGGTGTATGGAATACAGCCTTAATGGATTATGAACCCACCTTCAGTCTGCTTGATCTCACCGGGCCCGTCTATGAGCCGTTGGGTCTAAAAATAGGATTTTCGCCTGATGGACAAATTGGTTATGTGGCGGCAATAATGGATATTGGTAAAGTTCCTGTTTCATCTGGCAAATCATATTATCCGGTACTTTTCCGCACCGAAGATGCCGGTCTCACCTGGTCTGATCCTATTCCGGTAGCTTTGGCCGGTGCAGACGGGATGCCTGGCATTCATAATTTCCTTTCCGATGCGGAAATTGCAGAAATTTATGAGCCGCCATTGCCTGGTCGTGAAGAAATTCCTTTTACAACCTCCCTTAATATAAATATCAGCGTTGACCACCATGGCAATCCACATATTGCCGTGTTGATTGGCGTTACAGGTTCTGAGCCTTATTCTATTATCCGAGACCGGTCGGCTGAATCTGGGTATCTCTATATGGCTTCATTTCTGCTTTCGTCAGATAATAAGGGCAACGAAGGTAGCTGGACAGCTCACATGATGGGACGCATCTCCAACTATGAGAGTGAAATGGGCGGAAAAACGCAACTTAACCTGGTTCAGATTGCCCGTGACAAGCTGGGAAAAAAAATGTTTGTGGGTTGGAATGATACCGACACTTCCGTATCCTACCAAAATAATGCTCCCGACATTTGGTGCCGCGGCTATGACGTGGAGCGTGAGGAATTAACCATGAATGAGGATGGGCTGGATATGCCCAACAACGTTACCTTTGGCTCCGACGCAACTTATAGTGCTTTTTTCTTTAGGATGGCCAACGAAGTGTTTGATGACGGATTGGGAACCTATACCATTCCGTTTGTTTATGAGATAGAGAGTGGAGATATTGATAGTCCGGTGCAATATAAATACATCCAGGATTTCAGTTTCCTGATGAGCGTAGGTATAGATGAGCCAATGGTGCAGTCTGCCAACATGGAGGTAAGCCAGGTGATGCCCAATCCGGCTACAGCCACAGCCCGGCTTTCAATTTCGCTTAACGAGCCGGCCTCGGTTTCGGGCAAAATAACCAACATGATGGGACAGCAAGTTTCCACGCTGCCAGTTCGCCGATTGCAGGCTTGCAGCAACGAATTGGTGCTGGATGTAAGCAGTTTGAGCGCCGGAATTTATTTCTGTACACTCACCACCGGCACCGAAACTGTTACCCGCAAAATGATTGTTGAGTAAGAGTAGATTTATTTTTATAAAAATAAAGCCGCCCCTATCTTTGGGCGGCTTTTGTTTTTTCTGACAGTTAAAGTTGCTTTGTTGTAAATCGTAATATTTTAGAATCAGAACGCGCCTGACCTCTACGTAAATATCGGATCGCGATTTTTAATTTCTCTGCCGCATGTATGGTACGAGCCTGTTGGTATTCAGCCGCATACAAAAAATTAATTTATGAAAAATTATGTTTTTCGTGTAATAATTCAAAAAACAATCAATGAAAATATTCTGTTAACTGATGTCCAAATTTTAAAAAGATTAAAGTATGAAAGCGTTTTTCTTCACTTTGATTTTGAAAATAAGCAGCTTGCTTCTTGTGCTGGCTCTGATTTTAGCTCCGGACTCTATAGCCCCCTGCATGAGCTTTGTAGAGAAGCAGCGACTTCCTGCCATAGATTACACCCTCCATTTATTTGACCGATCCAGCATCGTAATGTTTTGCCAAAGGAAACATAATGAGCTTACGCAGTATGAATCATTGACGGACCTTTTTATAAAAATCCTATGATTATCACTGCAGAAAAAGTGCCAGCGCCAGCATTGGCTCCATTTGTTCATTCCTATGCCTATCGTGCCTTTGATACCCATGGTACAGATATGATAAAGCCCTGGCACGCAACCCGGGATTCTAATATCACTTTTTTCTTCGAAGACCTTCCTCTTAAGTTAGCAGATCCGGTAACAGGTAAAGTTTTAAAAACGGGAAGATATTGCGATGTAGTTGGCGTGTCAACCCAATACAATGGCGATATGTACTTTAATGGCAGCTATTCATTCCTACAAATCCTTTTTCAGCCACATGGGTTTTACACATTATTTAATGTATCGCCCCTGGAGTTTGCTGACAAAATTGTATGGAGCGGGGATATCTTCGGTTCTGATATCAGGTTTTTGCATGAGAAATTGTATTCAGCAAAAAGCCTGACAGCCATGGCTGGGATGGCAAACAACTGGTTGATGCAGTATTTAAACAAAAAAAGGCGTGTTGACTATAAAGACCGTATTACTATTACTGCAAATCTTATCATCAAAAATGCGGGGCTAATAAATATTGATGCCCTCGCAGCGTACGCCTGCATGAGTACGCGGAATTTTGAGCGCAGTTTTATCAATGAAACAGGCATGTCCCCCAAGCAGCTTTGTTGTATTGCACGCTTTAATAATGCCCTCGAACTTAAACTAGGCAATCCAGCAATGAAGTGGACTTCCGTTGCGCAAGAGTCAGGATATTTTGACCAGATGCACCTGATCAAAGACTTTAAAAGATATTGCGGAGAGGCGCCATCCTCATTACTTAAACATGTGCCCTTATTAGAGGAAAGATATATCCATCGCGTCAGTCACCATTAAAACTTGTCGTTTTTTTACTATTTTTCTACTATTCCCCCATACTACCTTTGTATTAATTATTTATAACTTAAAATTTTGTCATTCATTAAAACTTCCCTAATTATGAAAATATTTATGTTTTTCTGCCTGTTATTTTTTGCTCATGTAGTGTGGGCAAAGCATGTACCTCAATCCAGCGCTCAGCAAACCGCTGTCACATTTTACCAGTTAAATAATCCTTCCGGTTTAATGGTCCCTCAGATTAAATCAGTTTTGGTAAAGTCCCGGGATAATGTTCCGACAATTTATATCTTTCGTTTTGTTTCCGGAGGTTTTGTGCTTGTAGCTGCTGATGATGCCTCCATCCCCATTCTTGGATATTCTTTTGAGAATGACATGCCTGATACCGTGGACAATCCTGCTGTGGCTAATTGGCTTGATAATTATAGCCGCGAGATCGCCTATATTTCCTGCAATAATCTTGATAACACTGAAACTATAAAGGAATGGAATTCCATTCAACAGGGTTATCCGCTCGCTCCTTTAACGGATGTGGGACCCCTGTTGACCACCTTGTGGGATCAGGGGTGTAATTATAATACATCATGTCCACCCGATGCGAAAGGAACTTGCGGTCATGTTTATACAGGCTGCGTAGCAACTGCTATCTCCCAGATCCTTAAGTATCACAATTTTCCTCCACAGGGAGTGGGAGAGAATTCCTACATCGATGGAAATTACGGACAATTATCGGCCGATTTTGGCAACACAACCTACGACTGGGCAGCTATGCCCAATTCGGCAGTGAGCAACAGCACAGCAATTCAAACCCTCATGTACCATGCCGGTGTTTCAATGGATATGGGATATGGTTATAATGCATCAGGAGCCCAGAGTGATTATGTTCATGATGCTTTCGTTAATTATTTCAATTACGATCCCGGGATAGAGGTTAGATACAAAGATAATTATGCCAACGTGGAAGACTTCAAAGCCTTGTTACGAGCAGACCTCGATGTAAACCTCCCCATTCATTACGCTGGATACGGGCCTTACGGCGGGCATGATTTTGTTTGTGATGGCTATCGACAGAGCGACGGAAAATTCCACTTTAACTGGGGTTGGGGAGGAGCTGCAAACGGTTATTATACAATAGGCGATCTCAATCCTTCAGGTTCTACTTTTAATTCCGGCGATATTGTCACTCTCCATATCAAACCTTACAATTCAAATCTGGTGGTGAGGATATTGAATCCTTCTGACAAGAGTGTATTCAGCGCTGGCAGCAGCATTGAAATTAAAGCCAAAGTTGTAAGAGGTAATGCCAATGTGATGAATTTAATCATTGACAATGTTGAAAAATTCTCCGCTGCCGGCGATTCGATCCTTTACACCTGGAATACGACTACTGACGAACTGGGATCACATGTCGTGAAAGCCTATGCCATGAATTCAACAGATACCGTATATTTTAAGATCGGTATTAACCTGGTTAACAGTAATGAATGGAAATCGCAATCCAGCGGATTTCCTGCCACAAATGGAATAAACTATATATCCGCTGTTGACAGCAATATAGTGTGGGCTACCGCATCAAATGCAGAGAACCCGCTTTGGGAGTCATGTTCTGATTTTACACGAACCACAAATGGTGGCAATAACTGGACACCGGGGGTAATTACTAATACTGCCGGGCTGATCCCCTCAATGATATTTGGGTTGGACTCTCTCAAAGCGTATGTGGCCATGTACAAAATATCGGGTGACAAGCTTGCTGGAATATACATGACTGATGATGGAGGAGCGACCTGGATCCGCCAGCCTGAGGCATTCACCAACGGCTTATCCTACCCGGTGGTAGTTCACTTTTTTAATTCTAATGATGGGGTAGGAATCGGGAACCCGTTAAATCCGAAATATGAAATATTTACCACCACCAACGGAGGCACAAACTGGACAAAGGTGCCTATCATGAATATCCCTACTCCCCTGATGTATGAAACTGGTCTTTCAGGATGTTATTCGGCTGTCAACGACACAATCTGGTTTGGTACAAACTATGGAAGAGTAATCAAATCAACAGATAAAGGGCTTCACTGGACCGTTTCTGCACCGGCTGTAATGAGCGGAAAATATGTAAAACCCTTCTTCCGGGATGGTTCGCATGGCCTTCTGCTTGATGAACTTTCCGGTGCAGGTCTTTTGTGCGAAACATCCGATGGCGGTGCAACCTGGAGTCAGGTAAATTATACAGGACCCAAATACAGCGGGGATATTGCCTATATTCCAGGGACTCCAAATACATGGGTAAAGTCCGGGTACCTCACCGGAGACTATGGCTCAGCATTTTCCTTTGACGGAGGGCATACCTGGGAAGAATTCTCTGGAACCAATGGCTCCCGGTTGTCACAGATGGCATGGGTTAATAATCACTGCGGATGGGCGGGAGGCGTTAATACCAGCGCCACTGAAGGTGGGGTGTATAAATTCATCGGACAGCTTGCTTTACGTCCGTCTCCGGAGAATGTTCAGGCTACTGCCGATTTTAACAACGTTGACATAACCTGGGAAGAACCAGTCTATGATCCGACGCAGATGTCACTTCTTGGCTATAATATCAGGAGAGATGGCATAAAAATCAATGCAAGTCTTATTAACAGCATGGCTTATACAGATTATAATGCCCACGTGGGAGTAAATACTTACTGCGTTTCGGCAATGTATGATATCGGAGAATCGCAGGGTAGCTGCAAAAGTGTTGAAGTGGCAGTCGGTATTATGCATCCGGGTGATCAGCAACAGCTTTTGATTTATCCTAACCCAGCTCACGGCAGTGTAACCGTAGCTTTCTCTGGCCAGAAAGGAGAAATCATGCTCTATGACCAGAGAGGACGTGTAATTCCCATGGGCGTGAGGGATCTTTCAACAGACTTGACATCGATTGATATTTCCGATATTTCAGCCGGTATTTATCTGATTACCCTAAAGACTAACGAAGGGATAAGCAGAGCCAAACTTGTTGTTTACTAAAGGCCTTAAGCATTATGCCAAAACCGTTTTAGTGTTTCGAGGGAAAAGAAGTGTTGAAAATGAATCCTGCAGTATGCTGAAGAAGCATTGTATGGCAGGATTCGTTTTCTATTAGGAAATTTTCTCATTAACATCCAATCAAATAACTTAAAAATTAAAACTATGAAAACGCTTTTCCTTGCTTTGATTTTGTCAATGAGCAGTTTTCTTACTGCAAAAGCCCAAATGATTGTTCCTGACTCTATAGCTTCCTATGTAAGTTTTGTTGAAAAGCAGGATCTTTCTGCCAAAGACTACCTCCTCAGCCTGTTTGACCGGTATGATATTGTAGTCTTTTGTGAAAGGACACATGATGAGTTCACACAGTATGAACTATTGGCTGACTTGTTTTCCGACAGCAGGTTTTATAATCAGGTTGGAGATATCTTCATGGAAATGGGTGGTGGTAATTTTGACGAAGAGATGAACAACTACCTGCTTTCTGAAAATTTGTCGAAGGAACAAAGCAATAAAAAAGCATTGGAAATTCAGCGCAACGCATTGTGGTATCCACTTTGGGAGAGGTATAACTACCATTTTTTGCTTACCACGTTATACGGAATCAACGGGCCCCTTCCCAAGCAGAAAAAATTAAAACTGCATCCTACGGATATCGACATTCGCTGGGATGAAATTAAAACAGCAGACGATGCCATTGCTAAAATCATGAATGATGATGTGCAGGACGGAAGAGACTCTGTAATGGGTAACAATATCACTTCTTACATTACCAGGAACGATGCTTCTTCTGCAAAGCGCAAGAAGTACTTTGTGATACTAAATACAGCCCATGCAACCAGGGGAACTTACACCGTATATGACTTTAAAATCAAATCTGCAGCTTCTTACATTTTTGAAAAATTCGGAGACAGAGTTGTCAATGTATTGTTGAATTTTGAAAACCTACTCAATATGACTTCGACCAATGCTTTGCCGGAAGCCCGGCCCATTCTCAAAGGCAAACTGGACGCCGGGTTTGAATTTCTAGGCATCGATGACAAAGGGTTTGATATAAAAGGTTCGCCATTAGAAAATCAACGCTTTGAAAATATGACCATGCTGGATACCACGCTTACCAATGAAAAAGTATTTACGGGTTTCGTGTTTTACAACTCCTTCCCCAGGCATGAACATATTAATGGAGTGCCTGGCATTGTGGACGAAGCTTTTAAACCTGAGTTGGAACGACGGTATAAGCTATGGGCAGAAGTCACTAATAATTATCCATCGGATAAGGAGATGGAAAATTACAACAAGATCATTAAGAAAAGCCCGGAAGGGCTAGCCATGTATTGGCAAAAAGTAATGTATTGGATAGGTGGAGGCAAAGAGATTCTTAGCTTTTATACAAACGCAACGTCAATAGATGAAACAGTAAATTTTATAATGCAGGAAAGAAGGAAAGGCAGCAATTCTGATTTTAATGTCAGTGAGTTGGGCATAAATACTTTTGGATATCAATTGATGGGAGAAGGGCATAATGAGGAAGCTTTGACGATCTTTCGGCTAAACATGGAACTTTATCCTAATTCATGGAATACCTACGACAGCTATGGCGACCTTCTTCTTAAACTTGACCGAAAAGAAGAAACTATTAAGGCTTTCAAAAAATCTTTGGAACTTAATCCCGGAAATGAAAAGGCAAGAATGATAATAAAGAAATTGGAATAGTGTTTTGTTTTAATAACCCGCATCAGGGGCAAGTTTCGGATCTGCGTGACGTTAACCAGTGCAGAGTTTTATCACATAATAATTTCAATCAACGAATTATGAAAAAGTTTATCACAATTTTGATCGCGGCTTTTCTATTTCAGTCGTTAACTGCACAGTATCATTATCCGCCAACCAAAACTGTGGACAGCAGCGACACCTATTTTGGCGTAACCTACAAAGATCCCTATCGTTGGTTGGAAAACTTTAAAGACCCTGCGGTGGTTGCATGGTTTAAAGAGCAGGCTGATTTTAGTGATTCAGTTTTAAATACATTGTCCGGAAGGGACGAATTGATTGCCGAATGGGAGATGCTGGATAAACTTCAGCCTCCCGCTATTCGTCGCCCCAATTACCAGAATGGGAGAGTATTTTACCTAAAAACAATGCCCGGCGAAAATGTTGGGAAAGTTTATTACCGGCAGGGAATGGATGGCAAGGAAGTTCTGTTGTTTGACCCTACCACGTACATCAAGGGGAAAACACTTTCCGTGCAAAGTATATTACCGAGTTACGATGGCACGAAAATAATCATTTCGTTTTCCGAGGGAGGTGCCGAAATTTCTACCATCAAAGTGATGGATGTGGATATGAAAACTTTTCTGCCTGAAACCATTTATCCCAGTTGGTTTGGCCCTACCAGTTGGACGTTTGACAATAAATCATTTCTTTATTTTTCACAAAAAATGGCGGACAATACAAGCCCTGAATTTGAACTCAACACAAAGACTAAGCTGCACAAGCTCGGGACGGATGTAAAAGATGATATCGATTTCTTTAGCAACGAAAGCTATCCGGACATGGATATTCAGCCCAACGACCTTCCTTTCGTAACGCTTTATGAAAGTTCTGAAAACTATATGTTCGCCTCTCTCGAAAATGTTCGGCAGGAAAAGTTCTTGTATTATGCTCCTATCGCGCAACTGAACCAACAAAAAATACAATGGAAGCTCCTGTGCCGACCCGAAGATAAATTAGTGCGGGACATGGTTTTTATTGGCGACACCGTGTTTGCAATTACCTATGACGGTGCTAAAAATTATAAACTAATTACTACCGATTTAAAGAATCCTGACTGGAAACATGCCAAAACAATTGCTGAAGAAAAGGAAAACCAAACACTTGAGTCGATTACACATTCCAGGGATTTCTTGATTCTCACGTACAGCGATGGTATCAATACTCATGTATCCAAGTACAATCTGAAAACCGGCAAAACACAGGAAGTAGAAACGCCTTATTCAGGTACTGTTTATGTTTTTTGTATCGACAAGAAAAACAACGATTATTTTGCACTTCTTACCTCATGGAATCACCCCGTTACTTTTTATGATTTTAATGCCGAAACGGATCAGTTTAGTCCCAGTAGTTTTTACGAATCGCGCGTGTATCCTGCTGCCTACAAAGATTTACAAGTGGAGGAGGTGGAAGTTGAAGGTCACGATGGGGTGATGATTCCATTATCTATTATTTATAAAAAAGGAATCAAATTGGACGGCACAAATGTGTGTTTGATGGATAGCTACGGAGCCTACGGAGCCAGTATGACACCTGACTTTAATGATTTTGAAAACTCCTTGGCCATCAAAGGTGTAGTTATCGCGATTCCTCATGTGAGAGGCGGCAGCGAAAAAGGCGATGCCTGGTATAAAGCCGGACACAAAACCACCAAGCCAAATACATGGAAAGATTTTAATAGCTGCGCTGAATACTTGATTGAAAAAGGTTATACCTCCGCAAAACGATTAGCGGGAACAGGTACCAGCGCCGGTGGAATTTTAATCAGCCGCGCCATAACAGAACGGCCGGATCTTTATGCAGCAGCAATTTGTAATGTGGGAGTGGCCAATGCCATGCGCAATGAATTTACGCCCAATGGTCCGGCCAATATTCCGGAACTTGGAACTGTAAACGACAGTATTGAATGCCGGGCTTTATATGAAATGGATGGCGTGCAGCATGTGGTTCCAGGCACCAAATATCCGGCAGTAATTTGCATCGGTGGCTGGAATGATCCGCGTGTGATAGCCTGGCAGCCGGGGAAATTCGCAGCAGCCTTGCAGCATGCCTCTACTTCCGGAAAACCGGTTTTATTGAAAATAAATTATGACAGCGGCCATTTTACAGAAGACAAAAGCGTAACGTTTGCCAACTTTGCGGATCAGTTTGCTTTCGCGATGTGGCAATGTGGCCATCCGGATTTTCAACCTAAAAGATAAAAAGCGCACAGTCAAAAGGTCAAGCCGTTCTGACTTTAATAAGCTTTGAGCCGGGCAACGGAGTCGCTGTTTCTATCAAAATTCAAACTGCCGGAAAAAGAATTTTCCAGGCAAATGCCTCTTTGATGAAACTACCTCAATGCTATTAACGTTTAATTGTTTTAAATTTGCATCTATTAAAATTTGAAAGTCATGGAAACAAATATGAATATTCAAACTGCTAAATTGGACTTGATCGAGTG
>CAZTCX010000126.1:7991-10783 GCA_964612515.1 uncultured Lentimicrobiaceae bacterium | reverse complement strand
GGATGTGGACAGCCTCGAAAATTTACTCAGCAGCGCCTGGAGTTCGGTTGGAGTTACATCGGACGAATCCTTATGTTATCTATACAATTGCGGGAAAGAGCCAAAGGTTTGCTATCTGCACATTACCGAGGCCGTTTACAAAAGGAGCGACGGGGAGGAAAACCTACTCATCGGGAAATTTATCAATTATATGGTTCAGGCTTTTTGCCGCGGCGTGCAGGAGCAATAGGGTATCAACATTTTTAGACTTTCGAGCGTCCGCAGGACCTCGAAACGTCAAAAACAAAAACACGTCATTTACAAATTAATAGTTAGCGCAATAAACGAGCTGACGCCAATCAGCAGCCAGAGCGCAATTCCTAAGACGAAGCTTCGCGGTCCGGCCTTTTTGGCTTCCGAAAAAGAGATGCCAGAGCCGATAAGAAAAAGTGCGATCACCATGCCGCGTTTGCCCAGCCAGCTGAAGTGAGCAAAGGTTTCGGCGCCACCGGGAAACAAATGCGCGATCATAATGCTGATTACAAAAAGTCCGATAAACCACGGGATTTTAATCTTTCCACCACCTTTTCCTTTTTGCGCAAGCGCAATAACCAACGAGAGCGGAATGATCCACAACGCCCTGATAAGCTTCACTGTGGTGGCCACTTCAAGCGCTTCTGCACCGTAAGTTGCGCCGGCACCAACTACCGAACTGGTGTCGTGAATGGCAATGGCCGCCCAGTTGCCAAACACTTGCTGGCTCATGTGGAAATGATGACCGATGGCAGGAAAGATTAATAAGGCGATGGCATTTAAAATAAAAATGACTATTAATGAAAACGAAATCTCGCTGTGTTTTGCGTTGATCACCGGAGCTACGGCAGCAATGGCACTTCCGCCGCATATTGCCGTACCGGCGCTGATGAGCAGTCCTGTGCGCGATTCTACTTTGAGCAACTTTGTCAACAAAAGCCCGGCACCGATTACAAAGACAACCGAAATGGCCGTTTCTACAAAGCCGGTTTTGGAGGCGCTGATCACCTGCGTCAGGTTCATGCCAAAGCCCATCAGCACGATGGAGGCCTGCAACGAGAGCGAGGTGAAACTTGCTGCCCGCGCATGTTTTATTCCAAGCAGTGAGAACAATATCCCAATGGCCAAAGCCATGGGAGGGGTAACAAAAGGCATAAAGCACAGGAAGAGCATTACGCCGTAAATTCCACTGATTTGTTTGCTGTTTAAATTCATGTTTATCTCATTTTAAGACGCTGCAAAATTACTGCGCTTATAGTCAGAGACAAATACTGAATTGCTATAAAGGATAACTAAAAATTATACTTGGAAAGGAAGTCAATAAACAGTTTTGCAGCCGAGGTGTGGTGTCCCTGCCGTAGCGCAATGCGGAATTTACGATTCAAAGAGATATTTTTGATATTGATTTTCACAAGCTCTTTTAGCCGCAGCTCCTTTTCGATAGCCTTTTCTGAGACGAGTGCAATTCCGTCGAAGTCGCACAGGAAATTTTTGATGGCTTCGGTGCTTCCCAAATGGATCAGAATATTGAGCTTGTCGATGAGCAGGCCGTGAGCGGCCAGCGCGTTTTGGATTACCTGAAGCGTGCCCGATCCTTTTTCGCGCAGCACGATGGGGATTTGTTGAAAATCAGCGGAGGAGATAAGTTTGCGTTTTGCATACATGCTGTTGCTGCCCGTTACCGCAATAATTTCATCGTCCAGAAAGTCGATGTAGCGGATGTTGGTTTGCGAAGCTTCGTTTTCGACCAGCGCCAGATCCAGCTCATTTTCCAATAGTTTTTGTTCCATTTCAAATGAGTTGCCGTTGAGCAGGTGGAGTTCGATTTCGGGATAGCGTTTGTAAAAAGCTGCAATCACTTTCGGCACCACATACTGCGAAATGGTAGAGCTGGCGCCGATGCGCAGGGAACCTTTAAAAGTATCGTTCAGTCGCTCGATGTCGAATTCAAGTTCTCGGTAGAGTTGCCGCACCTGCTTCAGGCGGTCGTAGGCGAGCGCGCCGGCTTGCGTCAGGTATATCTTGTTGCCTTTTCGTTCAAACAGCGCCACATTCAGCTTGCTTTCCAACTCCTTGATGTGGTTGGTCACCGCAGGCTGACTGATAAACAGCTCTTCGGCAGCTTTTGAAAAGCTCAAATTCTCGGCCACCGTAAGGAAAACGTTGTCTCTGTAGTCCATTTTAAATCTCTCGTTTCGTCAGGTATTTGGTCATTTAATTTATGCTGTGATTTCCCTTTTTTTCTTTGCGTCTCTGCGTCTTTGCGGTTTAGCCTTTTGTTTTCCCTCTGCGTCTCCCCGCCTCCGTGGTTTTTCTTCTTCTTCCTCCCCGCCTCTGCGGTTTAAGAAAAGCAGGAACAACAAAGAACACAAAGAAAGCACAAAGCTCACAATGAATAATCCCTATTTTAAAAATTTTTGCGAAGTGGCGGCCAATAAACAAATTCATTTGATTTACAAAATGTTAGAACGTTAAGAGTTCATAAAACCCCTATTACAATGTCGTTTATTCAATATTATGGTGTATCTTCGTGTATCTTCGTGCTTCTGTTTTAAATGCTGTTCTGGTTCTTAATAAATTAAAAACCTCATGCTATGACGAACAAAGTGATTTTTTCAGATAGCCTCTCTCACCTCTCCGGCGCATTTTTGTCTGCCCTGAGTTGTGTTAGAATTATCCCGTCATATTCACGAAACCCGGAATACAATGTGCCTCCTCCCGCCTCATTTATTGAAAAATGTAGTTTAAATAATTAAATTCATGAGTCATGAAAAATCTAT
>CAZTCX010000126.1:0-7891 GCA_964612515.1 uncultured Lentimicrobiaceae bacterium | reverse complement strand
TAATAATAATACTATTGATTTCTGGAAATTGCTTTGGTCAGGTTCCTGCCGATTCCCTATTGGGAATTTATGAAGGTGAATATTGGTATGCCAATCCATCTACAAGTACATGGGTCGTAACAATCGACACTGTCTATGTTTATACTGTTGACACAATTAATTGCAAAGCATCTGTTTCTGGAGCTATGATAGGATTGCCAACCATTTATACTACTTATTATTCATGTAATAGCCCTACCCCTTCTAATGGGTATACTTTGTTTTTTAATGAAGATAGTTTAAAAATGATTTATGATGATATGCCCCAACCACCACCAAATCCACATTCAATTTCAGACCGTTTTTATGGTAAGCGAATACCCGGAACTACTTACGTGGGTCTAGCCGAACATAAACGGAATGAAGAAATAGAAATATTCCCTAATCCTGTAAGGGAAGTGTTAAATATTCGATTACCGCTTGAAAAAGGAGGCGGGCATATCAATATCTACAACATTGAAGGACAAAATGTCAAATCACTTGAAATTCGAAGCGATAACATTGATAATCCATTCATCCTTGATATTAGAAGTTTGGCCGAAGGATTTTATTTTTTAAATATTTCAGTCAACAACAAATGTTTTAATGCAAAATTTGTAAAGGAGAAATAAAAATGAGAAAGAGAATAATCGTTACAGCAACTTACGCATCATTTATCGAAAAATGGTAGATTAAACAATTAAATTCATGAGTCATGAAAAATCTATTAATAATAATACTATTGATTTCTGGAAATTGCTTTGGTCAGGTTCCTGCCGATTCATTAACTGGAACATATGCAGGAACATTATGGTGGGCTCCCCCAACCATTGGTTCTATGGTTGCAGTTCCGGATACTTTGTTTGTTACAGAAATTGACTCTGTAAACTGTTTAGCAAAATATTCATCTACAGATACTGCTTACTACAATCTTCTTTCAAGTGAAGGAAGAACCTATTATACTGATTATTTTTCTTGTAATGCTACTAATCCAATCAATAAGTATATGAAGTTTTACTGCAATGACAGTGTTAGGATCATTTCATATTATCACCTACAATGGAATCCGTTTGATAATCATAAATTCTACGGTAAACGTATATCAGGTTCTGTACCGACTAATGTGCGTTTATTGGAAATTTTAGGAAACAACAATATAAGAGTATTCCCTAACCCTGCAAAGGATAAAATAGAAATACGCTTACCTAAGGAAAATGGAGCTGGATGTATAAACATTTACGATATTAAAGGGCAATTAGCAAAATCATTTGAAATACGAAAAGACGAGCTTAATAGTACTATTATTTTAAATATCGAAAAACTGTCCGAAGGGTTTTATTTTTTAAATATTTTTGTTAACAATAAATATTTTAACGCAAAATTTATAAAGGAGAAATAACATGAAAACAAAAATATTTTTTGGAGCGATACTTTTATGCATTATGATGGTTACAAATGCGCAAATAAAAGTTGTGCCAGGCGGAAATGTTGGCGTCAGCAGGTGATTGGGCACTCTCGCTCTGGATTAATGCACACACCTCTAACACTTGTGGTTATCACATGCGTTATGGAGGAAATGACAATTTTTATGTTCACGCTTCGGGTTACATTTATTAGCAAGGGCAATATTTAGGTTCGGATGTTTCTTTCAAGAAAGATATAACAACCATTTCAAACGCACTTAATAAAGTACTTCAATTGCGTGGTGTAACATATCAATTAAATTACTCTGATTCTAATAGTATTTTTAACGATGGAGAATTAAAAATGGGATTGATTGCCCAAGAAGTTCAGCCCATTGTACCGGAAGTAGTGAAAACAATGCCAAATGGCACAGAGGCTATTGCGTATCAAAACCTTGTTGGTTTACTGATTGAAGCAATAAAAGAACAGCAAACTCAAATCCAAGCATTGAATGATTTGATAAATTGTGGCGAAAAAACAAAAAATCAAAAGAGCCTTAATAATACTCCAAGTCAATCCAATACCGATAGCCTTAACGCAATTCAAGAAAATAATTTATTTGAAAGAGTTGTTTTGTACCAGAATGCTCCAAATCCGTTTCATGAAAACACGATAATAAGATGTTATCTCCCGCAAAATATTGTGCAAGCAAAGATTTGTATTTATAATATTCATGGTGAACTTGTAAAGTGCATTAGTATTCCTGATAGGAAAGATGCAAGTTTAAAAATAAATGGGAAAAGCCTTAATGCAGGTATCTATGCTTATGTTTTAATTGCAGATGGAACTGCAAGCGAAACCAAGCAAATGATATTGACAAAGTAACTTTTTAACCCCAAATTTTTTGAACATACATCGACATCAAAACCGTAAAACCCGGTCTTTACCTCTTGAAAATTCAAAACGACAAAACTTTAATAAGCCGGAGAATCCTGGTTTATTAAGAAACCTTGTCACTGTAGTCCGCGCCCATGCAGGTCTCCGCGCCCAGCGCCCCGCATTTCTTTTCCCCACTTAAAAAGAAATTGCAAACATAATAGGCACACAGTCACAGAGAATATTTGGAGTAGGATGGTCTTTACATGTTTCTTTGTGTCATTCTGTCCTCCTAGTTTTTATTTTCATTCACCACCGTGTCAAAAACATATTATCTACCGCAGCCTGCGCCCAGCGCCTGGCATTTCTTTTCACCACAAAGTACACAAAGAAGGCATAAAGTTCACTAAGAAATCCTCTGTGACTTTTGTGAAACCTCCGTGCCCTTTGTGGTTTTTCTATCTTTTCTCTCCGTCTCTCCGTCTCTCCGTCTCTCCGTCGCCCTATTCACTACAATCTCTGCCGCGCCCTCTTCGATGGTTCCGATGGTAGCGGCCTCTGCTATGCCAGCATCATGGAGCGCTGCAACAAATGTATTGGCATCATTGGCAGCCACGGCAACGAGCAATCCGCCGGAAGTCTGCGCGTCGCAAAGGATCAGTTTCATAATTTCGGATATTGCGCTATCCCACTTTGTGAGTGCGGCCACGTAATCTAGGTTATTTTTTGTTCCTCCGGGAATGGCTCCTTCCTGCGCCATCTGCAACACACCTTCAATCAGTGGCACCGCCGATGCATCAATAATTGCATTCACTTTTGATCCTTGCACCATTTCTTTCAAATGCCCCAGCAGCCCAAATCCTGTGACATCGGTGCAAGCGTGCACAGCAAAATTTTCCATCAGCCGGGCGGCGGTGGCGTTAAGCTGCAACATGTGGTGTCGGGCGCGGGCGGCAATGGCTTCGGTGGCAAGACCGCGTTTTACGGCCGTCGAAATAATTCCGGTTCCCAGCGGTTTGGTGAGTACCAACACATCGCCGGGTCGTGCCGTGCTGTTGCGCATCACCTTGTCGGGATGCACCACGCCCGTTACCACCATTCCAAATTTTGGTTCGGTATCTTCCACGGTGTGGCCGCCCAGGATGGAGATGCCCGCTTCGGCAGCTTTGTCGGCGGCGCCGCGCAGGATGTCGTGCAGCACCTGCATCGGGAGGCGGCTGTCAGGAAACCCCACAATGTTGAGCGCAAAAAGCGGTGTGGCGCCCATGGCATAAATGTCGCTCAAAGCATTGGCTGCCGCTATGGCGCCGAAGTCGTAGGCATCGTCAACGACAGGTGTAAAAAAATCGACGGTTTGTACCAGCGCTGTGTCCGGTGAAATAAGATATACGGCAGCGTCGTCGGAAGTGTCGGCGCTGATGAGTACATTTTTATCGAAGATTGGTGGAAGGTCACGAAGTACTTTTTCGAGATATTGCGGTCTGATCTTGCAGGCGCAGCCCAGGCCGTGGGTAAAATGTGTAAGCTTAATCATCTCACCGGTTTCGGGATGTTCCGTTGGATTTTCCTTTTCAGGCTGCAGTCGTTTTACTACTTTAATAATTTCTGCGGCAGCTTTTTCGATGTCGTTTTGTGAGGTAAATCTTCCTGTCGAAAAGCGGACGGTGCCCATGGCAAAGCGTATGGGAATTTTCATTGCGGTAAGCACCGGCGAGAGGTCGATGTTGTCGGCATGGCAGGCAGCTCCTGCCGAAGCAGCCACTCCCGTTAGTTCCGCCAGTAGCGTGTTGGCTTCGATGCCCGGAAAGCTAACGCTAAGCGTATTGGGCAGCCGGTACTCACGATGGCCGTTAAGCCGCACATCGTGCAGCTCCTTCTTTAGCGAATTATACAACATATTGCGAAGCTCCATTTGCCGCTGCTGGTTTGTGTGCACATCGCGCAAAGCAATTTCAGCGGCTTTGCCAAGCCCCACGATCTCCAGCACATTTTCGGTTCCGGCCCGGCGATTTTGTTCATGGTCGGCGCCATGTATCAGTTTTTGAATCTGTACGCCTTGCCGCACGTACAATACGCCGATACCTTTGGGCGCATAGAGTTTATGGCCGGCCACCGAAAATAAGTCAATGCCAAGCGCCTGCACGTCGGTGGGGATTTTGCCGGTTGACTGGGCACCGTCGGAGTGCAGCAGCACGCCATGTTTTTTGGCAATGATGCCAATTTCTTCGATGGGCTGAATGGTTCCCACCTCATTGTTGGCGTGCATCACGCTGATGAGGATGGTGGCGGAAGTGATGGCTTTTTCGATTTCCATCGGATCAACCCTTCCGTCGGCATCCACAGGAACAGTCGTTATTTTAAAACCTTCCGACTGCAAATGGCGACACACCTCGCTCACGGCAGGATGTTCGATGGCGGTGGTGATGATGTGGTTGCCTTTGTCGCGGTTTTGATACGCGGCGCCTTTTATCGCCCAGTTGTTGGCCTCGGTTCCGCCGCTGGTAAAAACCACTTCGGACGGATCGCAGTTGAGCAGCGCTGCTACCTGGCGACGCGCCTCTTCGATGGCTTTACGCGTTTGCACGCCGTAGCTGTGCGCGCTCGACGGGTTGCCGTAGTATTGCTCCAGGTACGGGCGCATGGCTGCGGCCACTTCGCTATCGATGGGCGTGGTGGCGTTATAATCAAGATAAATGGGGTTATTCATAGGATGAGTTTATTTTGCTCTGTTATTATTTATTGTGTGTGGATCAATAACCCCGCCCTTCAGGGTGGGGTCAGATGGCCGGGACAGAAACCTGCGGGCTTTAGCCCGCAATACTTTTACATCAATATTTTACCAGTAACCAATTATTGTATTTGTATTTATTTGAGCTAAAGCCCATTGAAATATTTTTGCATTTTTAACCCCGGCCTAAAGGCCAGGGTTAGTGATTAGATGGCTACAAAATTTTATGTCAGATCCATTTGTTTTAAAAAATCGAGCACCTTTGCAGCGTTTTCCTTTGCATCAGCGGTGTCGGTGGCTAACGTGTGTGTCTTTTTCTCGTCTCTTTTTTCGAGGCCAAAGGAGTAGGTTTTGTCATAATAATCCAGTGTAATACCTATTGCTGTTTCAAAGTCGCTTTCGCGGATGGCTGCTATGGCGGCAGTGGCATGCTGTCCGCCGAGACGCCGCATGATGTGCTGCAGGGCATCAATGAGTTCTTCGGCGGGATAGGCAGCATAATCTTTTACCAGTCGCCGGATGCGCAATGGCTGCGGCATGTCGAGACTGATCACCATGCTGTTGCGCATTTTTGCAAAAAAGGAATCGGGAATAATTACTCTGCCGATGCTGCGGCTTTCATCTTCAATCCAAATAGGTTTTTCAGGATTTAAAGTTTTTAAAACTTCGAATAGATCGTTTTCAAATTGTTCGGTGGTGGGTTGCGGCAGCTCACCTATTGCGCCAAAGGCCGAACCTTTGTGATGCGCAAGGCCTTCGAGATCGAGCACCTGCTCACCGTGCTGTTGAAGCTCATGCAGAATTTCAGTTTTTCCGGTACCTGTTTTTCCCGAAAGGATAATAAAGTTTGCATCTGCATCCAAAGCCTGACGGATGTAGCGGCGGTAATTTTTGTAACCACCTTCGAGTACCTGCACGCCAAAGCCGGCGGTAGAAAAAAGCCACGCCAGACTCTCGCTGCGCATGCCGCCGCGCCAACAGTGAATCCTGATTTCTTTGCCGGGAGCCGCTTTGCGCGCAGCTTTTACAAAACCGCTCATTTTAGGTCCAACAATGTCGAGTCCACGCATGATAGCGGTTTCTCTGCCCGCTGTTTTGTAAATCTTGCCCACCGTTGCGCGCTCATCATCGTCGAACAGCGCAATGTTGGCCGCTCCGGGAATGTGCCCCTGTGCAAACTCTGCTGGCGACCGCACGTCGATAACGGGAAGCGAGCTGTTGGCTATAAATTCTTCGATACTGATTTTGTGAACCATGGCTTTTGCTGAAAAAGGCCAAAATTACACTTTTTGAAAGAGGGCCGGTAAGCCGTGCCAGATGTGCCATTAGCGAATCCACAGATTTTCGTTGGGATAGGATGATTAACACATTTTGGACTTACCATCATATTGCTGCGCGTCGCGCCAAGCTTTCTTTATTTCATTATTCCCTTCGGTAAGCTGATTTCGACAAGCTCAGTCACCGCAACCACCGCAGGCTTTATTCAGCGGTTTAATATTCAAAAATACAAACCCGGCGCTATGCCCTTTGCGCCAAGCACCCTGCTTTTTTTACTTAAACATTCAATATTGGATATTCTGCGGTTCGATATTCAAAAAAGAAAAAAGAATATCGAATATCCAACAACGAATAAAGCCTGCCCTGAGCGTAGCCGAAAGGAATGTTGAAGTGGCTCGATGTTCGATGAATCTGAATGCTCCGAAACAACGGAAATTAGAACAGAAATCACAATTATGTAATTGCGCCCTGCTTTTTGCGCCTTGCGCCCAGCGCCCTGTACACCAAAATCAACATGCTGCTAACTCCAACTACCCCGATACACCACAATGGCAGCGTCCATCCCGCCTCGGTGCGGTAGATGGCGGTGGCGACGTTGCCAATGATGAGCCACTGCACTACGTAAAATGTCGTAACATTTTTTCCGGCCCACCGAAGGTATTTCATTGCTGCGGTTTTGCCGGCCAGTTTATTAAGCGCGGACAACGCCAGCGTCCAGAGTAGCAGGAAGGCTGCTGTCCAGGCGACAAATAAAGCGCTGTGATGATAATAGACTTCGAGCAACGTGGCTACCCGAAAGCCATACGCAAAGGTGGAAACGATTAGTACCAGCAAAATCAGACCGGCAATTACTTGGAATTTATTAGTAAAAAAACGGGAAAATCTTTCATAAATCAGATAAAAAACATAGCCCATTAGCACGTATGAAAACCATGGGAAAAACGGAAAGTACGACCACGAAAAATATCCCCAGAAATAAGCTTGCACGTAACGGAGCCATTGCACTTCTCCGCCATAGACCGGCAGCCAATAATTAGCCAGGGCAGCCACAGGTATCAGCAACAACCACAGCACCCATCGTTTTTTGAGCAAAGGACGCAGCAAAGCCACTACCATTATCGAAAGGCCGGCGAGAAACAAAATATCAACACCAAAAACATAGCGCCACGGGTCGAGCTGATAGCTACCCGAAATGATTTTGATAAGCAAATGCAGGTTCATCCCGATGTTGAGTGCAAAACCCAAAGCCAGCAACAGCAATCCTCTTCTGATCTGTTGAAGCAGCGGAGCCTCTTTGCTTGCCAGAAAAAATCCCATCACTGCCATAAATGCCGGTGCCGCTGGCGGGCCTCCCAAAAACAGCGAGGCTTTGCCAGCAAGGCTTGCATAAAAGTCAGGCGTGGCAAACAACTCCGTGAGGTGTACCTGTACCATGAGCATCACTGCCATACCTTTTATCAAATCAGGAATTTCGAGTCGTTGCTTGTTCATTATTAAAAAATCATTGTTGTCCGGTAAATATAATTTTCTTTAAATAGATTTCTCCCTCCAAATTTGCTTCGCAAATTTTCCAGTCGAAATGACACG
>CAZTCX010000125.1:0-10803 GCA_964612515.1 uncultured Lentimicrobiaceae bacterium | reverse complement strand
TGATGCGGTCAACGACACACTTTTTATTTTTCGGATGCCTTGTTCGGAACCCTATATTTTTATATCGCCACGCGTTCAGTTTGTCGCTTGGGATGATGCACAACTGCCTTCTCCTTTTAATATTACAACCCAAAATACAGGCAACTTAACCGCAACCAGCGCCAGCACGTGGATAACACCTCAGCTCACAGGTAATACCGAACTTAATGCCAGCCTGCAACCAAACACAAGCGCTGCGTCACGTGAGGCTTTTATAGTTGTCAGTGATCCGACTGGTGTTGCTGACTCAGTAAAGGTGGTCCAGGCGGGAGTTTCAGCTTACGTGCTGCTTACTCCGGAATATTCGACAATAGGTTATTTAGGTGGTAATTCTGAGGTTTTTTCGATCAATTCAGCCAATGTGCAGGCGTGGAATGTCGAATTCATTGATCCTGCAAATTGGATTACCAACACAATTATTATTGGAAACACGCTGGCTTTTGAGGTAGATACCAATAAATTAAGTTCGCCGCGACAAGTGGCTTTTAGAGTTTTTGATGCTAATAACCAAGCTGTCGCCGACACAGGAATTCTTTTTCAAAGCGGTGCCCCTGCTCCGGCTTTACTGGCTGCACCTCGGCTTATAAGTATGGGATTTGAAGGCAGCCCGCAGATAGATTTTCAGATAACTGCCATCAACATCAGCGGATGGCATATCGATGCTGGAAGCCTGGCGCCATGGTTGCCCGTGATAGCTGAAGGTGGCAATACACTGAGTCTTCAGGTAGTACCAAACCAAACCAATCTTACACGGCAGGCGCAGTTGAAACTTGTGGCCAACGATCATCCTGAAATATTCGATACAGTAACGGTCTTGCAATACGCCGCCAACGACAGTTATCTTTTGGCAGCGCCGCGGCAGCAAGAAGTAGGCAGTACGGGCAGCGACGCAGTTGAGTTTGTGATAAATGCCATCAACACCGGTGGCTGGAACATCGATGCCGGACTGCTTCCGCCCTGGATACAACAGCCACAGATGACGGATGCTTTGCTCACTCTAAAAGTAGTTGCCAATCCCGATAATTCTACGCGACAGGCACAAATCAAAATATTTGGTATTAATAATCCTCAGGTCTATGATTCGGTGATGGTTTATCAATATTCGGCGCTCGATACTTTTTTGCTGGCCTCACCCCGCGAGCAACTTGTGAGTGCCGCCGGTGACGATTCTTTGACTTTTGATGTCATCGCTGTGAATGTTTCCCTGTGGGAGGTTGATGCTAACGCATTGCCTTCGTGGATTACGCCACTGGTGTTTAGTTATGATTCGTTGACAGTGAAAATTGAGCCCAATAGTACTAACCTGAGCCGTCAGGCTTTGATTTATTTGCGAAAAGCTGATAACAGCGCCATCTATGATTCTGTATTTATTTTCCAGTATGCTTTGCCCGATACCTTTTTGATTGCTGCACCACGCGAGCAACGGGTTGGCTTTTTGGGAGCTGCGTCGGTCGATTTTACCATAACACGACGCAACGTTTCCGACTGGCAAGTTGACACCACCCCTGCGTGGGTGTCGGTGACAGCATCAGGTGGTGACAACCTAAAGTTTTCGGTTGCAGCTAATACATTTAACGAAACACGCACGGCTTTCATTCGTATTTTCACTACCGGCCATCCTTCAATCGACGATACAGTAAAGCTTTATCAATATTCGTCTTTGGATACTTTTCTGCTGGCGGCGCCTCGTGAGCAGGTCGTTCCGTTTACCGGCAGCGACAGCATCAACTTTGTTGTACAGGCAGTCAATACTGGCAGTTGGCAGGCCGATGCCGCTACCATTCCCGGCTGGATACAGCAGGATGTGCTCAACGATACGCTCATAAGTTTTGACGTAAGTCCAAACACAAACGACACTACCCGCCAGGCCACCATCTGGCTTCTCGATCCAGGCAACCCCGCGGTAAAGGATTCTATACAAATTTTTCAAGGAGCTGCTCCTGTTGCTACATTGCTGGCCGCGCCCCGCGAAATTGTGGTGGCGCACGCGGGAAATCCTGCCGCAAATTTTGTTGTTACCACTGCCAACCTCCCCAATGGATGGGAGGTGAAAACACAGTCGGTACCGGCAGAATGGATTGGCGTGACCGAAGCTGGAGGCGAAATGCTTACGCTGGCTGTTTCGGCCAATACCACTTTGGAATCCAGAAATGCAACCATTATTTTGCAGGCGGTGGGCATGCCACAGGTTTCTGATTCGGTGATGATCTTTCAATATGCAGGGCAAGACAGATATTTGCTTGCTGCTCCGCGTGAACAGCGTGTTTCGCATGACGCTAACCCTGGTGTGTTGTTTACGGTCACAGCCGTCAACACAGGCGCGTGGCAGGTAATCCAGGCGTCGGTACCGCCCGATTGGGTTACGATAACCGAACAGGGTGGGGGACTGCTGGCATTGGATGTTGCTCAAAACACCAACTTCACATCCCGCCAGGCAACGATTCGATTGGCTGCGGTGGATTATCCCAATATTACCGATTCAGTTTCTGTTTTTCAATATTCAGCGCTGGCATCCTATATTTTGGGTGCACCCCACGAGCAGGAAATTTCATTGTTCGGTGGGGATTTAATGCCTTTCACCATTACCACCGCCAATGTGGATGCATGGGAGTTCACCGCCCCTGCTACCTGGATGACGGTAGAGCGCATTGGCGATCAGCTCAAGGTGCATGTGGATACCAATAATCAACTCGATTCGCGCTATGGGGTTATCAAAATATTTAGCGTAAGCGATACCACTGTTTCTGATGAGGTTTCCGTTTTTCAGGCTTCTGCGTCGCAACCCTACCTGGCGGTAATGCCGGCAGGATTAACTTCGATAGCAGCCGATGGTGCACAGGTTGCGTTGGCTATTTTTTCTAATCTTTTAAATTATTCCATCGAAAAGGTTCCGGGAAGACAATGGTACCAGCTCAGCGACACCACAGCTGCAGGAAACGACACGATTGTGCTTACAATTAATGAAAATCAAAGTTCTTTTCTGAGCCGTTCATCCTATCTTACTTTCCGTTCCACAGATGGTGTTGCGCAGCAATATTTCTATTTTCAACAAAAGAAAAATAGTGCAAATTTTATAAATATCTCCGGGAAGGTATTAATTAATGGAGAGACCGGAACTCCTGCCGGCGGTGTTACGGTTTATATCGGCGAGGATTCCGTTTATACCCATGGCGAAAATGGAGGCCGTTATTCTTACGAAGCTCCTTATGGCTGGGTTGGCGCCATCACGCCGCGCAAAACAAATTTTTATTTTGAACCTGCCAGTTTTACTTTCGAAGTTGAGCAAACGGATAGTGTCCACGCTGATTTTACGGCAGTGCCTATCGATCCGAAGATAATATTTACCAATATCCTGGACACGCTTGCTATGTGTGCGGACGATGTTTTGGCTCCCGACGATACGCGTTATCCTTTGGTTAGCATCTCGGGTACTTATGGGCAACGCGGCTTCCGATGGCTTTCGCAGCCTTTCGACCCCAACCTCAGCTCCGACTCGACAAGTGTGGTAACCCAACCTGTTTTTTCGCCTTTGGTGACAACCACCTACGCGCTGGTGATGTATAATTATGGAACTACCGATACCGCCTTTTTTACTTTAAAACTAAATCCGCTGCCACCGGCGCGCGACTTCGACGGAATGATGCAGGTGTGCAGCCGGCAGGCAGGAGTTATTTATTCGGTGATCGGTGCGGAGACGGGTGAAACTTTCAGGTGGCAACTGATGCCGGAGGCGGCCGGAACACTCACGCCAGTGCTCGATGGTTCGGTGGTACTCATCGATTGGGGCGACCAGCCGGGCGATGTTATTTTGTCGGTTGCAACCATCAGCCGTTATGGCTGCGAAGAGGCTCCCCTGCTCAAAACCATTAGCATCAGCGACCAGCAGGCTCCCGAAAAAGTTGTCATTACCAAAAAAACCGGCGACAACATGTTGCTTTGCTCAACCACCGATGCCGACCGTTACGAATGGGGGTGGTATCCCATCAACAATGGTTATTTAGGCGAGCGAACCATCATCCCGCAAAAAGGAGAATGGTACTGCCGGCTGCCACATCCGTTCGACCCGGTGTTGTATAAATATTTCGTGATTACCTGGGATGACGCTGCAGCCTGCGGATCGCTTTCATTTTTTAATCCACCGGTTTCCATCGGAGATGATCCAACAACAAAGCCTTTCAGGATATTTCCAAATCCGGCACATGATCAGTTATTTGTAAAAATTGATCCGGCACAATCTTCAGAGGTATCGACTTTTGAAATTGTTAATCTTTCAGGGCAGAAAGTCATGCAGCGTGAAGCAAAGGATTTGGATGGAGGCATTTTTACATTCGAAATTGGTCGCCTGCAACCGGGAGTTTATTTTGTCCGCATCAGGATAGGGCAGCGGTATTATCATGAAAAAATTATTATTCAATAAAAAAAACCTGAGCCATGATGAGACCATTTTTATTGATAACAATACTGATTTTTGTGGGATGCCTCGGCTGCCTTTCTGCTCAGCAACACTCCAGGGTGCAAAGTGCCTACGATTTGATGGATGAATATCAGCGTGCTTCCAAGCTGCCCGCTATGACGGGGATTGGTATCAATCCGGCCTGGGAATCGCTGTTCAGGAATTGCTTTTCGACCAAAGACATCATTTTTGATATCCCTTTCAAAATGCCGGTTGACCTCAATGGGAATGGCGTGCAGCGGCTGAATCCATTTTTTGGAAACTATGTTTCGATCGACAGGTATCTCAACGAAACCCAGCGCATGATGATCCTGGATACTATTCCTGAAATAAATGCATATTTTTTTATTGATGGTATTGATACTTCCCGGCTTTCGTCAGAAAACAAAATCACCTTTTCCGTTATCCGGCAATTTGGCGAAAGCAAATGGTGGCGGGCAGCCGAAAACGGTTATCTGGTGGAGATTACTTTTACAGGAACAACGCCAGCCATCTCAGCCATCAAAGCGCACGACGCCAATTTTGCCAGGAGCGAGGTGGTAATTACGCTTATCGATGCTGAGCCGAAAAAGCGGCCTGAGCATTCGCGGAAGCATGTATCAAAATGGCTGGCTGACATTTCCATCGACTTTAGTGAAAACATCTACGATCGTACGGTGACCGAGAAAACGGATGCTTTTGATCAAATCAATCTGGGGCTGATTGCCAATGATGCCGTCATCCGCATCGATTCGGTTTACAACGATCTGAATGTAAAATATCAAATTCCCGATCAGTGGAGGAGCATCGGCGTAAAGGTGAATCAGCAGCCTGCCGGAGGTTTTCGCGTGCCTGTTCTTCCTTATGTGTGGCACGGTGCTGCCTGGCAGGCAGATATTGGTGGCGGCGCCATTATTCCCGACGCGGTTTCGCCGGACAACTATACGGCCGACACCCGTTTTACGAGTAAGCCAGGCTACAATGTGGGAGCAGGCATGACGTACAGTTATTATTTTAATGCATCGAAATGGCGCTTGCCGGGCAACCCGCTGATTTATGGTGTCGGCACTGGCGTTTATTTTCAATATGCTGCATTCAAAACTACCTCTGATGGCTTTCGCCAAAATCCTTCTCGTTTCGTCGATCGCAGCGGCGACAGTTGTCTGGTAACATTCGGAGGCAGCAACTATGAAGAATCCCAAACAATGTTTATGGTCAAAATCCCCGTGTTTGTTACCGTCCGAACCAAAGCGGGCGCAAAAAATGGAACTTTTCAGGGATTGTCGTTGCAGGGTGGCGTTAATTTAATTATCCCGGCGAGTGCCTCCTATGAGGCCAACGGTGTGTTTTCGCGCAGTGGCCGCTATCCGCAATACGAAGATCAGGTGATCACCGACGATGCTTTTTATGATTATTATCAAAACAAAAACAAATCCTATTCCGGGCCGCTGGATTTGCACCCGTTGATGGTGGAGGGATTGGTGCGGCTGAATGGTTATTTTAAGGTTTCTCCCAGGCAAACCAACAATACCTTTGTGGCCGGACTGGTGTTTTCAATGCCTTTTACTTCTGCAGCCGACGCGCTTACTGTAACGGATTCACCCGATTACAGTCCCGGTAACTTCTCCAGCATTGCCTATTCAAGGAGCCACATTTATCAATATTATTTCGGAATTAGCCTGGGGTACAATTTTATCAAATACACGTTCAATTAGGAATATCCCGTTGCGCTTTACCCGCGAATTTTCGCCAAAGAAGCGAATTTTCACAAATATTTTTCGAGTG
Source organism: uncultured Lentimicrobiaceae bacterium (assembly GCA_964612515.1). Classification (GTDB taxonomy): domain Bacteria; phylum Bacteroidota; class Bacteroidia; order Bacteroidales; family 4484-276; genus SABY01. Next base: position 4,547 of record CAZTCX010000125.1, on the reverse strand, counting down.
AATTTGTGGATGATTTTTAGACGTTATCCAGCACCTGCAATATCTTCCCAATACTTTCGTCGATCTGTTGGCGGGTGATGATGAGCGGCGGCGCGATGCGAAAAGCCTGCGGCATAAAGAAGAACGGGTCGGTGACGATACCTTCGTCGAGCAGAAGTTTCATAGCGCGTGCATTCGTTTCAAGAGATTTTAATTCGACACTCATCAGCAACCCTTTTCGGTGCACCTTTACAACCGCAGGATGTGGGGAAAGCGCTTTTTCAAATTGCGCTCCTTTTTCATCAGCTTCAGCCATCAGTTCATGGTTTTCGGTAAGCACCTGCAGATTGGCCAGCGCAGCTGCCGCGCACACCGGATGTCCTCCAAAAGTAGTGATGTGTCCGAAGTCGGGGTTGTTGGTAAAAGCAAGCATCAGCTTTTTGTCGGCTACAAAGGCGCCGATGGGCATGCCGCCTCCCATCCCTTTGGCCATGCAAATGATATCCGGGACAATACCGTAATGCTCGAAACAAAATAGTTTTCCAGTGCGGCCAAATCCCGTTTGTATTTCATCAAAAATCAACAGCGTTCCGGTTTCGGTGCAGCGTTGGCGCAGCGCCAGCATATATTCCTGATTCGGCACAATGATACCGGCTTCGGCTTGCACGGGTTCTGCCAAAACACAAGCTGTTTTATTATCAATAAGCTGGAGGTCGTCTAGATTATTAAAACGCAAAAAATGAATGTCGGGCAGCAGCGGACGGTAGGCATTTTTGAGTTCTTCGTTGCCCAACATGCTGTATGCGCCGTGGGTGCCGCCGTGGTAGCTGTTGGTAAAGCCGATGAGACGGGAGCGACCTGTGATCCGTTTGGCCAGTTTTAATGCGCCCTCAATGGCTTCACTGCCCGAATTGACAAAGTAAACCGAGTTGAGCGACGACGGCAACTTTTGCGTAAGTAATTGTGCCAGCTTTACCTGCGGCGACTGGATAAATTCGCCGTAAACCATCAGGTGCATGTATTTGTCCACCTGATCTTTTACAGCTTGTACGATGGCCGGATGGCGATGCCCGAGGTTGGTGACGCAAACGCCCGAAACCAGATCGGTGTATCGCGTTCCGTCGGAGCCATACATATAGATACCTTCCGCCGAAACAATCTCAAGTCCCATTGGGAAGAGCGAGGGCAGCGCCACATGTTCAAAAAAAAGTTGTCGTTGCGTAAGCATGGTTTTAAAATCTCAAATCTCAAAATTCAAAAAAAAACGTAATTATTTAGGTGTTAATTCTTGTATCGATAGTTTCATATCCTTCGCCGCTAGTGCCCCATCCCCGACCCTTCCCCGACACGGGGAAGGGAGCTCACTTTCCTGGCTTAGCGGAAAAACCCAAACGAAGCGCTCTGCCTGGTGAGCTCCCGTTAAGCCTGACGGAAGTGCTCCCCTCTCCAATTGGAGAGGGCGGGGGTGAGGTAAAAAAAAGAAGTTCTCCATGTCCTTAAGAATCAATTATACGATAGAAGCTAAATAATCACAATAAACTTCAATTTACAATTTTCAATTAACAAAAAGAAACTCCGGCTGCAGAGTTTGAGTCACTCTTACTCCCCTTGACTTATTTACTATTGGTTATTGGAATTTATTTGTGATTTCTTTTATTGTGATTTGTAATTTATTTGTGATTTGCCTTATTGGAATTTGTAACTTCCAATTAATCTTCTTCCTTCAGTCGATCTATGTCACGGCGTTGTTTTTTTGTGGGCCTTCCAGTTCCCCGGTCGCGTCGCTCGTAGTTGAGCTGACTAATGATTTTGATGCGCTCGTAGGCTTCAGGAGGAGTGAGGTCGTCGGCATATTCAGGGACAAGCTTTGCGGCAACCCTGTTTTGCAAAAGCTCTTTCACGCGAAGTGTCCGCGTTAGTTGAGGACCTACTCTTACCTCTACTTCGTCGCCTATCCTGGTTTCGCGCGACGGCTTTACCGGCTGACCGGCAATCACAACTTTTCCCGTTCGACAGGCGTCCGACGCCATGCTTCTTGTTTTGAAAGCGCGCACAGCCCACAGCCATTTATCTATTCTTACCCCTTCTGCCATAGCAGGCGTCGTTTATTTATTTCTAAAATAAATCTGCACCGGCATGCCCTTGAAATCGAAATGTTTACGGATCGTGTTTTCCATAAACCGCAAGTAAGGCTCCTTGATGTACTGCGGAGAGTTGCAATAGAAGGCAAACGCGGGGAATTTTGTAGGAAGCTGTGTTACGTATTTGATCTTTACATATTTGCCTTTGATTGCTGGTGGCGGCGAGTTTTCGATGATGGGCAGCAACAAGTCGTTGAGCTTCGAAGTGGCAATGCGGCGGCGGCTATTTTGGAAAGCTTCGTTGGCGGCTTCCAGCGCTTTAAAGATGCGTTGCTTGTTGATGACCGAAGTGAAAACGATTTCATAATCGGTAAACGGTGCCGTCTTTTTGCGAATTTCGCTCTCAAATTGAAGGTGGGTATTGGAATCTTTTTCTAAAAGGTCCCATTTATTTACCACCATCACCAGCGCTTTTCTGTTTTTCTCAATCAAATGCAAAATGTTGATGTCCTGCGCTTCAAAGCCGGTGGTAGCATCGACCATGAGGAGGCACACATCGCTGTTTTCGATAGCCCGGATAGAGCGCATCACCGAGTAGAATTCGATATTTTCGTACACGCGGCTTTTCCTGCGAACTCCTGCGGTATCCACCAGATAAAAATCAAAACCAAAGCTATTGTAGCGTGTGTTGACGGCGTCGCGCGTCGTGCCGGGTATGTCGGTGACGATGTTGCGTTCGTCGCCAAGCAGCGCATTGATGAACGACGACTTGCCCACATTGGGTCGCCCGACTACTGCAAAGCGCGGCAGTTCGTCCAGGTTGTCGACGGGGAGTTCTTCAAAGTTTTTCACAATCTCGTCGAGCAAGTCGCCCGTGCCACCACCATTGATGGCCGATATCGGGAAAATGCCATCCAGCCCCATGGAATAAAATTCGGCTATCTCATGGACGTTTTTCGGGACATCCACTTTATTCACAGCCACAAAAACTTTCTTTGGCGAACGTCGCAGGATGTCCGCCACATCCTCATCCAGCGGCGTTAGCCCTTCGCGGGCGTCAACTACCATCAGGATTGCATCGGCTTCCTGCATGGCCAGATCCACCTGTTTGCGAATTTCTTCTTCAAATATGTCGTCGGAGCCCACCACGTAACCGCCCGTATCGATCACAGAAAAACGTTTACCGTTCCAATCGCTTTGCCCGTAGTGGCGGTCGCGCGTCACACCGCTGGTTTCTTCCACAATGGCGGCACGTTCACCGGTAAGTCTGTTAAAAAGCGTCGATTTGCCCACGTTAGGCCGGCCTACTATTGCCAGGATATTTGCCATGTTTTATTTTTTAATATTAAAAAAGTAATTAATAAAAATCTGAAAATGAATATGCGTTTCCGGTAACGCATTACTGCGAATACCCATAGCGTCGCAGCGCCTGGTCGTTGTCGCGCCAGTCCTTGTCAACTTTAACGCTCAACTGCAGATAAACTTTCTTTCCAAGAAACTCTTCGATATCTTTTCGCGCCAGCGTTCCCAATTGTTTGATGGCTTTGCCGCCTTTGCCCAGAATGATGATCTTTTGTGTTTCGCGCGTCACATAGATAAAAGCCTCGATGTGCACCAGTTTTTCTGTTTCTTTAAACTGATCCACTACCACTTCAACGGAATATGGCACTTCCTTGCGATATAGCAACAACGCCTTTTCGCGAACGATTTCAGAAATAAAAAACCGATAGCTTTTGTCGGTGAGCTCATCTTTGGGATAATAGGCAGGGTGTTCGGGCAGTTTGTCAACGATTTGCTCGAGCACCGCCGCAATGTTGAAGTTGTGTAGCGCCGAAATAGGAATCACCGTGGCGTTTGGAAAAATCTCCGACCAATAATCGATGGTTTTCTGCACTTCCTCCTGCTTTTGTGTGTCCACCTTATTAATGATAACAATAAGCTGCTGACCTTTTTCCGGGTCGAGGGTTTTGATTCCTTCGGCGGGTTCCTTCTCGCCGGGTTCCACAATGTAGAGCACGATGTCAGCATCTTCGAGCGCCTCGCGCACCTGATCCATCATCGATTCGTGCAGCTTATAATGGGGCTGAAGGATGCCGGGCGTGTCCGAAAAAACGATCTGATAATCGTCGGTACTCACGATGCCTTTGATGCGGTGGCGTGTAGTCTGCGCTTTGTTGGTGATCACTGCAAGTTTTTCGCCTACCAGCGCATTGAGTAGCGTCGATTTGCCCACGTTGGGCTTCCCGAGCAGATTTACAAATCCGGCTTTGTGTGACATAAGAGCGCTTTTCTAATTAACTTTTAGTAGTGTTTATGATCTCGAATTGCATCATCCAATCCTTTCGCTTTGCGCAATCGCATAGAACAAAAAAGCCGGTAACTGTGATGGTACCGGCTTTTTTATCTTAGTAGCGGGGGGCGGATTCGAACCACCGACCTTTGGGTTATGAGCCCAACGAGCTACCACTGCTCCACCCCGCAATATAT
>CAZTCX010000124.1:0-10903 GCA_964612515.1 uncultured Lentimicrobiaceae bacterium | reverse complement strand
GCCATTGCTTTAATAAAAAGGTATGCCGTTTCGACGAATACCCTTCATCTGCCTGATTTGCTGATAGCCGCGACAGCTCTCCATTACAACCTTCCATTAAAAACATTAAACACCAAAGATTTTGATTTCATCAGAGAAATCACTTTGCTCTAATTGAAATGGCCACCTTTTCGCACTCACCCCGTGAATCAGTTCTGAAAGTCAGTTTTTGGTTTTGAATAATGCTGCTTCGCGCGGAACAATTCGCGGTGTGACTTTCACCATGAAGGTAAACTTGGTTGTGCCGTTAGGCACATGATATGGGTAGAAATTACAATGAAACGCAAAATCTCGTCCCGTACGGGACGAAATAGTCCGGGTGTAGGTTTTTTCTACCCATATTGCATCCCTATGGGATGAAGAGATTTAACGGCGATATCTTCCTCAGACAATAGACAGACACCCCGTGAATCAGATTTAAAAGTGGTTTTTAGTTTTAATCAGTGCCGCTTCGTGCGCGGCAATTCATGGGGTGACTTTCATTAATCATCTTAATTCCTTCCCCCCACCTCCAGTTGAAATTGGCAGCTAATGAAAAGGCGTTATTTTTGCCGCTTATTAAAAAAAGAACTACATGGATTTACTGATAGCGGAAAAAGTACGCAAGCAGTTTGCGGGTCATCTCGCCCTGGATGATGTAAGCATCACCGTGCCGGAAGGAAGTATCTTCGGGCTGTTGGGGCCTAACGGTGCCGGCAAAACTACCCTCATCCGGATCATCAATAACATAACGGCTCCCGACAGTGGCCGGCTCTGGTTCGACGGACGCCCCATTAGCAGCAGCGATGTAAACCGGATCGGCTATCTGCCCGAGGAACGTGGCCTTTATAAAAAGATGAAAGTAGGCGAGCAGGCCGTTTATCTGGCTCAATTGAAAGGTCTCAAGAGAGCAGAGGCAATGAAGGGGTTGAAGATGTGGTTCGAAAAGTTTGACATCGCCGCCTGGTGGGATAAAAAAGTGGATGAACTTTCTAAAGGGATGCAGCAGAAGGTTCAGTTTATCGTGACGGTGCTGCACGAACCGCGATTGCTCATTTTCGACGAGCCTTTCAGTGGCTTCGATCCCATCAATGTTAACCTGCTGAAGGATGAAATTCTAAAAATTCGTGACAACGGCGGAACCATCATTTTTTCAACGCACAATATGTCGTCGGTCGAAGAACTGTGCGACCACATAGCGCTCATCGACAATTCGGTGAAGATACTCGACGGACCAATGAACGAAATACGCGCTGCGCACAAAGAGAACTTGTTTCGGTTGCGTTACCGCAATGGCCACACGGACCTGTCGCAACATCTGCCTGCAGGCTATCAGCTTCGCAATCAAATCGAAGATGGCAATTTTGTGGATGCCAACATAAAAATTCCTTTGGCCGATTCGCCCAACGACCTGCTGAATCTGGCCATCAGACACGTGGAAGTACATGGCTTCTTTGAGATAATGCCCACCATGAACGACATCTTTATTAAAACCGTTGAAGCATCACAAAAACAAAGGCACCATGCATAAAATATTCATCATCATCCGCCGCGAATACCTCACGCGTGTGCGCAAAAAATCCTTCCTCATCATGACGCTGCTGGGGCCAATCCTGATGGCTTCGGTGTACGTGTTGCCCATTTATCTCACCACACTTACCGATGAGGTGAAAGTGGTGCAGGTGCTCGACGAGTCGGGCGCTTTTGTCGATCAATTCAAGGATACTAAAGATTTTATATTTAAACCCATTGATACCAGTTTTGAACAGGCGAAAAAAGAGTTTGCTGTCAGCGATTATTACGGCTTGCTTTATATTCCAAAGACAGAGCTAAATGTGCCCGTCACCGGAATTTTCTATTCTACCCAGCAGCCTTCCGTCGACATTACTTCTCACATCAAAAATGTGATGAAACGCGAGGTGGAAAGTCTCAAGCTGCAGGCCAGCGGGGTAGATCCTGAGGTGCTGCGCTCCATCCAGTCGAGCATTGTGCTGAGCACCATCAAAATCGACGAGAGTGGTGCGGAAGAGAAAAGTTCGATAGAGATAAGTCTGGGGCTTAGCATCTGTGCCGCGTTGCTCATCTATCTTTTCATTTTCATCTTTGGCTCGCAGGTGATGCGTGGCGTCATCGAAGAAAAAACCAACCGTATTATAGAGGTCATCATTTCATCCGTGAAACCTTTTGAGCTGATGATGGGGAAAATCATTGGCGTAGCGCTGGTAGGCCTCACACAGTTTATGCTGTGGGTAGTGCTCACCCTTTTCATCATCGGGATTTTCATGGCGTCGATGGGCAGTGAGATGGCCGCCGGCACACAGCAGATGATGACCACCCAGGGTAAAGTGCTTTCGCAGGATGAGCTTACGCAAATGGCACAGCAGAGCCAGAATACCGGCATGGCTGCCGAGCTGCTCGAAGGCATCCAAAGCATAAATGCCGCTGCCATGATTGGCTCCTTTTTGTTTTATTTTCTTTTTGGATATCTGCTCTACGGTGCTCTCTTTGCCGCCATCGGCTCTGCCGTGGACAACGAAACCGACACCCAACAATTTATGCTCCCCATCACCGCGCCGCTCATCCTTTCGATGGTGATGCTCGGGTTTATTGTAGGCAATCCCAACGGGCCCGTAGCGTTTTGGCTTTCCATCATCCCGTTCACATCGCCTGTAATAATGATGGCGCGCATCCCGTTTGGCGTTCCGATGTGGCAGGTGTGGCTTTCTATGGGAACGCTGGTTTTGGGTTTTCTGGCGGCCACATGGCTTGCAGCCAAGATTTATCGCACAGGTATCCTAATGTACGGCAAGCGCATCAGCTACCGCGAACTTTGGAAATGGATCAGACACCACGATTAAAAAAAAGCCTGATATAAAATCTTGTAGCCAACTCATCACTAACCCTGGCCTTAAGGCCAGGGTCAAAAATAAAAATAGTTTCAGTGGGCTTTAGCCCAAATAAATAGAATGTTATTATGAGTTGTGGAAAGATATTGATTTGAAAATAGTGCGGGCTAAAGCCCGCAGAGTTTCTTACAAAGATACATGATCCCTGCCCTGAAGGGCAGGGTTACTGAGATGTTGCAAATAATTTACATACAATAAATAGTGTCAGAGCTAAAAACAAAAAAGCATGGATTACATAAAAGTTGATTTTGAAATTGGTGGGGAAGATATCGCCGCCACCTCCGAAATACTCATTGCATGGCTGGGCGAATTGCCATTTGAAAGTTTTGAAGAAACCGAAACAGGCGTTGCCGGCTATGTGCCGAAAAAGCTATTCGATCAGCAGCAACTCGCTGAAACCTTACGGGAAATAAGTTTGCCGGTGAGCATCACCTTTAAAACCAGCCTTATCGCCGAACAAAACTGGAATGCGGTGTGGGAAAGCAACTTCGAGCCGGTGATGATTGCCGGCAGATGCTACGTGCGGGCGCCTTTTCATCCCGCCAAGGCTGATGCCGAATACGAGATGGTAATAGAACCCAAAATGTCGTTTGGCACTGCCCACCACGAAACCACCGCCATGATGCTGGAATATGTGCTCGACATCGACTGGCACGGAAAGCATTTTCTCGACATGGGCTGCGGCACCGGCGCCCTGGCCATTCTGGCGTCGATGCGCGGCGCTAAATCAGGTGTAGCTATTGATAACGATGAATGGGCTTTTGAGAATACCAAAGAGAATTTTGAGCGCAACAACATCACCAACATTGAAGTGCGGATGGGTGGTAAAGAAGAGATAGGCGACGAGCATTTTGACATAATTCTGGCCAACATCAACCGCAACATTTTGCTCGACCAGATAGAAACTTACAACAGCGTTCTACGCCCGGGCGGACTACTTTTTATGAGTGGTTTTTATAAAGAAGATATTCAGTTCATCACCGAAGCGGCTGCAAAATTCGGCATCAGCCTGCAGCACCAGCGCGAGCAAAACAAGTGGGTGGCCGTGAAAATGGTAAAAGATAATAATCGATAATTGTGCTTAGCTTTTGATTGATGAAGGTTTTTAAAATATTTCCTGCATTGCTGCTGCTGCTGATTTCCGGAGCTCTTCCGGGGCAGGCGCTGCGCGCGTTCAGCACCGACTCGGTGGTGTACGTGCAGGAGATGCGTACTTTTTTTGATCAAATTATTAATAAAGAAAACAAAGAAGAAGCGCTGGCAGTGCTTGGAACTTTTAGCGCCCTATGGCAGAACGAATCCTTTGATGCCACAGAAAAGCAACAGATTTATCAGCTTAGCAACATGATGCTCGGCAAGCGGATGCGCTCCTATCCCGATTTTGTGCAGTTTCTGCAAGTGCTTAGCGCAATGAAGACAAAACCCATTGCTGCTGAGAGCTACCGTAACTGGCTTTTAGGCGCTCGCATCTCCCTCGAAAAAACCAGAGGTGGCCGTGACTTTGAGTCGATGTTGCAATTCACCGTGTGGCTGATCAACGATAATGTTCTCTATCGCACCCGCACTTTCGAGTGGCGCGCTGGTTCGACAAACTATACTTTCGTTGCCGACAGCAATTTCAGGGTATCGTTTCCCCGGCTCGATTTACAAGGCGTTTCCAAAAATGATAGTACCACGCTTTGGTCCACCAGCGGCACCTACGATCCGGTAGATGAAAAATGGACTGGATACGACGGGAAAATTAACTGGCAGCGCGCCGGTCTTCCGGCCGATAGCGTTTATGTGCTGCTGAGCAATTACCGCATCGACATGCGTTCATCAGGCCTTACCGCCGATAGCGTTCGCTTTTATAATCTTTCCTATTTCGGGCAGCCATTGCTGGGAAGCGTCGAAGAAAAGGTTTCGACCAACGTGATCACGCCCGACAACGCGCTCTATCCTTTTTTCCAATCCTATCTCCGAAAGCTTTTTGTTTCGAATATTTTTGAAGATGTGGATTACGAAGGTGGTTTTGCGATGAAGGGTGCTAAGATTTTTGGCAGCGGCGATGAATTTACACCGGCAAAGCTCATCTTTAAACGACCCTATCGCGACAAGCAGGGGAATTATGATTTGCTCGTTGCCCGCTCCGATGCTTTTGTTATTGAGCCTGACCGCATCAACGCTGCCAGTGCTGCCGTCACCATTTGCCACCAGGACGACTCCTTGTTTCATGCCGGTTTGCGTTTTCGCTACATGCACCCGAAACGCGAAGTTTCGATGCTGCGTACCGACCGCGGCCTGATGGAAAGTCCCTGGTTTGACACCTACCATCATGTCGATATTCATTGCGAAGGTTTGTATTGGCGCATGGACGAACCGGAAATTCGTTTCCGTGCACTGCAAGGCATGCAGCAGGTGAGCAACGCCACTTTCGTGAGCCGCAAATATTACGACGAAAGGATGTACGACGCTATCCAGGGCATCGATAATACCAGTCCGCTGGTGCGACTTTATCAATATTCGAAGCAATTCGACACACGAAAGTTTTACATCGAAGAGCTGGCGAAGTTTATCAAATATCCGATAAACCAAACGGAATCGATGGTGATAGGGCTGGCGCGTGATGGGTTTATTTTTTATAATCTCGAAACAAAACAGGGCGTCATTACCGACAAGACTTTTCATTTTGTGAACGCCCGCAGCTTGCGCACCGACTACGACGTGATTGCCTTCCAGTCGCACGTGGAAAAAGATGACAATGCGCTGCTTAGCCTCGACAATTTTGACCTGAAGATAAAAGGCGTGCCGGTGGTTTCCATCAGCGACTCGCAAAATGTGTATATCTACCCAAACGAGCAGGAGCTGGTGCTGCGCAAAAACCTCGACTTCCTCTTTTCAGGCCGCATCACCGCCGGACTTTTCGAGTTTATGGCACAAGCCTGCTCGTTCGAGTACGACACATTTCGGCTCAATTTGCCCACCATCGAGTACATGAAGTTTAAGGTGAAAGCTTTCGATGCGGCTCCCGGCGAACAAAGATATGTGGACGTAAAGACCGTGGTTTCCGACATCAGCGGCGACCTGCTGATTGATTATCCTACCAACAAAAGTGGCCTGAAAGATTACCCGCGCTATCCTATTTTCAACAGCAAGAGTGAGTCGTACGTTTATTACGATCAGGATTCGGCTTATAAAGATGCTTACAACCGCGAGCGTTTTTATTACAACCTGAAACCTTTTACGCTTGAAAGCCTTGTGAATGCTTCTACAGAAAATCTGATTTTTGATGGATACCTCTATTCCGGTGGCATTTTTCAGCCTGAGGTCAACAAGCCACTTTCGGTGATGAAGGATTATTCGCTGGGCTTCGAGGTTATCTCGCCGCCGGGAGGCTATCCCGTGTATAACCACAAAGGAATGTTTACGGATACCGTGCGGCTTACCATGAGTGGTCTGCAAGGAACAGGCACCATTACCTTTTTGAATACAACCACCAAAGGGCGCAATATGATGTTTTTCCTGGATTCGGTGAATGCGGTGGTCGATCGTTTTGAAATCACTGCCCAGAAATCGCCGAAGGCGCCGTTTCCATCTGTAAAAGGGGAAAATATCGAGGAGCGTTGGTGGCCTTATCAGGATACCATGCTACTGGCTACTACCGATTCGACCTTCCGGATGTTTGATGATAAAGTTGCCCACAAAGGCGAACTCATTTATTCGCCCACTGTGCTTACTGGCTCAGGCACCATGCGGTTTTATGGCGCCACCACTACTTCCCGTCGTTATTTGTATGGCAACAATCATTTCGACAGTGACACGCTGAATTTAAAAATCAACAGCCTGGACGACAAACAAATTGCTTTTGCCTCCGACCGCTACAGCGCGCATGTCGATTTTGACTCCGGCACGGCATCCTTTGCTTCCACCGGAAAACATTCGCAGATAAATCTGCCGATTACGCAGTACCTCGCTTCCATGGAGCGCTTCGACTGGCACATCAACCAACGGGATATTGTGATGCGCAGCAATGCCGCCGCCGGTAGTTCTGATTTTGATAAACTCAGCTTACGCGAAATGATAGATGCAGTTCCGGATGGTGCCCGCTTGGTTTCGACACATCCGCTGCAGGATTCGCTTGCTTTTAATGCTACCCAGGCTGCCTTTAGCCTCGATAGCAATATGATTATCGCTTCAGGTGTAAAGATTATAAAAGTAGCCGATGCAGCCATTTTCCCAGGCGACGGAAGGGTAAGCGTCAAAGCTGATGCGGCGATGGCACCGCTGCATGCAGCTTCCATCGTAGCCGACACCAGCAACAAAATACATCTGATCAAAGATGCAGACGTTTCGATTGAATCGCGCTATTTCTACCGCGCCAAAGGAACCTATGCCTACAGCAACTTGCTGGATGAAGAACAGATCGTTCAGTTTGATAATATTTATGTCGATTCGAGCTACCAGACAGTGGCGCAGGGGCAGGTGATGCCCGAACAAAATTTCATGTTCAGTCCGCAATGGCAATATCGGGGAACTGTAAATCTCAATGCCCGCGACCCACTCCTCGACTTCGATGGAGCGTTTATGCCCATTCAGGATTGTAATACTGAGCTTTCGCGATGGGTGAAATTCCGTCAGCGTGTGCAGCCCGACAGCCTCGTATTTACGGTGCCCGCGCAGCCTGAAGAGTTTGCCTATAAAAAACTGTACGCAGGCTTCTTTCATTCCAATGAGGATAATCGGGTTTATCCTGCCTTCCTTTCCCGCAAAGGATATTATAGCGACACGCTGATGCTCTCGGTGGAAGGCGCTGTATCAGTCCGTAACAAAGGACGCGAGTTTATTATTGCTGCCCCCGACGACCTGAAAACGCCGCTCAACCTCGACCCACCCAACCCCTGGATCAGGCTCAATACGGATGCGTGCCACTTCACGGCCAGCGGTCCGCTCAACTTTGGTGCTGATTTAGGCGAAGTGAGGCTTCAGTCTTTTGGCAACATCGATCATTACATCATCCCCGACTCCACACGGTTTGAAGCATTTTTCACCATCGACTTTCCCTTCAAGGCGGAGGCGCTTGCGCTGATGTTGCAGGATTTGGACAAGGCCAACACGGCCGGTATAAAACTTGCGGGAGGTCCGGCAGCGATGGCTTTCCGCCAGCTTCTTGGCACCGAACAGGCTACCGAAGTCATTTATAACTTATCTACTTTCGGCACTTTGCGACGCGTACCTGACGAATTGAAGAAGAGTTTGGTGCTGAGCCAGGTTACATTGCGCTACAATCCGGCAAGTCGCTCTTTTATCTCCGAAGGAAAAATCGGCATAAGCATGGTGGCCGGCGAACCTGTCAATAAATATTTTGATGGCTTTATGGAGATCGTCCGAAAACGAAGCGGCGACATCCTTACCATTTACATAGAAGTAAACCGGCGGCAGTGGTACATCTTTCAATACAGCGGCAACCTGATGCAGGCCACTTCGTCGAATAATGATTATAATAACATACTCATCGAAGATGTAAGCAGCCGCAAAGAAAAGGGCGACGTGCAGGGCTATCGTTACATTAATATGCCCACCTCTACTAAAAACAGAATTCTACGCGCCTGGCGCGGCGACGAAACTAACGAGGAAGAATAAAACTATGGAATATTATTTTTTGATTGCAGCAGGCATTATCACAGCCTTTTTGATCGGGAGCATCCCGTCGGCGGTATGGATAGGCAAAATATTTTACGGCATCGACGTGCGCACACAAGGTAGTGGAAATGCCGGCGCCACCAACACCATCCGTGTGTTGGGTGCCAAAGCGGGCATCCCCGTATTATTATTCGACATCTTCAAAGGTTGGCTTTCGGTGTACCTCTCGCGGTATTTTGCACCGGAAACCATGGGCGAACTGGGAATGATCCATTTTCGCATCGCGCTGGCTGCCGTTGCAGTGCTGGGGCATGTGTTCCCCATATTTGCCGGGTTCAGAGGCGGCAAAGGCATCGCCACTTTGCTGGGCGTAGGCATTGCGTTGTATCCTCAGGGAGTGCTGGTGGCAATAGTTATTTTTGCAATCGTGCTGGCAATAACAGGCTATGTGTCGCTAGGATCGATTACCGCCTCGGTAACTTTCCCGTTTGTGACCATCATCTTCTTCAACCCGCATTCGTTGTCGCTACTTTTGCTGGCGGTGATGGTAGGAATTTTTGTTCCGTTGACGCATCACCACAACGTAGAGCGGCTGCTCAAAGGCACCGAAAGGAAGTTTAGCTTTAAGAAGCGGCGAACTCCGCCGGAGTAAACCCTTGCAGGGTTTTAGCAACCGTGTCTAAACCCTGCAAGGATTTCGGTTGGCGCCGAACCGCTGAGCGTTTTTCTAAAACCCAGCAAGGGTTTTACCGCACCACCACCCTTGCCTGCCTTGCAAATCCTTCTTCCGGCATTAGCTGAAGCAGATAAATCCCCGGTCGCAGGTGCGAAATATCTATTGCCGTTTGCTGCGTTCCTCGTTCGCAAAATGTTGCAGGCACTTGGTGTACCAATACGCCGGTGAGCGAAAAGATTTGCAGCGAAACCTGCTGCGACTTTTCCAAATCAAAACCTACCACAAAACTTCCTTTTGCAGGATTTGGGAAAACTTGAAGCGTCGCAGTTTCCCTGCCCGGATTTTCCGGAGAAGCCACGCTGAGCGGTGCTGCGTCAAACTCATAAGCGCCCATGTCGATGATGGCGGTGCCGTTGTGGTTGCCGTCCCAGATGCGGTGGTTCATCAAAAGGTCGCCGGCAGGTAGCATCAGCCCTGTGGTATCGGCGGTGCCCGCATCAATGCAGGGCGACGATTCGCTTAGCGCAAAAGGTGTTGCACCCGAACCTGCAAAAGCCGGATCGGCATCGATGTTTCCTTCGAGCCAATGGATGGAGATGCTGTCGGAGTGCACCACGCCCGCCTCACCGCCGGCAATATTACAGTGGCTTACGGTGAGCGTGGCCGGAGAACTCATTTCATAAAAATAAACTTCGGCAGGCCCATTATTGTATAGGATGCTATTGGTAATAGTTGCGGAGCTTCTATCATGAATCATCATGCCAGCCTGCCCATTGCCAGTGTTATTGGCCATGGTAATATTGGTAAAGATACTTTCGTCGTAACCTATCAATACTACTGCGCCTCCATTATCATCATACAAAATATTATTATTTGCAATCAGCGCATTGTGCACGGTGATCTTGGAGTCAACGCAATAAATCGCGCTGGCGCTATGCTGTGACGTGTTGTTATAAAATACGACGTTTTCAAGTATTGGATTACAATCATACCAGCATTGCAAACCTCCACCACCGCTGCCACGGGAAGTGTTGTTCGACAAAACAACATCAACCAACTGCGGGCTACTGTTTAGCGAACAACTGATGCCGCCACCAGCATAATGCGATGAATTGCCGGTAATTTCCACATGGGCTATGTAGGGAGAAGCCAAATCCCTGCATTCAATGCCGCCTGCATTCATGTCGGCGTAATTATTTTCGATCTTTAAATGTGTGAGCGTTGGCGACGATTGATAGCAATCGATGCCTCCTGTAAAATAGCTAATGTTGTCTTTGAGCGTGAAACCACACAAACAGGTGCTGCGGGTTTCCTGAGTTTGAAATTTCACCAAAGCCACAACGTTGTCGGATCCCTCTGAAGTGATAACCGTTTGCGAAATCATGGCGGTGTCGCGGGTAGTAAGGAAGTGGGAAGCAACCGTGATGGCTTTACCATTAAAATTGATAAACTCATAATAAATACCCGGCGCCACCAGCACCGTGTCGCCGGTTTGCGCGGCATCTATTCCGCTTTGTATCGTGGCATATTGCTCAGGTACATGCAGGATTTGCGCCATTAGCATCTGGCTCATCATCAGAAAAATGAAAGTGTAGAGAATTGTTTTCATAATTTTTTTGTGTTTAATTTACAGTGGTGTCCGGTTAAAAAAAATAGATTCTTCGCTGCGCTCAGAATGACAATG
>CAZTCX010000123.1:5518-11017 GCA_964612515.1 uncultured Lentimicrobiaceae bacterium | reverse complement strand
GCTGTGTTTTTGTAGGCGGTACGTGGGCTTCCTGCGTCAGCCTCCGCCCGCCAACAAAAACATCAGCCGCTGCTGCGCCGGGGTGCCGCTTCAATCCCTGCCTCGAAGGAAGAAGTTAGGGGTTAGAAATTAGAAAAAATAGATTGATGAGTAGAAATGAAGAGGTAGCAGTGGAAGGGATGCCAGCCCTGAAAGGGATGGCGACCCTGGTCCATCCTAAATTTTTACCATCCGTTACGCGCCATGTCTTTATTTTCAACATTCGAAATTCGAAATTCTGCGGTTCCCTTCGACAAGCTCAGGGCAAGCTTTATTCTGCGGTTCGATATTCAAAAACCAAAATAGAAATCACGATCATGCGCCTTGCGCCCTGCGCCCTGCTTCTTCGCCAATTCCATTACTTTTGTCCCTCGTTCAGCTTAGGCTTCGGTGGCTGAGCTTGTCGAAGCCCGCCCCGGGTTCATGAAATTGTACTACTTGTCTTGCTCTTTGCGCCCCGCGCCCTGCTTTCTTCCCTTCAAAATTCGATATTCTGCGGTTCGATATTCAAAAATTAAAAAAGGACTATCGAATATCCAACATCGAATAAAGCCTACCCTGAGCGTCGGTGGCTGAGCGTAGTCGAAGCCAGCCGAAGCCAGTCGAACTAAGTCCAAGGAAATGTTGAAGTGGGCAATGTTTTATGAATCTGAATGCTCCGAAAACATGGTTTCTTTTGACGCTCGAAAGTCCTGTGGACGTTTCGAGGTCTGCATAGCGCCAAGCGATCAGGTTCAGCTTAGGCTTGGCCTAAGCTGCATCTATTTTTGCAGGCTTTGCCTGCTTTATTAATCCACATGTTTCAAAAAGAAAACAGACAGGAGCATGTAAAAAGAAGCCGAACGAAGCACAGCCCCGTTCGAACACCATGCATTTCATTTTGACCCTGCGCCCTACTTTCTTTACTTCAAAATTCTGCGGTTCCCTTCGACAAGCTCAGGGCAAGCTTTATTCTGCGGTTCGATATTCAAAAAATAGAACTGAGGCCTCAGGGTTGCATCCCTTGCAGGGCTGCGAACCCAAATTTGGGATGCAGCCCTGTGGTACCCTTGCGCCTTGCTCTTTGCGCCTTGCGCCATGCGCCCCGCGCCCTGCTTCTTCCGCCAATTCCATTACTTTTGTCCAAACAAATTCCAAAGGAATGATCGTCTTCCCACACGCCAAAATCAATCTGGGGCTTTATGTCACCGATCGCCGTACCGACGGCTATCACAACATACACTCGCTGCTGCTGCCCGTTCCGCTTTGCGATGTGCTGGAACTTATCCCGGCAACCGACGGCGTCACACGTTTCACACGCTCAGGCTTATCCATCGAGGGTGCTCCCGACAATGATCTGGTAATGCAAGCGTGGGGCTTGTTGCTGCAGCACCACTCCTTGCCGCCCGTTCATATCCATCTGCACAAAGTCATCCCTTCCGGTGCAGGACTCGGTGGCGGCTCCTCCGATGCTGCCTTCCTCATCCGCGTGGCCAACGATCAATTCCAACTTGATCTCACCACCACCAACATGCAACAATATGCCACCACCCTCGGCATGGACTGTCCCTTTTTTATCCAAAGCCTTCCGGCACTGGCCACAGAGCGCGGCGACCATCTCACCGAAATTGATTTCGATCTCACCGGAAAAACCATTGTTATCATAAAACCCAACTGCCACATTAGTACCCGCAAGGCTTATGCGGCCATCACGCCTGCCGCGCCGTCAATGTCACTCACCGAAGCTATTCGCCAACCAATTGATGATTGGATGAAAACTATTCACAACGATTTTGAGTCGGTTGCTATCAGTCAGTGTCCCGAAATCTCCAATATTAAAACCCGTCTGCTCAATGCCGGGGCTGACTATGCTGCCATGACCGGCAGCGGCTCGGCAGTATTTGGAATATTCACGGAACCACCTGTTCACATCACAGCAAAAGATTTCCCGGAAGCATTCTTTTGGAAAACAAAAATGGCATAGTTGAAGAGGAAGAAATGAGCGGTGAGCATAGTGTGTAGAACTTTGCAGACTCAGACAGAATGAACTTCGGGTTTTGAATTAATCAAACAATAGCCCAGCGGGGCTAAATCAATAACGGTATCACCATCTCTCATACGAATTACGAGGATTTCGCCCCGTTGGGGCTTTTCAGGCTGGGTTTTTCATAGCCCCAGGGCTGAGCCCCGGGCTAATATTGGCGCCACGTTGGGGCTTCGACACGCTCAACCACCGTAATCGACGGAGATGAATCTTTGGATTTTAACCGGACATCAAAAAATCTAAATAAAAACATTTTTTAAAATCATACTTTATGAAATTTTTCTACTTTTAGGGTCACAAAACTCCCCGTTATGTTCAGACCTATATTTTTGCTAGTGCTGTGCATCGTTTTTATGACAGACCTTTTCGGTGCGGGCGACAACGTTCCGGAAGGAGCGCGATCGGCAGCCATGGGTGGCGCCTCGGTGGCGCTTGCCGACTTTTGGTCGATGCAAAATAACCAGGCGGGACTGGCCTGGCAAGAACATCTTACCGCAGGTGCTTATTACGAAAATCGTTTTCTGGTAAAAGAGCTTAGCCTGAAATCTGCCGGCGTAGCATTGCCAGTTCGCTATGGCGTATTCGGACTCAAAGTATCGCATTTCGGATATGAGCAATTCAACGAAAGTAAGTTTGGTTTGGCTTATGCCCGCAAGCTGTCAGAACGTTTTGCCGTTGGCGTGCAGCTCGATTATCTCCACACTTCCATCGGCGGCGACTACGGTTCGCACGGTGCACTTACCTTTGAGGTGGGGCTGCTGGCGCGTATCGACGATCATCTAAGTCTGGGAGCGCACGTTTATAATCCCATCAGCGCCCAAATGGCCGATTATGCCGACGAACGCATTGCCGCCGTATTTCGGCTGGGAGCTGCCTATGCCTTCGACGAAAACCTTACCCTCACCGCAGAAGCTGAAAAGCAAGCCGATTTTGATGTAAATATTAAAATGGGAATCGAATACCGGCTGATACCGCAGCTCTGTGTGCGGGGTGGCATTGCTACCGACCCTGCGCTTTATTCGTTTGGCTTTGGCGTGCTGCTTGGCAATCTTCAAATCGATATTTCTTCGTCCATCCACCAGGTGTTGGGCTACTCGCCGCAGGTTGGTTTGATTTATCATTTTAAATAATCATTTTGCGAAAGCTAAAAAGACATAGAATCATTGGCTCCAGTTTCTGGCGTTGCCTTTTGATTGTGATAATAGCCTGTTGGATCATGCGACCGGCCACAGCGCAAGAACCGCCCGGCACGATCAAAGAGCGCGAAGAGCTCATCAGCATGATTGAGCAGATAGCCGAACGCACCGAGACAGAGCTTGACTACAGCGACCTGCTCGATCAGCTTTATCTTTTGCAGCAAAACCCCATTAATATCAACTATGCCAGCTATGATGAGCTGAAACAACTCTTTTTCCTTACCGACATTCAGGCACATCAAATCGTCAACTACCGTGCGCAATACGGCCTGCTGGTAAGTCTTTATGAGCTGCAGGCCATCGAAGGTTTTGATGGCGACCTCATCGCGTTGATGGAACCTTTTGTAAAAGTTTCCGCTGAAAAACCACGACCGGATATGCGCCCGTCAACGATTCTGAAATATGGTCGCCACGATCTTTTTGTTAGGTATGCCCGCACCTTGGAGGAGCAGGCAGGTTACCGCCCGATGAGCGACTCGGCAAAGCTGGCAAAACCCAATGGATATTATGCCGGCAGCCCCGACAGGCTTTATGCCCGCTATGGTTTTAATTATCAAAATCGGATACGTGTCGGCATTACCGCCGAAAAAGATGCTGGCGAAGAGTTTTTTAAAGGGTCGCAGCCCAATGGTTTCGACTTCTATTCGGCTTTTGCCTATGCTGCCGATTTGGGCGCCATCGAGCAACTGGTTGTGGGCGACTACCACCTGGAGTTTGGCCAGGGGCTGACGATGTGGAGCGGACTGGCATTTGGAAAATCTACGGATGCTGCCTCGGTAGTTAAAAACCAACGGCGGATTCGTCCCAACACTTCTACAAACGAAAATCTTTTTATGCGGGGAGCGGCCGTCACCACCCGCATCAAAAACCTGCGTCTCACAGGTTTTTATTCTAATAAAAAAATCGACGCCAACATCGGTGAAGTGGATACCTTGAGCCAGGAGATACAATTTGTGACCTCGCTGCAGCAAACCGGTTATCACCGCACACAGGCCGAACTTGCAGACCGCCACGCCATTCGGGAAACGCTTTTTGGCGGACGTGCCGAATGGAGCCCCAAAACCTTGCGCATTGGTGCCACCATTTTTAAAACACAACTCGACAGGCCGTTGCAAAAAACCAATCAACTTTATCAGAAATTTTATTTTTCAGGAACCGAAAACCTCAACTATGGCTTCGATTATAATCTGGTGATCGACCGGTTTCAGTTTTTTGGAGAGGTGGCAGGGAGCGAAAATGGTGGCAGCGCATTTCTAGCCGGTCTTCAGGCAGCGCTTCATGCGCAGGTAGCTGTGTCGTTGTTTTATAGGGATTATGGTGTGAAATATCAAAACCTTTACAGCAATGCCATCGGCGAAAGCAGTAACAACCAGGACGAACGTGGCTTCTATGCAGGCCTCCGCGCCGATCTCACACGGCGGTGGAGCTTTTCGGGCTATGCCGACTTCTTCAGTTTTCCGTGGTTGCGCTATCGTGTGGATTTCCCCTCGCATGGCGCGGAATATTTGGCGCAGCTCGACTTCCGAATGTCGCGAGAGGTAGAGATGTATTTCAGATATCGCAACGACCACAAGCAATACAATGCCACTGGCGAAAGCCCACTGCGCACAACCGACGACATTGCCCGTCAAAATTTCCGTTTTAACATAGCCTACTCCATCCTGCCCGGCGTGACGCTGAAAAGCCGCCTCGAATACATGCTTTTCGACAACACCGCCGGGAACCGCTCCGATGGTTTTCTGATCTATCAGGATGTTATCTGGCGCCCCGAAGGAAAGCCTTACGACATCAGCCTGCGTTACGCTCTCTTCGACACCGACAACTACGACACGCGCATTTATGCTTACGAAAACGACGTGCTCTATGCTTTCTCCATTCCAGCCTATTATTATCAGGGAAGCAGGTTTTATTTATTAATGAAATATGCCATCACTGACAACATCGATGTATGGCTGCGGCTGGCGCAAACCGCATGGAACAACACAGATTCGGTGGGAACGGGACTGGACGAATCGCAGGGGAATACGCGTACGGAGATAAAAGCGCAGGTGCGGGTGAAGTTTTAAATTTTATAAGAGTTTAACCGAACTTTTAACTCTTGCGTGCTAAATCTCAAAAATCAACAATGCAAATCCCAAATAAATTTCAATATTGAAAAATCAATAAAACAAACAACTAAGAGTCTTTTGAAATTTGGCACTTGAGATTTATTTGTCGTTTGGGATTTGTCGTTTGGGATTT
>CAZTCX010000123.1:0-5418 GCA_964612515.1 uncultured Lentimicrobiaceae bacterium | reverse complement strand
ATTTGTCGTTTGGGATTTGTCGTTTGGGATTTCCGTCAAAACCTCCGCAGCGTCTGTTGCACCGACGAAAGGTAAGAGCCGCCGAAAAGATTTACATGAACCAGCAGCGGATATAGGTTATAAATGGGAAGCCGTTCGCGGTAGTTGCCCGGAAAGGGATTGTGGCTGTAATAACTTTCATAAAACCGGCTGCTGAAACCGCCGAAAAGCGTGGACATGGCGATGTCGATTTCTGGATGGCCATAATAAACCGCCGGATCGATGAGGCAGGCATAGCCGTGAGAACCGGTCATAAAGTTGCCGCTCCAGAGGTCGCCATGCAAAAGCGAAGGACTGGTGGGTGGAAATATTTCGGGCAACCGCTGATAAAGCCGATCAAAAGCCGCTACATCACTTTGCCCCATGCGGCCACTGTCGCGCGCCAGCATTACCTGCCGCTGCAGGCGTTCTTCGATGAAAAAAGTTACCCAGTCGTCGTGCTGGTCGTTGTGTTGGTGCAGCGAACCCATATAATTATCGTGATCCAGGCCAAACTGCTTTGCGCGATGCTGGTGCAACTGCACCAGACTCTTGCCAAAATCTTCCCAAAAATCCTTTCTTTCTTTTGTCGTCTCAACATATTCCAAAAGCAGAAAAGATTCTTCGCCGGCAGTATCAGCCAATAGAACTTCCGGCACGGCAAGTGCTCCGGCATTGCGCAACAGCGCCAAACCTTTTTCTTCTTTCTGAAACATCTCCGGAAAACGGGATGCGTGGTTGGTCTTCACAAAAAAGTTGCCTCGGCTCGTGGTAAGTTTATAAGCCGAATTGATAGAACCACCTGAAACTCCAGAGACATGACGGAGGGTAATATCTTTATCAGAAAAATGATGGGATAGGAAATTAGTAATAGCTGTTTCGACAGATTTGGAAAGCATGGCAGATTTTATTTCGATAGACAATTACGGCCAATGGTGCTGTTATGTGGCTGATTGCTTTTGGTCGAACCACCGCCGCAGCAGCAGGTTGGTAAGGTAAAGCAGCAGGGTTGATATTAAAATTAAAACTCCTATGTTGCTAATGGGGATGGCAGAGAAACCTTTGGTAAAGGAGCCAATGACGCTGCCGAAAAGTTGGCGGTAAATCTGAAAACTATCTGCGGAAGCAAAGCGGGTAAAAACGTCGCCAACTCCAAATGGAATGGCCACAATTACCGCCGCCACGCATGCAGCTACCAAAAAAATCCAAGCCCGCCGCCGCGATGGTTCTACAGGAACGGGTTGCTCCTGCCCGGCGGGAAGCTGCTGCATCACCTTTTGGGCGAAGCCATCCGGTACCGGCTTCTCTGAAGTCAGCTTGATGAGCCGCTTCAGGAAGTCGTCGTCGATGTTGTTGATATTTTTGTTGATGTCCATTTTGGGTTTTAAACTAATTTTTTGATCGTTTGTTGCATCTCTTCGTAGAGCCGGCGGCGTAGTCTGAAGAGTTTTATCTTTACGTTGGCCTGCGAGTATCCCGTTATTTCCGCCAACTCGGCAATCGATTTTTCATTTTTATAATAAAGCGTCAGCAGGAGGTTGTCTTCTTCGGGCAGTTGCTGCATCAGCTTTTCGATAAGCTCCATCTTCTCCTCCTCACTCATGGCCTCCACCTGCGGGTGAATTTCGTCGGTAGTGTATTGCTCCGTGAATGTTTCGTCGATGGCAGCAAACTCCGGCCGGCGGCGGCGCCCGGCCGAAATAGCGGCATTGTAAACAATGCGATAGAGCCAGGTGGAAAATTTAGCCTCTCCTTTAAAAGAACTCAGTGCGGCGTAAGCTTTCACAAAAGCATCCTGCGCTATCTCCTCGGCCTGCTCACGGTTGCGCAGGATTTTTACGGCAATGGTGAAAACCATCTGCTGGTGTTTCTCCACCAGTGCCGCAAAAGCTGTCTGATTGCCATCGAGCACCTGCGAAATATAAAAGCTGTCGTCGCGATAATTCATTTGTGCCTTTTTTGACGCCGCTTCATGCGTCGGGTTACAAAAGTGTGAAAAATATCATTCACAATTAATTTAATAAAGTCATAGGCTATGCCTGCTTTTTCTAATCATTGCGATAGGCAAAGCCTGTAAAAATAAAGCGAACTAAGCACAGCCTCGTCCAAACTACGGACACATCGACCCGACAAGATTTTATTTGGAAATTCTGGTTTGAAAAAGATTTTTGTAACCAACCACCAAAACGGGTGTCAAAGCGGGTGAATGAGAAATTAAAATATTAACATCATATAAATTTAAAGTTATGGAAGAAGTACTGGTTCCTTTAGGGTTTTTTGCAATGATTGTGGTCATCATTTACATCCAGGCCGACCGTAAAATCAAGTTAAATCTGATACAGCATGGCGCCGACGCGCGTACATTGAAAATGAGTAAAACTACCGATGGCTCCCTTCGCCTCGGGTTGCTGTTGATTGGTGTGGCGGTAGGAATCCTGTTGGGGCATCTGCTGGTAAATTATACCAACATGCAGCAGGAAGTCGCTTATTTCTCGATGACCTTTCTCTTTGGTGGCATCGCGCTGTTGATCTCTGCCCTGTTGCAAAAACATAAATCCTCTGACGGAGAAAACGATTTACCGATTGAAAAGCCCAGGTATTGATCAGGCTCGGAAAGAGGTTTTTTCTACTAAAACAGGCATACCACACGGTATGCCTGTTTTTTTTATAAAAGTGATGGGAGCGGAAACAAATGAGTGCGGAGGCGCATTTCATCATCGCTTCTTCCTGAGTTTGTATTTATTTTCAGTAAACCTATAGTACCGATGGTAAACCTCCATGATAGAATCGTTTAGGGTAATTATTTCAAAAGACATGGAGTTCTGCGGAAATCCATCAGGAGGATAGCCCATTCCGTGGGTTAAGTTTATTAAAACATCCTGATCCGCATCAAACATCCAGGTGCCATAATTGATGGTGTCGATGTAAAAGTCGCCATTGGGTTCAAAAGTCAATTCCTCGCTACCATCGAATACCGTTCTATCTTCTACGTGTCCCTGCCAATTATTCAAATTTTGTGTTGGCTTTACCGCAAATGTCCAGGTACCGGTAATTCTATCCGGCTCCGATGATTTCTTTTCGCAACCAAAAGCGGTTGACAAAATCAAAGCTAAAAAAAGTAGATGCAAATTTCTCATTTCTAAAAATATTTTCCCGGATGACAGCAAACCGGATGTGAGCGACGTTTTTCTATTATGCTGCGTTTTTATGATTCCAGTTTGATTAAATTAGGTGAAGAACCTCGGACTTCCCATTATCAAATTCAAGATTCAAAGACATTTTATTTACATTCAATGCCTCAACATATCTCCGGATTGTTTCAAATTTTGTTTCTTTTAAGTTGTTCTCAATTTTTGAGATGTACGACTTATCAATTTTCATTATTTTGGCTACCTGTTCCTGTGTCAGATTCTCTTGCTTTCTAAGCTTTCTTAAAAAGTCGCCGATTAATCAAATTTCGCACGATCCATTGTTAAACTTGTGGTATCGTTTATTTCAATAGTTACTCGATAGACTTGTCCATGAGCTGCGCTGGCAAACGAAAGTATTAATATGAGTATTATGTTTGTCTTTATCATTTTTAGCATTGGGTCAGGGTTTGTGTAAATGCAATGTTACATTTATTTCTTCATTAGCTTTTGCATATTTAGCCGGAATCATCCAGTTTTAGGGCGTAGTCGGTTTTGCTTTCAATAGTCTTCTGTGTGATATTATTATCAATAGGATAAGAAGCAAAATTGAAATCAATGAAGCGTTTAGTGTTCCTAAATCTAATCCGCCTTTGGCTAATGGTTTGGTCAAAAAATCTCCGAATGTTGCTCCAAATGGTCTTGTGAAAACAAAGGCAATCCAGAATAGGATGATGCGGTTTATTTTGGTCAGGTAGTGTAATGTGACCACAATTAAAATGATTCCGGCTGTAACCATCGCTCCATGCAAATAGCTTAATCCAACCACATCGCTTAAATAATCTCCAAATGCAGTTCCCAAACTGTTTGAGAAAAGGATTGCAATCCAATAGTAAATCTCCTTGTTTCTGCTCAGGATCGGATAAACGCTCAATGTTTTGAACTTCCGATACCAAAGAAGTAGGGTGAAAGCCAAGCCCGAAAAAAGCACCAAACTTCCCAACGAATAGCCCAAATGCAGGCTTCTGTCGAGGAAATCGGAAATTTCCGTTCCAAATGTCGTTGTCGAAATAATGACAAGCCAGTAAAATGTCGGGATGTATTTTTTCCTGGATAGCTGAATGCCAAGAACAATAAGGAAAAATAGCAGAGTTATGATTATGCCCGTGGCATAGCCAAGATTCAGGGACATTGAAAGATAATCGCCAAGTGTTTCACCCAGTGTGGTTGCCACAATTTTCATGAGCCAAAAAAGCAGCGTTATTTCGGCAACTTTGTTAAAGGCGTTTTTTGATGATTCCATTTTTTGACTTCCGGTTTTTCCAAGATTTTTAGCAAGATTTTAATCTTACAATAGTAATTCATTCCTATTGATAAAGATTGCCCAACAAAAGGTCAACATGATAACTTCCTTCCTTTGAGTATAGCGGATAAATTCGCCTATGGGTTTAAGGAAAATACTTGTAAATATCAGAACGATGATCAAAGGCTGTAAAATAAACAGTTTCGCCTTGCAGGAATATTCCGATACGATAATCATTTACCCGAATACGAAAATAGCTACCTGGTGTTTTGAGCTTCTTCAATCCTTTGATTTCTTTGAGCGAATCACATTTTACAACATCCGCCAATATTATTCCCATTTTCTTCCTAATCGTGAAATTGTCACACGACTCAATTTGTTTTTAAAATTTTCGGGTGATCTCAACTTTCATTGCTCTGCAACTTGCTGATGAAATCAAATTTTTCGTCCTCATCCAGAACACCAGACTGCATGCCGTCCAGGATACTTATCGCAATACCTAAGTCCTCTGCCTTCTCCTGAGAGAGCTGGTAGGCGCTAAACTCTAATTTTTTGGCGAGCTGCAAAAGCAATCGGATGTTCTCTTCTGAATCACTTCTTAAAATCAATGTCTGCATCATTTGTATCGGTATTTATTTTATGCTTACAAAGTTAATTCATTTCAATAAATGTCTCATCGACAGTCCTCAGTCAAAAGTCCTCAGTCGGCAGTCCTCAGTCTACCGCAGAAAAGTAATATAGCCGCCAAAACAACAAACAACAAACAACAAACAATGAACAATACTTGCCCAGAGCGTAGTCGAAGGGAACAACGAACCTTTCTTTTGAGCCTACATCTTCGAACACATTACCACCGTAGCGGTATCAATAATAGCTTTGTGAGCGTTAAGTTTTTTTATTAAAATAAAAACAGGCTAACCTGGGATGCCCGATGGCGCAGACGATAAAAAATATAGCGACCAAATGTGT
>CAZTCX010000122.1:0-11045 GCA_964612515.1 uncultured Lentimicrobiaceae bacterium | reverse complement strand
TCGTTCAAAACATAATATTTATCCTATTAACTTTATTGACGGAAATGTTGATGCCGATATCTGGATAATTGGACTGAATCCAAAAAATAAAGTTGGACATGTTGAGGAAAGGAATTTAAATGATTTTAAATTATTTAATCCCAATGGACATCCATATTTCAGGGATTTTAGAAAAGTGTCAGAAATATTATATAAAAACTGGGAGTGTCAGGATAGAAATATAGCTCATACTGATTTAGTAAAATGCTTTTCAGATACATTTCCACCAAAAAATGGAGATAATGGGAAGAACAATCAAAGACATATCGTTGATAATTGTATAGAGTTTCTGAAAAAACAGATTTTAACCAGTAAACCTAAAATGATCATTTGTAATGGTTCGCCTGTTTGTTTGGAAATGATACGAATTTTCCCACCTCAGCAAAATTATGACCTTGATTGTTTAACATCATATTGCGCAAATATTGACAATCACAACTTTTGGATTGTCCTATCTGGGTTTATCGGAAGGATTGATAATAGAAATAAGAGGAGAGTGGGGATGGAAATTGAGCAAATAATAGAAAAAGAAAATATAAAAATTGATTAAAGCCGACCACACGACCCGCGGTATAAAAAACCGTCGGGACAATAGGTTAATCAGAGGTTATGGCGCGCTTCAACTTTTTTGTAAGTTGAAATGTTTGAAGACCGCAGTCCACGACGATTCTTGTACTAAACTTAGTGGAAAAGATAAATAGACAGCGTTCATTGAAAAATATCGTCCCATAAACAGGACAAAAGAGTCTGAGTTTAAGGATTACATTGACTATTGAATTTGCAATGTCCTTAGTTGGAGTGGTAGCGTTCTCCTCATTGGTGACAATGATGTTAATTCAAAACTTTACAACTATGGTTGAAAAAATCAAGAGTGTAGTGGTTGGAGTTGCTCTCGTGGGGAGAATGGTACCAAACTCCAAACTATAAGGCATTGAAACCAACGGTTGACTAATCTGAATTCAGGACAGAGAGCAAGGGGGTTCGAGTCCCCCTCTCCCCATCTTTTAATTTAAGTTTCACACAAATGGAAAACACAAATCTTATAATAACAATTTCGACAATCACTCTCCCGATTATTGGAGGTGCAGTAGGTTACTTCATTAAACACAACATTGATAAGAAAAGAGAACTTTTATCAGAGGTAATAAAAGAAAGAAGAGAGTTATATCAACACTTTGTAAATCTTGTAATTGACATCTTTAGTGGATCAAAAACAGGGAAAAAGCAACCAGACAAACTGTTGTTAACAAAGCTGTTTGACTTTTATAAAAAATATGTTCTTTATGCTTCTCCTGAAGTAATAAATTACTTTTCAGACTATTTTCAGTATTTGTATTTGGCAAACGAGGAGACAAACACCCTTGATCATAACTTACATTTTAGAAAATTAAGGAGGATTATGAAAGCAATGCGGGCAGACCTAGGCCTTTCTAACAAAAAACTTGGTGATGACGGAGAGAAGATTTTCAGAGCATTAATTACTGACTTTGATGAACTGATAAATTGAGCCCAAATAACTGATAAATAGGACTTGTTGTGGCGCACAACGCTCAACAAGAAGTCCGGATGTGATTTTACCGGATCATTCGCCAGCATCCCTCCATGGAATTCAACAAAGGCTACATTTGAGGAAATACCCACAAGGTTTCATAACCAAACCACCGGCATTCATTTATAAGAGAACCACAAAAAGAAGAATTTTTTTAGCCATTCACAGATAAAATACAAACCTACTAGCCACATAAAAAACCCCTCTGAAAATCACTTCCAGAGGGTTTTTTATCTTTCAAATTATCCTATCGGCTGATAACAAGTTTTTTTATAACCACGCCATCGCTGCCAATCAGTTGCAGATAATAGATGCCAGGGGTAAAGCGTGTGGCATCGAGCAGCAAAGGTTCGCCAGCGGGCAGCGGTGCAAGCGGTTTGTCCATCACAACATACCCGGCGGCATCAATCAGCTTTAGCTGAAATGGATCATCAAATAAACCGGAACCATAAATGGTAAAAAGTCCGGCACCGGGATTGGGGTGAATGGTTACCTCGTGGCGCTGTGCGGAGGCGATATTTACGTAAAGTACAATCTCAACCGTCTGCTGGGCAGATTCGCTGCAGCCGTTATCGTCGGTATAGGTATAGCGGAGCGTGTGCAGACCGATGCCGGCAATGTCAGGATAGAGCCAGCCATCTATCACACCGGGACCTTCGTAAATGCCGCCGGCGGGATTTCCTTCGGTAAGTTCGTAAGGCGGCATGTTGGTGCCCAGCACGGGCAACGTGTCGAAAGTAACTTCGGGCGCAGGGACAAAAGAAAGTGTCAGCCCATCTTCGATGGAACCGGTGCAAGGCTGCAAGCTCATGCCTACCAGTGTAAGCTCCACCGTTCCCTGTAAGCGGTCGTTGGCGCCAGGGAAATAATCGGTCGCCAGACTGTTGTCGTTACCAAAAGTTCCGTCGCCATCCGAGAGCCACACGTGCACAATAGCATTCGTCACGGTACCGGAAATCTGCACTGCCGATTGGTTATCGCAGGCCTGCAAATCGTCGCAGGCAAACACGTCGGGAAGCCATGAAATGGAAAGAAGCATTGCATCACTTGTGGGGTTGTTCTGGCTATCCCAGGCAGTAACGGTAAGTTCGGCAATACCGTTGTTGATATCATTTGGTCCCGGCGTATAAACAGGATGGGTAGCCGCAGGATCGTCAAAAGTTCCGTCGCCGGAGGAAGTCCAGAGAATGGTTGCTGCATTAATAATAAAACCCTGGATGACGGGGTTTTGGTCTTCGCAGATGCTCATATCGGGACCCGCGGATACAGCCATCGTCTCCTGGCCGCTGGGCGGAAAGGTGATGAAGTCGATGAATCCTGCATCCATACCTGTCGATACAGAATAATCCTTTACGTAATCCCAGCGGAAAGTAGTTTCGCCGGCTGGCACATCAAATTCGGCATAACCCCAGCCGGTATCTCCGGCCCACTGTGCCTTCATTTCGCCATTGATATAAAACTTCAGGAAGTCGTAGTTATTTTCACTTTGCACCCCATAATAAAAACTTATCTGGCCGGCAATGAGGACATCCATGGTCACGGAAATTTCGCTGTTTTGGCTGTGGCCAATCACACCCGACCGCATATACCACTGCCCTTCATAAGGATCGAAATTATCGATAATCCACGGAGCATTTCCTGACATCTCCCAATCGTACTGCGAGAAATCGCCGGTTTCGAAATCTTCAAGCGAGTAGCCAATGGCCATCCCAAAGTAGCCTTCGGCCGTAAAGCCATAATCGGCTGTGGCCGTTACGCCAAACATGCAGTTGTAGCCCAGCGGAGCATTTTCGGCAACCGTAACCTCAAAGATTGCAACGCCGGTAGTATTACCATTAATAAAAGCAATAGAAGCGTTTGGCTGGGTGATGCTAACATAAGGATCGGCATTGATAAGATGCGCCTGAACATTGATGGCGCGGCCGCCTCCGGTATTTTTTATGTTTACCATCACCGCAATGGTTTCGCCGGGCTCGGGATAGCCATTGTTGCCATCGTTGAAAGTTACATTTCCAATGGCCAGCGCGGGAGCGTAGGCTTTCAGGTAAATGTGGCTGCTATAAACATCCGTTGCATCCTGTACGGTGGTGTTAAAAATAAGGTCGTGGTTGTTGGGCACATCGTTGGTTACGGAAAAACTGAAAGCATTTTCCAACAAAACCGTTTGCCCGGGCTGGATGGTAGTGAGTGTTTCCAGGCTATCGATGAGGGTTACGTATGCATCGTCGATGGCAATTTTCATAGAAGTTACCAAAGCCGGCTCCTGGCCAATGTTTTTAAGCTGCACCGAAAGGAGGACTGTTTCGCCATTTTCGATGATGCTGTTGTCGCCGGCTTGTACAAACACATCGCGTATCACCACATTGTTGGCGCCATCGGTAGAGAAAAGAAGCATTTTGGTATTTTTCATCCCATTGGCATCGGTAAGCTGGAAATTAATTTCGGAAGCCTCGTAGGGTTGCGTAGGCACGCCATTAAAGAGACCCTTTTCGGTAATGCTCATCTCCGTAAAATCGTAATCAGGCTCATAAGTGATCATGGAGCTGGACGCCGGAAGCGATGTATTGGAGATGTCGTTGAGTTCATAATTGAAATCGTCGCCTTCGGAAATACCAACGAACCATCGGTTCCAGGAAGCAATGTTGATATCTCCATAATAAAATTCAATTTTTCCGTCGGGATAAAGGCTTACAGCAAAATTCTGCATGTTGCTGGTGCCATATTCGGAAGTCTTCCAACGGAAGGTAGCCTTCTGGCTGTTGCCTTCGTACCACATACCGCCGCCGCCCACGCCAATCGGATTGCACATCAGGGGCGCAATGCACCGCATATTTCTGAAAAGGTTAAACTGGTTTACCAGATAAGTCCACGGATAGTGGTCTTCGCGGAACATGATATAGCCATCGGCATGCAAGGTGATGTCCTGGTAATTTTTCCCATAAAAAGGGAAGTCAAAATCGATAGTCTTGGTCACATATCCATCAGTTTGATTGTTAGGATAAAGCTGTTGACCGTTCACAATAGGGAAAACATATGTGCCGCTCTGGTCATTGTACTTCTGTTTAATCTTCCATTGATACGGAGATGTTCCCTGCGAGCCAATCATTTGATTGCTATATGGCTCGTTGATGGTAGCCGGAGGAAGATCGACATTGAGCACCTGCGGGCTGGTGAAGGTAACAGAACTACTCACAAAAAGTGTGGTAAGCCCATTTTCGGTGAGTGGCACATTGGATTGTGCGCAGGGCGTCTCTATTATCATCCCGTCGGTATAATCGATCAATGAAAAGCTATTGATCAAACCTGTGCCGGAATTACCAGGATCTTTTTCGTTGACGAGCAGGAAGTATCGTGCCTGCTGTCCCGTTTGGATGTAATCGAGAAGTGGCGTCACGTCCAGGCCAAATTCCAGCATCTTGTCGAGCTCATTATTACCACCGGTCATATATTTTGCGCCACCCTGGTAATCAAGAATCGGGAAGTCGATGATAAATTCCGGTTCGGTAGCTCCCGGTGTCACGGCCACACCGGCCATCACCTTCAGGGTGTTGCGGACATTGTGCGTTAGCTTAACTTTGAAGGTAAGCTGTGGTTCCGTGTTTTCTTTGGCTTTGATTACATGCACCGATCCATTCCAGCAACCTCCCTGCGGCAAGGTGCGGCACAGGGCGCTATAGAGGCAATAGGCAAAACCGGCATCACCCCAGGAGGAGGCATAGTAGCTGTTGGCTATCTTCACGCCACCAATTTCCCAGTCGCGGATGTCAACCACCCCATCGCCGTTGATGTCGAGATGGTTAGTATATTGTCCGTCATTATTAATGTCGTAGCGTATCGAATCGTGGTAGCCCACTATCGCCAAAGCATGGTTGGCATAGGTTGCCATTTGCAGCACCACGTGTTTGCCGGCTTCCGGAGAACCTGCGGGTAAGGTAGCGTTAGCGCTCAAAACCGACGAATAAATATTACCAACGCCGCCCGTAGCTTCACCTTCCAGATGGTTGTCGATCCAATGCTTGAGCGTGGTGAGTCCTTCCACCGTAGTGACGTTGATGCTGTAAAAATCCCAAAGCCGGTTTTTCATTGAATTGTAATACTTGTCGTAGCCAGACATCCAGCGGGCGCTGCCACCATAGGAAAGGGAACCGCCGTAATCGGGGACATTGGGTGTTCCGACATGCTTTACAATATCCCAACTATCGAAAAAAGCACCAGCCTGACCTGTGCCATTGCCACTCCAGTTGTACACAAAATGACTAACATACTGGTTGCTGGGAATATTGGCCGGCAAATCGCGCAACCGGTTGATCTCGTAGGTAAAAGTGTAGGATACCGCGCTGGCCTGACCGCATTCGAGCGCCACCTGATCGAAGATCGGCCGGAACCAGGGCCGCTGCGAATTATCAACCACCACTGGAAGGTTGCGCCCACGTGAGGCAGGCGTTAAAGTAAGCTCGGGCAAATTGGCAAATGGCGCCATGTCCGCTTCGGTAAATACTGGAAGTCCGTCGATATAGAGGCGCCCGTCGATGATTTCCTTACTATCCGGATTTTGAGCCTGCAAGCCAAAAGCCATCAGAAGAAAAGTAGCCGTAAGTAGAGAAAAGTAAAGTTTATTCATGAGCTCTTGTGTTTTGTATGGATGACAAAACTACATTTTTCTCCGTCCAAAATTCATTTTCTAACGCTGTCGCAAATGAAAAATATTGACAATTGACTTAATTCTCATCAATTAGGGTTTGGGTAAAATGCCTTTAGGATTAGGGAAAATGCCAGGCAGGCGCCCGAAAAACAGTGGGCATAAGGGAGGCAGCCTACGCCTGCTTTTGAACATCACCCTTTCACCATTTGTTTTTTAGAATTTATTAATAACTCAAAAAAACATCCTTATGAAAATTGGAATTATCGGAACCGGAAATGTTGGCTTGGCTTTGGCCGAAGGATTTTTAAAATATGGCCATGAAGTAAAACTGGGCTCGCGCGACACGTCTCAACCAAAAGTCCAGCAATGGAAAAAAGAACACGCGCAAACCGCCAGCATTGGCAGCTTGTCAGAAGCTGCCCGATTTGGCGAAGTGGTAATATTGGCCACGCCCTGGACGGGAACACACAACGCCATAGAACTGGCAGGTGCAAATAACTTTTCAGGAAAAATTGTGATCGACCCCACCAATCCGCTCGACTTTTCCGGTGGCACACCACCACGCATGAGCGTCGGCCAGACCGACTCTGCCGGTGAAAGCATTCAGCGGTGGCTGCCCGATGCACGCGTGGTGAAAGCCTTTAACATCATCGGAAGTTCCCACATGATCAATCCTGAATTCAAAGGCGGCCCTCCCGACATGTTTATTTGTGGAAACGAAGAATCTTCTAAAAAACAAGTGACGCAGTTTTTGACAGATTTCGGCTGGGACACCATCGACCTGGGCGGGATTGGCTATGCACGGTTTCTGGAACCCCTCGCCATGGTTTGGATCGTTTATGGTTTCAAAACCGAAACTTGGAACCATGCGTTCAAGCTGTTAAAAAAGTAGCTTTGCGCAAAAAATGTTATGCGCGAAAGAGTTCGTTTTTCGGCTACAGCCAAAATACTTGAAGCCATCAGTTGGATAGCGCTGGCCGCTCTGTTACTCATTCCTACAATCTGGTACGGCCAACTTCCCGAGCAAATACCCACACACTATGGTTTCAGCGGCCTGCCCGACCACTATAGTGGCAAAGGTGCACTCTGGATGCTGCCAGTTATTGGTGTAGTGATGTTTCTCCTGTTTTCAGGTATCAACCTGCTGCTAACCGCCCGACCGTCGCGATACGAAAAGCGCAAACCAGAGGAATTGAGCATGCTTCCCAAAGTCATCCTTTTGATGCAACTGTTCAAAGTTTTCCTGACGATGACCTTTGCCTACATCGCATTACAAACCATACGGGTTGCGCATGGTGAGGCAGAAGGTCTGGGTGTATGGTTTCTTACAGTTTTTATCGGAGTGATTTTAATTTCCCCTTTAGTATTTTTGATTAGGGTTTTTAGGAAAAAGGCATGACGGTGTGGGAATGATGCTGCCGGACAAATGAAATTTGTGCGCACATATCTCTTTTTTGTTTACCAATTCGTTTATTCATTAACTTTGTCAGGCTCAAATGCATAAACAGTCTGAAAATGAATTTTTTTAAATTTTATAAAACATGATACTTGAAAGAACAAAAACCGAGATATTGATAAGAATGCCTGTTAATGTTGACTTAACGGAGCTTCAGGACATGCTTGACTATCTGAATTATAAAGAGCAATCAGCTAATAGCAAAGCTTTGCAGGATGATGCTGATGAACTTGCTGAAATTGTGAATAAAGATATTTGGACCAAATTCAAAGCACAACGGAAACTAAAATGAGAATTGTTGTTGACTCTAATATTGTTTTTAGTGCAATCCTTAATTCAAGTGGGAAGATCGGACAACTTATTATAGGAGGGTCAAAATACTTTCAATATTTTTCAATAAACTTACTGAAAGAAGAGATTTTTAACCATAAATCAAAAATCCTTTTGGTATCTGGTTTAAAGCCTGCTCAATTGGAAAGTATCTTCATCACCATTACATCCAGAATAAAATTTATCGATGAAATTCTATTATCCGATGAAGATATTCATAAAGCACAAAATTTGACTTCCGGCATTGACGAAAACGATACATTGTTTGTTGCGCTGGCAAATTATTTGAATGGACAATTATGGACCGGGGATAAAAAACTAATCACAGGTTTAAGAAAAAAAACTATCCGAGGATTATGTCAACTGATGAGTTGTATGATCTTTTTCTGAAAAAACAGCTCGAAAAGCGGAAAGGGTAGGTCTCCAAACCACAAAGGACGACCACAAGGGTCGCCCGTTACATATAGCTATTGATTGGCCCGTAAGCGTGGAAAAACCCGGTAAGCATCACGGTATTTACATCATCGGCATTGTTGGCCACACCACGCGTCACCAGGTCGTTGCCGATCTCGTTGGAGCGGCGGTTGTAGCGGATGGCGATTTCGGCGCCGGCAGTTTTCATTTGCTGCAGCTTTTCAAAATATTCGTCAAGCAACTGGCTTTTTTCTTTGCTAAAATTTACCGCTTTCCACGGCTGCCAGCCATCAGGCAGTGCGCCCAGATATTTATCGCCTTCCACCGCCAGCTCATCCATGCCGACATATTGTTTTTTATCAATATCATAAATGGCCACCGGTTTCCCTTTTTCATATTTCAAAAATCCATCCTTTTGCGAACCATCAGAGTTCTGGCCACCTTTCACACCCTGATCGAATAATTTGTCGAGTAGCGGCGAATGCAGGTTTTCATTTTCATGATAAGGATTCATCACGGCCAGGATAAAGCGCACCACGTCCACGCCTACGTAATCGATAAGCTGAAAAATGCCCATGGGCCGCAAAAGGAAATCCTGCGTCACTTTGTTGACGATGTAAACTGCTTGTGCAAAGCTGAATTTTCCGGTCAAACTTTCCACCTCGGAAATGCCATACAGTGCATCGCGCATAAAGTGGCCGTTGCCGATAAACCCGGCCACATCGTTGCTGGGCACCACCACCTTACGTAGATTTTTAGCGTAAGCTTTCGCGAAATCAATCATCGCTGCACTATTGCCGGCGATTGTGATAATTTCTACCAGTCGCTGCACAGCGGGCGGGTTGTAGAAATGAAATCCCAGGATGCGTCCGTGCAAGTTGGCCAGGTCGTTGAGGCGGGTGATGGGAATGGAAGAGGTGTTGGTAAAAAACCACGGTTCACTCTTGCTGTTTTCATTTATCTTTTTGAAAATGCTCGTTTTCAGTTCAGGGCTTTCGGCAATAGCCTCGAAGATGAGATGGCTGTCATACGCCGATTCCATGGTGGTAACAGGGTGCACGATGTTGAGCACAGTATAAATATAGGCATCCACAATCTGTTCATCATCCGTCAGGTCGTCGCGATGGGCGTAAATCTCGCGCAGCCCCTCCATCTTTTTCTCGGCAATTTTGCGCACCTGCGCCGTGAGGTATTTTACCAATCCAGCAAGTCCTTCTTCGGAGAGGTCGATTGCATTCAACACAAATTTCTTGTCGCTGTTTTCGGCTTTCAGGCTAAGGTTTGCCATTTCGATTGCGGCGAGCAACAGGATACCGCTACCCATTTTGCCGGCAGCGCCCAGCACGCTTACTTTTTGTAATCTTTCGTCGTAGGTCATAGTGTTTTCGTTGGTTATTAGTTTGTTAATTTCAGTTACCACCCCATAGTTGGAACTCCACCCATTGCCAAAAGCCCATGAGCGTTTTCAATTTTGCAAAGAAAAGGATTTGATTTTATTTTGTCCAATGAATCCTTACTTTGAATTATTTGTAGAAGTCAGGAGTTCCGGAGCGCACTTTCGCGCAGGTTTCAGCCACTGATTTGGGAATCGCCAGAAGGCTGTGTATTGCAAAATATTGCAGTTTCCTGCCGATTTTTGATTTGCTACCGAAATATGTATTTCTTTTGCTTCTTTCGCTGGTTTACCTGAAGAATATTTTGTGTAAAACCTTTAACCATCGAACAAATCGGATTAGTTAATGGTTTTTTCAGGTACATCTGCTCCACAAATAATTACACTTATTATGCAAGACACCGAAAAGGAAGTACTGACACAACTTATTACAGCGCCCTACATCCAAAAAGCTACCGCGCTGATTGGCGTTGCACGTAAGGTGGGTGGCAATCAGTTCAGACACATGATGGCCACTTTTACCATCCTGCTCGACTATCATTACACCAACCCCGTACTGCTGAAAGCCTCGCTGATTCACGATTTGTTTGAAGATGTGCCTATGACCAACCGCGAAGAAATCAGAGGGATCGACCAACATGGCCCCGCCGTTATGGAGCTGGTAGAGTTGGTGACGCGTTCACCCCACGAGAGTAAGATCGCCTATCTGGAACGTATTCTGCATGGCAAATCGAAAGAGGCCAAAATTCTGAAAGTGGCCGACCGCATCAGCAACATCACCGACCTGCACCTCGACATCATGATTGAAGAAAAGATGGCCGACTACCTCGAACAAACCATGAAATACATCTACCCCATGGCCGAGGAGGTAAACCACCTGATGGCTATCGAGCTGCGCGACCTGGTAGAGCGCCGCCGGATGTACCTGAGCGCTTTTAAGTAGCAGCCTTCAGTTGATAACAGGGATCTATGGGATGGCAACCCTAATTAGTGTCTATCCATAAAATCGGTAACTTCAAGGCAAAAAGACAAATTCCAAAAAACAAATTTCAAATATCCATAATGGTCTTGGTCATTGAGTTTTTAAAATTAAGATTCACTGGTGTCCGGTTAAAAACAATAGATTTTTCGCTAAGCTCAGAATGACAAGGGCTTGCGATGGATTGGAGGAGGGAGGGCTAAGTCGGCGGCTCCGCCGCCGACTTAGCCCTCCCAAAAACCT
>CAZTCX010000121.1:0-11223 GCA_964612515.1 uncultured Lentimicrobiaceae bacterium | reverse complement strand
AATGGTTTGCGATGGATTGGAAAGGGGAGGACTAAGCCGGCGGCTTCGCCGCCGGCTTAGTCCTCCCAAAAACCCTAATGCCTTGTCATTCTGATTCGCCAACGGCGGAGAAGAATCTATTTATGGGAAATTATGTTTTCCAAACAGTAATGATCTTACAAACAGATATTATTTTATTTCAACCCATCATCTTTTTTTAAAAATGTATATTTGATGCATGTCGATGCTTAACGATTTCATCGAATTGTTTTTCCCGGAAGTGTGCGAGTGTTGTGGCAATTTACTTTACCGCAACGAACACACGCTCTGCACACGCTGCAGGATGCATCTGCCGCGCACGAATTTCCATTTGCATCCCGACAATCCTGTGGCAGCAATCTTTTGGGGGCGGGTTAATTTCCAATATGCCACTTCTTTTCTCTATTTTGCCCGTGCCGGACGGGTGCAGCACCTGATGCACCGTTTTAAATACAAAGGGCGGCGCGACATCGGACTACTGCTGGGCGGTCTATTTGCGCGCGAGCTGCGCAGAAGCGAAAATTTTAGCAATATTGATATGATAATTCCGGTGCCATTGCATTGGAGCAAACAGAAAAAACGTGGTTATAATCAGAGCGAAGTGATTTCCTATGCCATGGCGCCCCTATTAAACGCGCATCTCGTGACGGAGGTGCTGTATCGCAATTCAGCCACCGAAACACAAACCAAAAAGTCGCGCTCGCTTCGCGCCGAAAATGTAAAGGGAAAGTTTAGCATTCAGTATCCCGAAAAAATTCGTGGTAAACACCTACTTCTGATTGACGACATCATCACCACCGGCGCTACCATCGAAGCCTGTGCCCAAACTCTGCTCACCGTCGATCAGGTAAAGGTGAGCATTGCCTCGCTGGCGTATGCAGGAAAATAGGATCACTTTCTCAATCCTGCCAGCGCCCACTGCACCAATTCCTCAAAGGAATCAAAATCGATTTGATGCTTTAGCCACTCACACACCACCACACGCTGGCGGCAGTCGCTGCGGCTGTTTTCGTCGAAAAACCGAACGCTTGCCTTGGGTTCTACCACCTCATCATGGGCGCCAATCACCACATAACGCGACGGGCAGCGGCGATGCGGAATCTCAGGCAAATGAGGTTCTAATATTGTGCGAAAGCTCACCGCAGGATTGAAGAGCAGAACCGGCAGCCCCAAATCCTCACCAAGCCAATGGCCCAAAAATCCCCCCATCGAACTGCCTACAATAAATTCAATTTTCTGATTGACGGCATAGGTGCGAAGGGTGATGTAAATATCCTTATCACGGCGATAATTCATGTGGAGTGCTAAAGCTTCCAATCCGGACTTTTTGAGGATGTCCATCTTTTGAGAAACGGGAAAGCTGTCGAGGCCATGGATGTAAAGTGTTTTCATTCCATTAGAACTAAAAAAATGTTTAAATGACAAATTGTTGCTTTTGAATTTTGAACGACAGAATTTTTGAATGTTGAAATTTTAGGGCTGCCATCCTTTCGCTATGCTCAAGGATTGCATCCCATCTGATTGGCGATTTCGGCTATAGCCGGGTAGCGAGCACCACAGTTTTTTTGTAGTGATTTACATCGCCGTTTAAATCAAAAACTTCAACATAAATGATGTAAATACCGATGGATGCCTTCTGCCGTTGGTCGTCGAGACCATCCCACGAAAACTGGCCGGAGGTGCCCAGCAGTTCATGGTCGATCAGCCGGCGCACCTTGCGACCACGCGCATCGTAAATGTTGATGCTGGCATTTCGCCCTGGTTCCTGATAATTGTAATGAATATTCAGCACATCGTCGGAACCATCGTTGTCGGGCGAAAATATTTCGGGACTTATCGTGATAGGATCATCTGCCAACAGCAACGGGCTATACTGTGAGTTTTGAAGGCCGGGTGTTGCAAAGCCAACATCTTCTGCCGCCGAATGCCAGTTGGTGCTGTCGGAGGCAGGACGGTCGTAATTGATGCGTTCCAACGACACACCGTCGTATGTAGTAAGCAACGGATATTGCATCTTTTCGCGATAAGCAAAACGGTCGATAGTTTCGAAATAAAGCGTGGTGAGCACCACAACTCCCGCATCATTACTGTAGGATGGCAGACTTGCGAGTTGCAGGAAATTCTCAGGGGCTGATGTGAAATATTGCTGTGCCACCACCTCCGGCTTGGTAGTCAGCACAAGGTATTGCTCTGGAAAAAACAAAAAGCTGGTTGTACTAATGTTTTTAGGACTGCTAATCGATCCCGTATTTTTATCTTCCGTAGCCAACATCATTTTTGATAAATCGATAATTTTGTTGGATCGGTTGTAAATTTCGACAAAGTCAACACCCGTGACAAAATCATCTTTGGGATTAAAAAGGACTTCGTTAATCACAACATCCTGTGGCGCCACGTCAGCAGGCAATCCAAACTGCACCGTCCGGCTCTTATCGACAGGATTACCGGCACAATCGGAAATATTTCCCGTAAGGGACAAAGTATAAATGGTGGTGGCAGAAAAGGAATTTGTAAATTGGAGGGTTACTTTTTGATAATCGGGGAAAACAGGCTGCGCCGCCACCGGATGGAGCATGCCCGGCTGAACTTCGTACAAATCAGTGAATGGCATCTGCAGGCTGTCCATTGGCTCCGAGAAATAAAGAATAAGTGTAGCAGTGTCTGCAATCTCGACGCGCTTTGCAAAAGGCTGGATAACATCCGGGTTGATGGCATCCACCGAATTGACAGCACCTGGCGTTCCACCCTTCTGGCCCACTGAAGCCGTCCAGTTGGCTTTGCCGCCACAAGCATTTGAGGGGTCAATTTGCTCAAGCGACCAGCCTCCGTCTTTTTTGAGCTGATCGTTGTACCACGTGTCGCTGTATGTAACGACCGAAATAACGGCTCTCTGCGGGTTCATCAGCACAACCTGCTGTCCGGCATTGGTGAGCGCAAAAGATGTGAAGCCATAAAATGGTCCGGCAAAACCAAACTCTGCCGCTGCATCCTTGTGACTCAGGAGAAGAAACCCGTTGGCAGCTATTTTTACATCCGTAAATAACTTTTCGGTTGATCCTATTAATAATTTCCAGCCATTGAGATCAATATCAAAACCTGTGGTGTTAAACAACTCCAGATATTCCCAATCGGGCAGGCCGACGGGTGGAGAAGGATCGGCCATAATTTCGTTGATTACCACATCATGCGCTGCAGGTGTAAAAATACTGAAAGTCAGCAGGTCAGGTTCCATAACGTTACCGGCAAGGTCGGCAATATTTTGGATGCTAATGGAGAATTGCGTGGCATTTGAAAATTCACGATCGAAGGTGAGATGCACCAGGGCCGGGACTAGATTGTCACGCTCCGCGGTGAGTGGATATCCAATCTCTGGGGAAACATTATAATTGACCAGCGTTTCAGCATCAGCTTCATCCACAGCTTCATCAAAAAATATGTCCAGTGTATTGCTGCCGGTCACCAGCACCTGCAATACTTTCGGAGGCTCCACATCAATATCAATCGGGCCGGCATACACATCATCAAAATAAAAACGCTTGCTGTTGCTGGCGGTATATTTACACAATACGCCGAGACTTTGGTTTCCTGCGGGAAAAGTGCCGACGCCCTGTGCTTCAGGTAACCACAGACTTTGTTGTGTGGTCGAGCGATCGATGCTCCAGTTGCCGGATTCATCCACCCGCACCCGCAGCCAGAGGTCAAAGGAATTTGCAATTAGTGCTTCGGTGCCGCGGCAAATGGAAATGACTGAGGAGCCATCCTGTCGGAAAAGCTCGATGGCATCGTTGGTACCACTTTCGCCAAACTGAACAAACCAGGCTTGTTGTGCCAACGCCGGATCGACAGTATTGCTTGCAAGATAAAAACGTGCGTAGTTGTTGGTGGACGGGCTAAAAGCCAATTTGATTCTGAACCGCCATTCCATCGGCGTCGCAGCGACAAAGGCAGTGGTAAGCACGGAGGTATTTTCGCCTTCGCTGTTGAGTTGCAGCATAAAGTCTGCATTTACCACAAAGTGCTCGGTGTTGCCTTGCCAGGCTGGGTTTTGGGTAAAATCCCCATCCGAGAAATCATCGATAACCTGTGCTGCAAGAAAATAGGGCAGCAGTAGTAACAAAATGCTGACAGACCTCATGATCACGATTTTTTTTGAGCTCAAAAAGAAAGGGTAAATATATTATTTTTGCCTCACTTCATTAAAAAAAACTGCTGAGGCACCATGAAAATAGCTGTGGTAGGCGCTACCGGACTCGTTGGACAAAAAATGCTGGAGATAATCGCAGAGCAACGAATAAATGCTGACGCAGTGCTTGCTGCCGCCTCATCACGATCTGCAGGTCGCACGGTATCTTTTGATGGCCACGATCTTAAGGTGTTATCCATGGAGCAATGCCTGGCGCAGCGTCCGGATATAGCACTATTTGCTGCCGGCGGCGATGTGTCAAAAGCATGGGCTGAAAGATTTGCGGAAGCCGGCACTTTCGTCATCGACAACTCCTCGGCCTGGCGCATGCACGCTGATGTTCCACTGGTGGTTCCCGAAATCAACGCCAATACCATCAACAGCCAGACCCGCATTATTGCCAATCCAAATTGTTCGACGATTCAGCTTGTGATGGCGCTGGCTCCGTTGCATGCACGCTATCACATCCGGCGCGTGGTTGTTTCTACGTACCAATCGGTAACAGGTTCGGGTGTAAAAGGTATGGAGCAATTGCAGGATGAAGAAAAAGGAATCGACGCCACAGGGAAAGCTTATCCGCACCCGATTCACCGCAACGTTTTGCCACATGGAGGCGCTTTCGACGAAACTGGTTATACCACCGAAGAGCAAAAACTTGTGTACGAAACGCGCAAGATTTTGCAGGATGATCAAATGCAAATTACTGCCACGGTGGTGCGCGTTCCGGTGATGGGCGGTCATTCGGAAGCTGTTAATGTGGAGTTTATTAATGATTTTGAAATAACGGAAGTGCGCCGGCTTCTGGAGCAGATGCCCGGCGTGATAGTTCAGGACAATCCGGCGGAAGCCATTTATCCAATGCCGCTAAAGGCA
Organism: uncultured Lentimicrobiaceae bacterium; assembly: GCA_964612515.1. Classification (GTDB taxonomy): domain Bacteria; phylum Bacteroidota; class Bacteroidia; order Bacteroidales; family 4484-276; genus SABY01. The sequence continues at coordinate 6,149 of CAZTCX010000121.1, read as the reverse complement.
GCCGGTAAAGATGAAGTTTTTGTGGGTCGCATCCGCCGCGATTATTCTCAGCAAAACAGCCTCAACATGTGGGTGGTAAGCGACAATGTGCGCAAAGGAGCTGCTACCAATGCGGTGCAAATCGCCAAGTGGCTTATCGAACAGGGGCTGGTTAGAAATGTTTAATGGTTTTCCAATACAGAGCAGGTGAAAATATATCACGGAATACAAGGCATCGAACCTATTCATAAACCGGTGGTGACCGTCGGCACCTTCGACGGGTTGCACATTGGCCATCAGAAAGTGATTGGTGAACTGGTGCACGCGGCCAGCACCATTGGCGGCAAAAGTGTTGTGGTTACATTTTACCCGCATCCCCGCACAGTTCTGCAGCCAGACTACGACCTGCACCTGATTATCTCACGAAAAGAGAAAATGAAGCTTTTTGAAAAGCTTGGCGTCGATGTGCTGATTTGCATCGAGTTTACGAAAGAATTTGCCAAAACTTCTTCTGAAGATTTTATCAAAAATTATCTGGTAGAGCCGCTGCATCCCGTAAAGGTTATCATTGGTTACGATCATCATTTTGGCGCCGACCGAAAAGGAAACCTCGAATTCCTTACGGAGATGGGTAAAAAGTATGGTTTTCAAGTGGAGAAAATCGCCATGCAGGAACTCGACGAAACCGCAGTGAGCAGCTCAAAGATTCGGGAGGCAATTCGCCACGGCGACATGAAAACTGCTTCCAAATTTCTGGGTTATAATTTCTCGATTTCCGGCAAGGTAGTAATGGGCAACCAACTGGGGCGAACAATAGGTTTCCCGACTGCCAATATTGAGCCTGACGAACCCAATAAAATAATTCCGGAATATGGCGTGTACGCCATCCTGCTCGAATGGAAGGGCAAGCTCTACAAAGGGATGAGCAACATCGGCATTCGGCCCACGCTAAAGGTAAATCATCTTACCATCGAAGCGCATCTTTTTGATTTCGATCAGGATTTGTATGGCGAAGAAGTGACGCTTTATTTTTTGGATCATACGCGGGTTGAAAAAAAATTCCGCGACCTGGAGCTGCTGCGACGACGGCTGATCATCGACCGGATGAAGGTGAAAAAAATCCTGGGCGACGACAGCGAAAGCAATGGTTCTGAAACCTCAGCAGAAGAAACTAGCGGCTCTCAAGAGTAATCCCAAAAGATACAATCCCTTCGGTGTAAGCTTTGCTGCGGAGATTCTCAATCTCAATCTGCATTTTACCAGATTCGTTAATAGTAAGTCCGTCCCGCAGTGATTGGGTAATCTCGAAATATCCATCTGCTGGAGTTCCCAGTGGTTTCCCTGTTTTGTCGCGCAGCTCCAGCACATATTCTTTGATGCGCTCTTCACCTGAAGGCAAAACCATCACCACATTTACCGGTAGTTTTTCATCCTTAAACTCTTGCGTATAGCGCACTGTTGCAATCACCGCGTATTCACTGCCAGGCTTTTTGATCTGAAAATCGAAATTCAAATAATCAAAGCGCTCCCACACAGCGCCATCGAAACTCTTACTGGCAGAAAGCGTGACGTCATTGCGACAAGCAAATAAAGTGGTTAGAAAAAGGATGGGAATTATGATAAATGAACGAGCTTTCATAGGTTCAAAATTTTCGTTTTGAGGAAGAATTATTTCATTAATCCAGCCACCACATTCAGCACAATGGCAAGGATGATGACCCAGGCCAGCGCTCCCAGGGTGGCGATAAACAAAGAGTTGGTTGATTTAATTTTTATAAAAGGAAAAAGAAATAGGCGTCCAAAAAATCCTTTGCGCCGCACATAATAATTGGCTTCCACACAAAGGTTTTCGTGCTTGCCCTGCGCCCTGAAATGCTTCCAAAGATGCTCGGCATACAAACCATAGGCGCCGGTTATCAACAAAAACAACGCAAGCATTCCGAACATCAGCAGCTCAAAATTCTCAGCTTTACTCATCGTATCTGCCAAAGGATGGGCTGCCAGAGCATAAGCCGCGACAGCTACGGCCGCCAGAATTAACAGGTAAAAAATAAATTTCTTCATCTTTGCAAATAATTGAAAAAAGGCAAATTTAAGTTTTTTGAACCATGGCCATGAAAAGCAGGAAATATTATGTTGTCTGGAAAGGCGTAACGCCCGGTATTTATGACAACTGGGAACAATGCCGGGCGCAGGTGGAAGGCTTTGAAAAGGCGTTTTATAAATCTTTCGACAGCGAAGAGGAGGCAAAGCGCGCTTTTGCAGGCAATATGTGGCATTATTTGAAAACAAAAAAGAACACGCCAACTCCAGAAGAATCAGGCGCCGGACCTGTGTGGGAAAGCCTTTCGGTGGATGCTGCCTGCGCCGGAAACCCCGGCGTGATGGAGTACCAATGCGTGCATACAAAAACCAAAAAACTGATATTTCATCAGGGGCCTTTCCCGGATGCTACCAACAACATCGGCGAATTTCTGGCGCTCGTGCATGTGCTGGCCATGCTGCAGCAACGGAAAACAAAAATTCCCGTTTATTCCGATTCCCGCACCGCCATGGCATGGGTACGAAACAAAAAAGCAAAAACCCTCCTGAAACCCACGCCGCATAACGCAGAGATATTTGATCTGATAGATCGGGCAGAAAATTGGCTTAAAAATAATCCTGTGGATATCCCCATACTGAAATGGAACACCGAAAAATGGGGAGAAATACCGGCTGACTTTGGAAGAAAAGGGTGACGAAAATAAAACGCTCACACCCGGCAATATGCGCTAAAGCCAGGTGCGAGCGACTTTTGTATTATTTGCAAATGAGATGATTATTCTTTAACCAAACATTTACAATCTGCCAACCCGTTGTTTTCAATTAGTTTGTTCAGGTCAGCGATTCCATTTTTAAAGGTAAATCGGTTGCCACAGTTGTACATTTCAACCAATGGATCATCATCTAAAATCATCGGGAATAGCTCTTCCGATGAAGGGGCATTTTCCAATTGACTATACTCCTCGTAGGTAATATTCAGAAAAGCCACATTGCTGGTAATTCCCCGATTGTCGAGCAGGTAACCACCATTAAGTTCAGTTGGATACGCTAATTCTCCATTGTAAAAAACATCCTTCGGATGCGGATACGAAGTGATTTCAGATTTATCTTCAGACAAAGTTATGGGAACAAATTTGTTGTAATCCTGCTTTGTCTTATAAATGAACGTCTGAGGTCCCGCTTTAAAATTCAGAATAACTTTGTCTTTATCAGTCTCTTTTGCTTCTGCAGTTATTTGATTTTTCTTTGCTGAGGAGCAGGAATTTATTACCAGAACTGATATTATTAAAATAACAAGTTTCATCTAACTATTTGGATTTGATAAATTTATGTTGCCACGTTTCTTCACCGGTTTGGATTAACAGCATATAGGAGCCCTCCGGGAATCCTGACACAGGAATCCTTACATTTTCGTTATTAAAATTGAGGCTTTCTGAGTTAAAAAGCTGCTTGCCAGCTATGTCAAGAATCCTGATGCTCTTAACGTTGATCTTATTTTCAAATTCAATATTAATAAAATCTGTTGCCGGATTTGGATAAACGGAAATATTTTCTGAAGCAGAAACGTCATTTATTCCGGAAGCCGGTGTTCTGGTAGCACTGACGTCGAACAAGTAGGTTCCCGACTGCCCAATAAAATAAGGGGCAACATGAAAATAGATGGTTCCGCCATTTTTCACTACGATGTCACCGGGCATCACATCATCGTAAGTATCTGACCAGTTGGCTCCATCCCCATACAACCAGGACATATCACAGGTGTACGACTGACCATTGCCGCTGCTATAACTATCGTGAACCCTGGCAGTGATGGTGTAATCGTATCCGGAAGGAAGATCAATTTTGTAATAATCTTCATCAGAACCGATGTGTGCGTTTGAACCGGGAGTTGCAACGGATGCATTGTTTCCACTGAAATTTAAAGATAAACTGTAAGCCTTGCTTTGGGTGTCGTTATTCTCATAAGCATCGGCGGTCAATGCTTGCTCCTGTATTGTTACATAAATCGGATTAGAATAATATGTAGAGCCGGAGAGCAGCCAATCAGCGTTGTTAGCTTTGTGCATTAATGCCATCAGATATGTGCCGGCAGGAACAGTAACTCCCGGACAATTAAATACTATGTCGTCGTAAAAATAACCGGGTGCTAAATTTGCTCCTGTCAAGGTCTGAACCGTCTCGGCAAAGTTGCCATCCAAACTAAACAGAGAAACATCGAAGTCACCGACAAAGGTTGTATTTCCATCATTAACAACATCAAGTGTAACGGTGAAGGGTTGATTTTGCGGAATATTTGTTCCACCACTAACAACCATGTCCTGATACAATTCGATATCATTGGAATAATTTACGCTAAAGGAAAGCGAATTTGTATAGGAACCGTCTCCAACGATCACCCAATCTCCCCCCGTTGGCCTGTAGAAAACACCTATCTGGTAAGTTCCGGGCAAAAATGTAAACGTTCCCGGATTTTTAAAATCAAGTCCATTGGTGTAATGCTGATTACTGTTCAGGCTATAACCCGTTAGTATTTCAACGAAATCAACAAAGTTGCCGTTTTCATCAAACATTGCGGCACAATAGTCACCATTAAATGTGCCTGTACCAAAATTCCCAACATCAGTGTGCACTGTGAAAGCCGATCCATACCACACAGGATTTGGGTTTGCTGTAACGCTGGCATACAATGAAATGGAATAAGAAGTGCTACCACCACCAGTTGGAGGCTTAATACCAAAAACCGCCTGCTGTCCATTATTATAGGTTCCTGCACCCGAGCCGGTTCCACCGGAGCCGGGATTTAGCGCATCGACTAAGAAGTAACCATCAGCATAACCACCCCATCCCCAGTTCATGTGAAAATAATAGTCGTAATCATAACCATCGCAAACCCAGGTATGTCCGCCTGCACCAAAGCCTGCATATTGTATAGGTCTTCCAGCATCCAAATCTGTTCTCAGCATTTGCACCCATGCATTATCTGAGTAGTTTTCTCTTTTCAAGCCCTTTAAAGTTGAAGCATCGTAACCAAAATAAGTTTTATAGGCCCACTCACAGGTTTGTTCTTTTGGATAGCCATCCATGATAACAAACGAGCCACTTGTTGTTGGCCCATACTCCATTTCACAGCTAACGCCACAATGGAACATTAAAGTTGCAACTGCATCATTGGGACCATTGACACTACTCGGCATGGCAGCCCAGTTGTAAGTTGTAGATGCGAAATTTGCTGATAAAGTACCGTAGGTGGCGTGGTTGTATGAATGGAAACCTGTTCCTTGCGTAGGATAGTTCCAAAACTTCATAATTTGAGCCATGGCTGTGGCCGGGCAGCCCGTTACAGCGTGATAACCGTTGTCTGGCCCTGCCTGCGGATCATAAGGGCACGCATCATTCACATACGGGCTTTGGCTCCACGTTACAGTCAATAGTGGGTTGACTGATGTAGCACCTTTTGTGTTCATAGGTTGTCCCGATTCCAATTTTTCCCATTTGGTAGCAATTTCATCGGTGGCTTCAACTTCATTGGTTATAATGAATCTCATTTGATTCTTGTAACCTTCGAGCCACTTCTTGAAATTGTCGGGCAATTCGGCATAGTCAAAGTCCCCGGAAGTGGTGTATCCAAGGATTGGAATTGCATTGTCATCTCCTGACACAATCACAAAACCATTTTCATCTCCAGCATTAAAGACATAAAACAATGGCACTTCCACAGGGTCGGATTCGCCTATTTCGACACCCAACTTTGATGTAGAAGTATAAACAAGTTGTAAATCCAAACTGGATTTTTCATTATGAACTTGCTGGTACATATTCTGTGCGACGAGCTTTGCAGCTTCGGGTTTAACTTCTTTCGCGGTCGAAAGAGCTACTATTCCAAGGATGGAAAAAACAAAAAGTAGAATTTTTTTCATTGTTATAAATATTTATTAGGTTATTGATATTCGAAAACTTCCGGCCATAATACCATTAGCCCGAATGATAATTATTTTGGCCACGAAATAAACACTATTTTTAGCCCACGGTTTAGGCCACCTACCCTAAAAATGTTAAATATCAGTTAAGAGTGGTCGTTTCTGATAGTTTTTGCCGGCACTTCATCTTGATTTAGGCATAACGCCACA
>CAZTCX010000120.1:0-11224 GCA_964612515.1 uncultured Lentimicrobiaceae bacterium | reverse complement strand
CTTCAACAGGTTGTCGGTTGAAGGCCATCAACACCTCGCCGGCAATGGCCATCGAGTCGATGAAAGAACCGGTGGAAAAAACATAGCTGTAGTTGGCCAAAGGGTTTTCTTCGGCGAGATCGACGATAGCATTACCAAAAAAAATAGAGTAGGTGGTATTGGGCTCCAGCTCCGACTTCAGATCGATTATCAAAGACTTGCCACGGAGTCTGTATTCCGGCTTTTTTTCGAGCGGTGGCGAGATGAGCACCTGCTGATCCGGGCTTTTTATTTTTACAAATTCATCGAAATTAAGAACAATAGATTTTTTATTAAAAAAGACCGACTGATTTTTTGGATCGCTGCCCAGAACTACAGGCGGCGTGGTGTCGCGTGGACCGCCGCCCGGAGACACGGGATTGGCGCAGCGCCCGGCAAAAATCACCACCACAGCCATCATCAGCAACTGCCAGCCATATTTCCAAACCTTCGTCTTTATTACCATTTTTGTTTTAATAATTTCAAGATTTGTTAATCGTTATTTGTTAATCGTTAATCGTTCATTGCGAGCGCAGCGAAGCAATCTGTTTACTTCTTCGAATTGCTTATTCGTTAATCGTTATTTGTTAATCGTTATTTGTTAATCGTTAATTGTTAATCGTTAATTGTTAATCGTTATTTGTTAATCGTCCTTCGTCAATCGTCCTTTGTCCTTCGTCAATCGTCCTTCGTCAATCGTCCTTTGTCCTTCGTCAATTGTCCTTCGTCCTTCGTCCTTTGTAAATCCTTATCGTAGTCCTTTTACGCTGGGTGGTGCGGCTTTAAATTCTTTCAGATAAAATGGCTCGCAATAGGCCACATCTTCAAAATCATTATTTTCAAATTTTTGTTGTGCTAACCCGGCCATGTAGGCTGCCGATGGTGTAAAATCATCAATGAAAATTGCCTTTGGTAGCTGCTGCAAAATAGTTTTGGCTTTGGCCAGGCCATCTCCGGCAAAAATCACCTTACTCCCGGGCCAAAGTTGCAGACTTTCATCGTCGATGACTACAGCCTGAATTTCTCCCATTTGTTCCATCTTCGCGTTAAACCATGCCGTGTAAACTTCCATCCTACGTGCATCCATCAGCGGACAAAAAATAGCATCACCATGCTGCCGGATTTCTTGCTCTACTTTTTGCGCCATTCCCCAGGCCATCGCCTGCAAAGTACTTATCGCGATAAGCGGCAACTCCAGCGCATAACACAAGCCTTTGGCGGCTGACACGCCGATACGCAATCCAGTGTAGGAGCCGGGTCCCATGCTCACGGCCACCGCCGACAGATCTTCAGGCCGGAGATTACTTGCTTTAAGAACCTTATCAATAAAAACTGTGACGACCCGCGCATGGGCGTTGGTTTCGCTGGTTTCCCGCACATGCTCCACGATGCCGTTGCGGCTTAAAGCTACCGAACAATAAGGCGTGGCCGTATCGATGAGAAGGATGTTTTCCATGGCTGCAAAGATAAACCAACAAATGGTGTTAGAGATGGGTTTCGTGCGTCATGAGGCGATAGCCAACGTTGTGGACGTTTTCAATTTTAATGGCGGGGTCATCTTTGAGATATTTGCGTAAGCGCGAAATAAAAACGTCGAGGCTGCGGCTGGCAAAGTAATGATCGTCGCCCCAGATTTTTAGCAGCAGCTCGTTGCGTTTGATGAGTGTATCCGGATAGCGGCAAAACGCCGCCAGTAACTGGGCTTCGCGATGGGTTAGCTGTTTTTTATCATCGCCACGAATCAGCATGTGGTTGGACATGTCGAATACAAAGCTGCCGATGTTAAAGGTCCCGATGAGTTCTTCGGTTTCTTTGCGCATCCCGGTGCGCCGCAGGAAGACTTCGATTTTGAGCACCAGCTCCTCTATCGAAAAAGGCTTGGTGATGTAGTCGTCGGCGCCGATGCGCAGGCCGTGGATTTTGTCTTCGCGGGTGGAGCGTGCTGTAAGAAAGATGATAGGGATTTCACGGTTTTCGCGGCGCACTTTCATGGCTAGCTCATAGCCATCCATGCGTGGCAGCATCACATCGAAGATGCACAGGTCGTATTTGTTTTCATTAAATTTTTTCCAGCCTTCGATGCCGTCTTCGGCAAAATCGACGCTATAGCCGTGCAACTCAAGATTGTCGCGCGTCACAAACGACAGCGTCACGTCATCCTCCACATAAAGGATTTTTATTTGTTGATCCATGATGATGCAGGAATTTGAATGATAAAAATGGCTCCTTTGGCCGGCAGGCTTTCCAGTGAAATGTTCCAGTGATGTGCTTCACAGATATTTTTTACATAATAGAGTCCCAGTCCGAAGCCCTTCACATCGTGCACGTCGCCGGTGGGTATGCGGTAAAATTTCTGAAATACCTTTTTTTGATACTCTTTCGGAATTCCCGGGCCATGATCGGTAATACTCAACATGATGTGCTGTGCACTTTTTACGGTGCGGATGCTGATGTGGGGTGTTTTGGTGGAATATTTAATAGCATTGTCGAGCAGGTTGTGAATGATGTTGGTAAGGTGCAGGATGTCAGCGCTGATTTCGGGGATTGCGGCATCGAGATGTTTTTCGATGGAAACCGTGGCTCCGTTACCGGTTTTACAATTATTAACCACCACCTCTATGATCTCGTTGAGTTGCACCGGCTCCAGCTTCAGTCCAAAACCGTTGCGTTCGATGCGTGCTATCTGCAGCACCTTCTCCACCTGATGGTTGAGGCGCGTATTTTCCTGTTTGATGATGGCCCCATAGTTGCGAAGCCGTTCGGGCTGATTTACAATTCCGGGCGAAAGAATGACGTCAGCCGAAATATTGATACTCGAAATCGGCGTTTTAAACTCATGCGTCATGTTGTTGATGAAATCTCTCTGCAGCTCCGAAAGACGCTTTTGCCGAAGGATAATAAAAATGGCCCAGGCATAAAAAATCACCGATATCAGCAGGATGCCCGAAAAGATAAACCAAAGGCTCATGTCGCCGGAGAGGTAGTTGGTTTTGGTCGGAAAATTAACACCAAAATAATAGACGTACTCGCTGTATTTGGGGAGCTCCGTGGATAGTTTTATTTGTTTGTCCTGCTGTCCGTCGGCAATTATGTAGTTGCCATACACCATTTGGTCGGTGTGGCAGTCGTAGATGCCATACTCGTAGTCGGTGTTGATGTTGAGTTTGTCGAATTCGGTGCGCAGGTAATAATCCAGAATATTGGCATCGATGACGCTGTTGGTGTTTACCACAAAATAGTTGCTCGACAGGCGGTTCACCGGATTTTCGTTGGGCAGCTCTGTTTGGTTGTAGTCGCTGAGCTTCACGGCAACATTGCGCAAAGCGATAAAAACTGTTTGTGTAAACTCTTTCTCGTTGATGTTCCAGGCTTTTTGCAGCCAATAGATTTGTATGACGAAGATGCCGATGATGGCAAATGTTCCGAGGATAACGATGAAACGAATGTGATTTCTTCTCATAATGCTACTGCTGACAGCTGCTTTGTGAGACAAAGAAAACACTTTTTTCGGTGCAGGGCGCATGGCGCGGAGAGTATGGCGCGGAGAGTATGGCGCATGGCGCAGAGAGCGTGGCGGACGACCTAACAACGAACAACACCTGCGCTAACCGGGCTTCGACAGGCTGGCTTCGACAAGCTCAGCCACCCAGCCGAGGAAAACAACAAGCAACGAACAACAAACAACGAACAACAAACAACGAACAATAAACACTGTTAACACATCATTAACAAAGAATTTGAACGTTGTTAACATCATCATCCGCTAATAATGTAGATTTTTGCAACGAAAATAAACAGAAGCAAATGAAGACACCGATTTATATTTTAATGATCCTGCTGCTTTCGGCAGGAATAGCCTTTGGCCAACAAACCCAAAAGCCGAAACTTAAAAAAGAAACCAGCAGTGAGGCACTTACCATTGGGCCGCATGCAAGCTGGGATACTACCATTGCCGATATGGGCGACATAAAATTCAGATCGGAAACCATCGTGGAGTTCACGCTCACCAACAGTGGCAACGAACCATTGATGATCACTTACGCGCAAGCCTCGTGCGGTTGCACCAATCTGCAATACAGCGAGGCACCTATCTTGCCGGGTCGCGCCACCAAGCTCAAAATTACCTACGACGGCACCGGCGACGGTCCTTTCATGAAAACCATCACCGTGCAAACCAACGCCAAGGATGGCCGAACCGTGCTGCAGGTGAAAGGCAACGTGGTGAAATAAAGATCCTCCACTAATTTCCGCTAATTTATTTTCGAGAGAATTGGCTCAATTCGAGTGAATTCGCGGAGGTTTTCTGCTCGTGAATTCTACCTTTGCCCGATGAATCAGCCCACAATTATACTTACTGCCGATGGCTCCCACACCTTGCTGGTACCGGAGCTCAACGAGCATTATCACTCTACGAATGGCGCCCTGGCCGAGTCGCTGCATATTTTTATACAGGCGGGGTTGGAGGCTGCACTTCATGGCAAATCGCAGCTCCACATTCTTGAGGTGGGCTTTGGCACCGGCCTCAACGCGCTGCTTACATTGCTTCATACTACCGATATTCCAATCACCTACACCGCCATCGAGCCCTTCCCGCCCGACCCGCTTTTGGTTGCGCAGCTCAACTATCCCAAACTTTTAGCGAAAGCGGAAGCCGGCTGCCAATACAAATTATTGATGGCAGCGCCGGAAAATGTTGCTACCAGAATTACGCAGCATTTTATTTTGTTAAAAAAACGAGAAAAAATCCAAGAAACCAATCTTGAAGTCGGCACTTTCGATTTGGTTTATTTCGATGCTTTTGCTCCCAACATCCAACCCGAACTGTGGGAAACAGTGATTTTTAAAAAGATCTTTGGAGCGCTCAAGCCTGGAGGAATCCTGGTGACTTATTCGAGTAAAGGAGTGGTGAAACGTAATTTGCATGAAGCTGGTTTTGTGGTGGAGCGGCTGCGCGGGCCGGCAGGAAAGCGGCACATCACAAGGGCAATCAAGCCAAATTCCAAAAATCAATAAAATAAATTCCAAATAAATTCCAAAAACCAATAAATCACAATATCTAAAACCCAAATTGCCACGCATTTTGAAATTTGGAACCTGGAATTTATTTGCCTTTTGGGATTTGTGAATTGGAGCTTAACCAGTTATCTGATCACCGTCACGGTGCCGCGTTTCTCGTTACGCATTCCGGTAGCATCTTTAAAAACTATCAGATAAACATACGTATCAGCCGGCACCCACTCGCCGTTGAATTCACCCTTCCAGCCTATTTTTACATCATCGCTTTCAAAAAGCTGTTGCCCCCATTTATTAAAGATGATCAACTGATATCCGTCCTGTTCTATAAATTGTACCACAGGCTTGAACTCGTCATCCGGCGGCGTACCACCGGCAATTATGGCGTTGGGAACCAGGATGCGGCTTTCGCGCGAAATGACAATCTCGTTGGAGGTGCTGTTGTCGATTGTGCTATCGTAACCATTGTCACCTGCGGTTTCGATGGCTTTTACGTAATAGCTGAATTGCCCTTTGAAACCACTAAAATCAACGACAATATCCTGATAATTGAGCTGGCTGCCTGGCACTGTTTTCAGCGTCCCAATAGGGTTAGCCGTTCCATCCACCTTACGGTAAATCTCATAATTTTCCACATTCAACGGCCAGCCTTCATAGGCATTCCATTCTAACTCATTTACGAATCCAATCAGTGCCGGAGATCCGCTAAGATGAATCGTTTTAGCAATGTTCACATCCACCGGCCTCACGAAGCCACAGCTATCGCAGACACTTATTTTGTAATAATAACTTCTGCTGTTGAAATCGGCGATGGTATCGATGAAAATGGTTTCAGGCGCATAATCGCTCAGGTCGCTGATGCGACTGATGGTGTCATAAGCTATCCCATCCTCACTGCGCAACACATTGTATTTGCTTATCGGAGCTTCATTTGCGATCCATTCAATTTTGATGTGATCGTTATTTTCGACGGTAGCGTATTTCAGGTAAACAAAAGTCGGCTTTGCGTAAGTACGGCTCAGGATGGAGCGTTCGCAGGAAGAAGAGGTGCGGGTTCCATCTTCATTGAAAGCTTGTATTTTATAGGAATAAAGTATGCCGGAAGCCAGATTGGTGTGTGTGAACTCAGTAACGTCTGCAGCAGATTGTCCAATTGGCGCAAAGTTCCCGCCATTTTCAGAAGCAAAAATACGATAGCCGCCCAGACTGTTCACCATGTTGATGTATGGACTCCATTGCAGATGCACGGTATTGGCACAAATATCAAAGGAAGGCTGCTCAAGAAAAATAGTTTGCAACATTTCTGACCAGGGCGAATCGGGTAAGGCAGATCCTGCTATAGCGTAAACCTTGTAAGATTGCGATGCTACGCAGGCATCAGCCGAAATATCGGTATAGGTGGTTTGGTTGATACCAATTATCGTATCTATAGGTAGCCAGATAAAAATACCTCCACTGTACACCTGCTTTTCGATTACATATCCTCCCGTGTTGTCATTATTAGGAAACCAACTCAGCACCGGATGCGTTGCCACGATGCTGATGGAGTCGATGGCCGGAGTTTGCAGACTCTGAGCCTTGGCCATTCCGGCCGCAAAGAGCAACGTAATTATGACTAGATAAAAGGCTGCTGGTTTTCTAATGATTATGTTCATCTGTATTAATTTCGACCTGTGAGTTACCCACCACAAGGCGCGTAAAACTATCAGGTTCAAGATATTTAACGGCCAAATGTTGTATTTCGTTTGCCGAAATATTTTTAATAGTCTCGATGTAGTCGTTGTACCACGACAAATCGAAGCCGTAATCGAGGGCAGCTTTGAGCAGTTCCGAAAGCTGGAAAGGGCCATCGGCGCCACGAAGTAATGTTCCGCGCAGGTAGTTTTTCACCAGCTCCAGCTCACCAGTCGGCACCGGATCGTGGCGCAACCGCTCGATTTCAATAAAAATCTCATCCATTGCTTTCTGCTGAACATCATTGCCCACTTCCGAAGCTATCACCAGCATGCCGGCCTGTTGCACCGACATCAGATTAGAGCCAATGCCATAGGTATAGCCTTTGTCTTCGCGGATATTGGTCATAAGTCGTGAGCCGAAATAGCCACCCAGGATGGTGTTGAGTACCATCAAACCCATAAAATCCGGATGGTGTTTGTTGATGATCACCTTTCCAATCCGCAAAGCTGACTGCAAAGCATTGGGACGATGAATGTAATGCGCCGGAGCTATTGCTGCCGGTTGTGCTGAAGCATCAGGAGCTGTGGTGGTATCATTTGGGGAATGCATTCCAAAATACTTGTTGAGTAATGCCTGCAAATTAGCCGGCAGCTTACCCGAAACAATCATTTGGAAAGGACTTGTGGCGTAATTGACTGCATAAAACGATCGCAGCATATCAACATTTACGCGGTCATAATCATCAGCCGTGCGAAACGTATCATAAGGATGATTTTCTCCAAAGAGCAATCTATTGAAATGCAATTGCGAAACATAGCGCACTTTCTCCATATTCACCAGAAACTCCTGTTTGGATTTCTCGATAATGGTGGCCACTTCCACTTTAGGAAAAATAGCCTGCAGCGCCACCTCCGAAAAGACGGGTATCAGAAATTCCAGATGTTTATTCAGCGAATATAGCGTGAGCCGGGCATCATCCAAATCAGAAGATTTACGCAGATAAGCACCCCTGCCATCGAGCAGATTTGCAATTTTATTGGCAGAATAATGTGCGGTGCCCTCTATCAGACATTTGTTGGTGAACGACGCCTGCAGCGGCTTCTGCTGTTGCACATGGCCGGCAGAAAAAATAAGATCAATCTTCACCACTTCCTGGCTACCGGCATTGATGGCATAAACAGGCACACCATTGTCAAGTTGGAAATATTCGGGTTGCGGCATCGGCACAGCGCTCACTTCAAAATGCGGCGGGCTTGTAGCTCTAAAATTCTGTGTCATGGTCTTTTGGTTCTATGGATTTATAATACAAAGTGGTGGAGTTTTCGTTGCGGAAAATAGTGCTTGCCGTTTCGCGGAACATTTCGGTAGTAACCGCCTGATATTTCTCAGCTTCCAGATTAATCAGATTCGCGTCGCCCAGCAATTCGGCGAAAGCCAGATTCATGGCTTTGTCCAACACATTTATTCTGGAAAATACCAGCGTAGCCTCCATTCTATTTTTCACTTTCTGCAGTTCGGCTGCAGAAGGAGGCTGCTGCACAAGGGCGTGCATCTGCTCGTCGATGGCTGCTTCGGCGGATTGCAGACTAACACCTTTAGCAGGATTGCCCGAAACCACAAACAAACCATTGTCGAAACTGCCCATGATAAAGGCATCGAGCTCGGAAAAGAGTTTTTTATCTTTAATAAGATGCTGATAAAATCGCGAAGAGTCGCCTTTGCTCAGCACGTCGGAGATAAGATCGGTGGTATGATAAGACGCGTCGAGGCGGCTGCCCATGTGCCACACTTTGTAGATGGCATCCGAAGGCACCTGCCGCTTCACTTCGATGCGACGTGCCTCAAGCTGCGGTGGCTCCTGCGGCAGATTGCGCACATGTTTTCCTTTGTTGGCAATGGGTGAAAACCATTTCTCCGAAAGCTGCCGTACTTCATCGGTAGTAACATTGCCGGCCACCACCATCACAGCATTATCCGGATTGTAGAATTTATCATAAAAAGCCCGTACATCTTCCATCTTTGCATTGGTAATATGGCTGATTTCTTTGCCAATGGTGGGCCAGCGATAGGGATGCACCTGATATGCCACCGGCCGCAGCAGCAACCACACGTCGCCGTATGGCTGATTGAGATGCGTCTGCCGGAACTCCTCGCTCACCACGTTGCGCTGTACTTCGAGACTCTTTTCCGAAAATGCCAGCCCAAACATTCGGTCGCTCTCGAGCCAGAAAGCAGTTTCCAGGTTTTGTTTTGGTAATGTGAGATAATAATTGGTGACATCGTTGGAGGTGAAGGCATTGTTCTGGCCGCCCACCGCCTCGAGTGGTTCATCGTATTTTGGGATGTTGACAGACCCGCCAAACATAAGATGCTCGAAAAGATGCGCAAAGCCCGTGCGCTCGGGGTTTTCATCGCGGGCACCTACATCGTAAAGGATATTCATGGCCACGATGGGCGTGCTGGTATCGCGGTGCACGATGACACGCAATCCGTTTTCCAAAGTAAATTTCTCGTAAGGAATCATTCGTTTTATATTTGCAGCAAAAGTAATGTTCTTGATACAAAAGGCTGCAAAGTGTTACAGTTATGAATTTTTAAGCATGCACCACACCGACCACTGATAAAAATTACCTACTTTTGTACGTTAATTCACACAAACATAAGTACTTATGTCAAAATCCATCAAACATAAAGAGACTATCACGCTGACTTTCAACAAAGCAGAAGTTCTCGCCGACTATCGGCTGGGTCAGGAAAGCCGCCAGGCAAGTCTTATAGGCCGCCGCGAGGTGCTGACGGGAAAAGCAAAATTCGGCATTTTTGGCGACGGTAAAGAGGTAGCACAACTGGCTATGGCCAAACAATTTAAAAAAGGCGACTGGCGCTCGGGATATTACCGCGACCAAACCTTTATGATGGCCACCGGCATGTTTACCCTCGAAGAATTTTTTGCCCAGCTCTACGGCGATACCGACCAGGATTTCAATCCCGGAACAGCTGGCAGGCTTATGAATAATCATTTTGCTACACGTTATATCAATGAGGATGGCACCTGGATGGATCAGATGCAGTTGAAAAACTCCTCTGCTGATGTTTCGCCTACCGCCGGGCAAATGCCGCGGCTGCTGGGGCTTGCTTATGCTTCTAAATTTTATAGGCATAATCCGGGTCTTGCTGATTTTAAAAAATTCACTTCCGGTGGCAACGAGGTAGCTTTTGGAACCATTGGCGACTCAAGTACTTCTGAAGGTATTTTTTGGGAAGCCATGAATGCCGCCGGCATCCTGCAGGTTCCTATGGCCATGTCGGTGTGGGATGATGGCTACGGCATCTCTGTGCCACGCGATCTGCAAACCATCAAAAGCAGCATCTCCGAGGCTTTGTCAGGATTTGCTGCCGACGAAAAAAATAAAGGTTTTAAAATTTATAAAATAAAAGGCTGGGATTATGCAGAGTTGTGCCGTGTTTATGCTGAAGGCATCGAGTTGTGCCGCAAAGAACATGTTCCGGTTCTGTTTCATGTAGTGGAAGTCACACAGCCACAGGGACATTCCACCAGCGGATCGCATGAGCGTTACAAATCTGCCGAAAGGCTAAAGTGGGAAGAAGATTTTGATGGTCTGAAAAAAATGCGCGAATGGATTTTAGCCGAAAAAATTGCTACTGCCGGAGAGTTGGATGAGATAGAAAAGCAAG
Source organism: uncultured Lentimicrobiaceae bacterium (assembly GCA_964612515.1). GTDB lineage: Bacteria > Bacteroidota > Bacteroidia > Bacteroidales > 4484-276 > SABY01. The sequence goes on along the minus strand of CAZTCX010000120.1, from coordinate 820 downwards.
CATTGAAACGAGTGAAAGAGGCACGTAGCAAAGCCTGGAAGAATTTCATGGATCCGCTTTTGCAAAAGCGTGATGAGTTTCTACGCATCACAGACATTACCACCTGCAACTGCGCCAAGACTAAAAAAATTTCTGCGCTCATGGAAGACCTGGCGCGCATCGCCGAACCTATACGCAAGGACACACTTTCACACGCCAAACGTGCCCTTCGGCTTATCTGCGACTCGTGCAGCGACCCGACGAACTCGCTCAAAGCCAACATCACCGAATGGTTTGACAAGGCGATGGAAAAAAACCGCGAGCGCTTCAACTCGCATCTCTACAGCGAAGATCAGTTTTCGGCAATCAAGGTGGCTCCCGTTGCAGTAGTCTATGCTGAGGGCAACAAAACGGCTCCCGGCCGGGAAATCCTTCGCGACAACTTCGACAAGCTTTTCGAAAAATATCCACAGTTGATAGCGTTTGGCGAAGACGTGGGACGCATTGGTGGGGTGAATCAAACTTATGAAGGTTTGCAGGAAAAATATGGCGAGCAGCGCATTTTCGATACGGGAATCCGCGAGGCTACCATCATCGGGCAAGGCATCGGGCTGGCCATGCGCGGCCTGCGACCCATTGCCGAAATCCAGTATTTCGATTATTTGCTTTATGCGCTTCAAGTCCTCAGCGACGACCTGGCCACACTCACCTACCGCACCAAAGGAGGCCAGCAGGCTCCGCTGATTGTGAGCACACGCGGCCACCGGCTCGAGGGCATCTGGCATTCGGGTTCACCGTTGAGCATGGTCATCAACTCCATCCGCGGCATGCATGTGCTGGT
>CAZTCX010000119.1:0-11274 GCA_964612515.1 uncultured Lentimicrobiaceae bacterium | reverse complement strand
TGCAGGAAGTAATAGGCCTCCACGCATGATCGGTACTTTGTAAATATTCATCACATTATTACTTTTGTATTTTTGATTTGCAATTAAACAACAAAAATGAAATTGATTTCCTTCTATCGCATCTCTCGTGTCAGGTTCTTGCTACTGATGATCGTGGTAATATCAATAGCATCAGGATGCCACAAGCGCGACGACAAAAAGGTAACCTACCTGGTGACGAGCGACGCCACAGAAATAGCGCTGCAATACCGTGATGAATCGGGATTGTTGCAAAAGATAGCGTTGCAACCGGCAGGCGGACAGGATGAATGGCGCTACAGTTTTGTGGCTGAACAGGGCGACATCGTTTACCTTTCGGGGAAATATGAAGAGGGGCTGGCCACGCTAAAGCTGATGATCACAATCGATGGTAAAATATACAAGCAAGCGCAAAGTACCGGCGACACCATAAAATACGTTACTGTTTCCGGCGTGGTGCCTTACGATTAAAACATTTTAAAATGAATATCCGGAATTTGACAATTATTATTATCACTCTTTTGGCCACAGCAACCATTCTAAACTTTTCGGCTTGCGACTACGGGCACGATCCGCAGCCTGATTATCGTCCGTCGCGCCTCATGCTCAGCTTCGAACATCTCAACAATGGCGCGCCTTTGCAATACGACACGATGCGCTACGTAAATGCTGCCGGCAACCCTTATCTGGTGAACGAAATCCAATATTTTATTTCGGATGTAACGCTGCACTACAACGATGGCAGCAGCCAGCTCCTCGACGGTTGGCAGGACATCCATTATGTGGACACCGACCTTACGGAGACGCATTATTATAATCCGCCCGACACCCTAAAGCCAGGGCATGTGGATAAAATCACTTTTACTTTTGGTATTAATGAAGCGAAAAACCAGTCGCTGAAATTTGTCAATCCGCCGGAGCGCGACATGTTCTGGCCCGAATACATGGGCGGTGGCTATCATTATCTGAAACTCAACGGCAAGTGGCTGGCTACGGATGGCGTGGTGAAACCTTTTAATTTTCATCTGGGCATCGGGCAGATATATTCCGGCGGCGGCAGCAACCCTGATTCCATCGTCGGTTTTATTCAAAACTATTTTGAAGTAACGCTTCCCGCCTCGTCCTTCGACATAGAACAGGGCAAAGCTGTTCAGGGTGTGATAAAAATGAATATCGAAAACTGGTTTCAGCACCCGCACACCTACGATCACAATGCCTGGGGTGGCGACATCATGCAGCGACAGGCCGCCATGCAACTTGGCTGCGAAAACGGGAAGGAAGACGTCTTCAGCTTTCGCTTAAACCCAATAGACTTCTAATCAAAGATACAAAAGGATAAACCGCGGAGACGGAGAGATGCAGAGGAAAACAAGAAAAACTAGCTTTATTAATCTCTGCGCCTCCGCGCCTCCGCGGTGAAATCAATAATGAGGATTACTCGAAAGTACAACCCGCAACAAACCCATGAGGCAGTTGTTTTACTTTTAGTTACTCAACCACTTCCCCCTAACTACCACAAAACTACGCGATATGCTAAGAAAAATGTTTTCAGGAAAGCCATCAACGAACGTATCGAATGCGCGGTTCGAGCACCGGCAGCCCTGCGTGGCCGGTCAGTTTTATCCGGCTGATGCCGAATCATTACGCGCCTCACTGCAATCCTATTTTGCGCAAGCTAAGCCACGAACCGCAAAAAACCTTCGTGCCATCATTGCACCCCATGCCGGCTATATTTTTTCGGGGCAAACTGCCGCCCATGCCTATAACCAGATCGATCCCGATCGGCGATACCAGCGCATCTTCCTGATCGGTAGCAGCCACCGGATGGCACTCGATGGCGCTTCTATTTACAACCGCGGCCATTACATTACGCCTTTTGGAACGGTAAAAGTAGATCTGGAGCTAGCCAATCAACTTACCCGCAACAACAAGGTGTTCGATTTTCATCCCGAAGCACATCACAGCGAGCATAGCCTGGAAGTACAGTTGCCATTTCTGCAATATCATCTGAAGCATGATTTCCTGATCGTTCCTATAATAATCGCAACGCAATCGCATCAGACCATCCGCAAGATTTCCGAGGCGCTCGAGCCTTATTTTAACACCGAAAACCTATTTGTAATCAGCAGCGATTTTTCGCATTATCCGGCTTATGCCGATGCTGTGATCAACGACCGTCGCACGGCTGAGGCCATCGCGCAAAATTCGCCCGACATATTTCTTGAGACGCTTTCGCAAAATGAAAACCTACACATCGCTAACCTGGCAACGAGCATTTGTGGCTGGTCGTCGGTGCTGGCGCTGCTGCAACTTACCAGCCGCCACCCTAACATCCATGTGCAACTGATCGATTACACCAATTCCGGCGACGCGCGCCGCGGCAACAAAGACGGCGTGGTTGGCTACTGGGCTATTGCTTTTGATGGAAAAGAAGAGGAGCCAAAAGAGTTCAGCCTTAATGATGAGGAAAAAGAATTGCTTTTACGAATAGCGCGTGAGGCAGTAGAAAATGAAGTTCTCGGTGAAAATCAGCAGAATTATGATTTTAAAAATCTTTCGCGGAAGCTAACGGATCCCCTGGGCGCTTTTGTTACGCTGCACCAGGAAGGGAAACTGCGTGGCTGCATCGGCAAAATGGAGGCGGAAATGCCACTCTGGGAAACCGTTCAGCAAATGGCAATTTCAGCCGCCACCCGCGATCATCGCTTTGAGAAAATAACTCCGGCAGAACTTCCCATGCTTGACGTTGAAATTTCCGTTCTCACACCGCTTCGCCGGATAAATAAGATTGATGAGATTGTTCCAGGGAAACATGGCGTTTTTATCCGCAAAGGAAAAAGTTCAGGAACATTTCTGCCACAAGTTGCCGAAACAGCAGGATGGAACACATTGCAATTGCTGCAGCATTGCGCCGCCGACAAAGCCGGCATTGGACGTGATGGCTGGAAGGACGCTGAGATTTATGTGTATGAAGCGTTAGTGATTGGGGAGAAGCGGTAAAGTTAGGTGTTTGTTGTTCGTTGTTTGTTGTTTGTTGTTCGTTGTTTGTTGTTCGTTGTTCCTTTCGACAAACTGGCTTCGACACCACTCAGCCACCCGCATTGCAGGCGTAATTCGTAAATTAAAAATCGTAAATCAAAAATTGTCATTTGTCAATTGTTCTGGGTTTCCCCTCTTCAGCCTGCATCAGCGAGAGACGGGTCACCACATCGGTGTAGATCTGCTGATAAATCTGCAGATGTTGCTCATACCAGACGGTGCTCGAATCGTAGTGTTGGGGAGTAACCTGATGTTTTGCAAAAACTTCCGCCAAAAATGCTTCCGTGCGCGCTTCGTCCTCCTTCCCCAGCCTTTTGTACTCGCGCAGTGTAGCCTCAACAATCTGCAGGTCGGCTATCAGACTTACCATCGAGTCGGGTGAGATGACGGAGTCAGGAACCTTTACCGATTTCTTTTCGTCTGGCGGGCTGCACCCAACAGCAATTGCCGTGAGGATGAAAAAAATCACCACCCAGACAATTTGGTTACGTTCATTAAGATTTCGAAACTTTTTCATTTAGCGAAAGCGACGAAAATAAATTAAGATTGTATTAAAAACAATTGCTGATTATTAAGCAAAAAAATGGCGCAGGTGATTACTTGCGCCACTTTTTTGTGGTTTAATGCAGTCGGCTAATTGCCCACCTCCGACATAAATTTAATGCGCATCAGCCTGATCTCGGTCTCGTTGTATTCTTCTTCGCCCAGTTCGTCGAGGGCGTCCTGAATTGAGTCCGATTCGGCTTCACGCCAATAGTCGAGAATCTCTTCCTGATGGTATTGATCCACGGCCTCCGTGATGTAATAATTGATGTCGATCTTGGTGCCCGAAGCTACGATGCTTTCGATTTCGGCAATCATCTCTTCGAGCGATAGGTTTTTGGTGTGCGCGATATCGTCGAGTGAGAGTTTACGGTCGATGCTTTTGATGATGTACACCTTCATGCCTGACTTATTCACCACCGACTTCACCACCATGTCGTTGGGACGCATAATCTCATTTTCCTCTACATAATCGCTGATCAGTTCGATGAAAGGGGCGCCATATTTCTGAGCTTTCCCCACGCCCACCCCGGTAATTTGCGTAAGCTCATCAATGGTGATCGGGTATTGTATCGACATATCCTCGAGCGATGGATCCTGGAAAATGACGAAAGGCGGCAGTTTTTCTTTTCTTGAAATCTGCTTACGCAAATCCTTGAGCATGCTGTAAAGCCTTTGGTCGGCACTGGTAGCCTTGTGGGCACCAGTAATCATATCATCTTCGTCCTCGGGATTGTCGTAGTCGTGGTCACGCGCCAGCATGATTGGAAAGGGAGCATCCAAAAATTCATAGCCCTGCTTGCTCACCTTGAGCAGCCCGTAGTTGTCGATGTCTTTTTTGATAAGATTAGCGATGAGCGCCTGACGAATAACGGCATTCCAGAACTTCTCGTCCTGGTCGGCGCCACGCCCGAAGCTTTGAATCTGGTGATGCTTGTAGGATTTGAGCATCGCCGTGTTTCTTCCCACCAAAATATTGACAATATGTTTGGCTTTGAAGAGCTGCTTTACCTCCAGGATGGCGTCCAACACGATCTCGATGTGTTCGCTGCCATCGAACTTTTCTTTGGGATGCAAGCAGTTGTCGCAGGCACCGCAGTTTTCCGATGACAGTTCTTCACCAAAATAATGAAGCAACTGCCGGTGCCGGCATATCGACGATTCGGCGTAAGAGACGGTTTCCAAAAGCAGTTGCTGCGCACTTTCCTGTTCGGCTACCGGCTTGCCTTTCATAAACTTTTCGAGTTTCTGAATGTCGTCGTAGCTGTAAAAGGTAATACAGTTTCCTTCTCCATCGTCACGACCAGCACGACCGGTTTCCTGGTAGTAACCTTCAAGGCTTTTGGGCATGTCGTGATGAATTACAAAACGTACGTCGGGCTTATCGATGCCCATCCCAAAAGCGATAGTAGCTACAATTACATCTTGATCTTCCATCAGGAAGCTATCCTGATTGTTGCGTCGGGTAGCGGCATCCAGTCCTGCGTGATAAGGCAAAGCCTTGATACCATTAACCTGCAGCGTCTCAGCAAGTTCATCAACCTTTTTGCGGCTAAGACAATAGACGATTCCCGATTTGCCCGAATTACTTTTGATGTATCTAATGATGTCCTTGATAACGTCGGCAGTTTTGGGACGTACCTCATAATAAAGGTTAGGCCTGTCGAATGATGATTTGAAAACGGTGGCATCAAGGATGTCGAGGTTTTTGAGGATGTCGTGCTGAACTTTGGGTGTGGCTGTAGCGGTGAGCGCTATCACAGGCACATCCTGTCCGATGGCATCGATGATGGGGCGCAGCCGGCGGTATTCCGGACGGAAGTCATGACCCCATTCCGAGATGCAGTGCGCCTCGTCGATGGCGTAAAATGATATGTTGATACTTTTTAGAAATTCCACATTCTCGCCCTTGGTCAGCGATTCGGGCGCCACATAAAGCAACTTGGTGAGGCCACTGGTAAGGTCTTCTTTCACCTGCGTAATTTCGGCGCGCGTGAGCGAGCTGTTCATAAAATGGGCTATGCCAGGCTTGGAGCCGAAATTGCGAAGGGCGTCCACCTGATTTTTCATCAATGCAATGAGTGGTGAGATAATGATGGCTGTGCCAGGTTGCATGATGGCGGGTAACTGATAGCACATCGATTTGCCCCCGCCGGTAGGCATGATGACAAAGGTATCTTTGCCTTCAAGCAGATTTAGGATGATTTTTTCCTGGTTACCTTTAAAACTGTCGAAACCAAAAATTCGTTTGAGCACTTTGCTTAACGGCAAACCCTTTGTCTCGGTAAGAGTCGTTTCGTAATTAAACATAATTCTGTGTGTTGTACCTGATCAATAGTCAGTTAGCAAGTTATTAAATATTTTATAGTTGTTGTAGCTGCACGCGAACGAACAAAGTTGATGATTATTTCTATTTGATAGCTATCGTAATTTTCATTATTGAGTGAGCAAAACAAATCTAACTCATTTTTTCGAGATGAGCCGCGAAAACCTGCTTCTTACAAATTGTTACAGGGTTTCATCAGCATTTTCCCGATGTTTTTTAAACAATTATAAAAATAAAGCTATTTGGCGATAAACCAGTAAATTTGCCGATAAGATTTAACCTTTTTTATTTTCTTTTTCTTTTATTAATGATGAAACTCACCCGCACTCAAGTTCAGGAAATCGCCCGAAACACCCTACAGAACGAGGCTGACGCTATTTTGCAACTCAAAGAATATGTGGATGAAGATTTTTACGCCAGCATCGATCTTCTTTATCGCTGCAAAGGCAGGGTGGTAATAACAGGGATTGGAAAGAGTGCAATCATAGCGCAGAAGATTGTTGCAACACTGAATTCCACAGGCACTCCGGCTATTTTTATGCATGCCGCCGATGCCGTTCATGGCGACCTGGGAGCCATCCGGAAGGATGATGTAATTGTGTGCATCTCCAACAGCGGTACCACACCCGAAATAAAAGTGCTCGTTCCGTTTTTAAAGCTTTCGGGCAACAAACTCATTGCAATGACCGGGCATCGCGACTCATATCTTGGCAAACAAGCCGACTTTGTCATTAACACAAAAGTGGCACATGAAGCCTGCCCCAACAATCTGGCGCCTACCTCCAGCACCACCGCACAGCTTGCTATGGGCGATGCGTTGGCAGTTTGTCTGCTCGAATACCGCGGCTTCACCATGCAAGATTTCGCAATGATTCATCCGGGTGGAGCGCTCGGAAAAAAACTCTTCCTCAAGGTGGCCGATTTGTATATTAATAATGAAAAGCCATTTGTACAGCCCGACACCTCTGTACAGGACGCTATCATCGAGATTTCGTCAAAACGCCTGGGAGCAACCGCTGTGATACACGATGGTCAGGTGGCAGGCATCATCACCGACGGTGACTTGCGGCGCATGATACAACAAGGCAAAAGCGCCGATAACCTGAAGGCGCAGGACATCATGTCCCTCAATCCCAAAACCGTGGAAGCCGGAATCCTAGTGGCGCATGCCCTCGACATCATGCGCAGCAACAACATCACCCAGCTCATCGTAACTGAACAGGGGAAATATGTGGGCATCATCCACTTGCACGACATCCTGAAAGAGGGGATTTTGTAAAATAGTGTAGATTCTTAGACCGTCCACCAATTTCCATCAATTAAGCGAATCGTCACAAATTCATCGTTAAAAAAGAGAAAGAGTTATTTGTTCAAAATAGCTTCTTTCGTGTTAATTCGCGGATTCTTCAACAAATCATTCGCGATAATTCGCGGATTCTTCAACAAATCATTCGCGGCAATTCGCGGATTCCTCCACCGATCATTCACGGAAATTCGCGGATTCTTCCACCGATCATTCGTGTTAATTCGCGGATTCTTCGACCAATTATTCGTGGCAATTCGCGGATTCCTCCACCGATCATTCACGGCAATTCGCGGATTCTTCCACCGATCATTCGTGGCAATTCGCGGATTCTTCGACCAATTATTCATGGCAATTCGCGGATTCTTCTCAAACGAGCGGTTTTCCGGCTGCAACGAGAATAAATTCATCCTCCTTCCGAACCAGCCGCTAATTCCTGCGTTTTAATACAAATACTGGCAATAATTTTTTTGTCGGATGGTTTTATAGGCTGTTTTATGGAGGATGTACATGCGTTTTTTCCCAAAGAGTAAAGTCCGATTGATGATTTTACTATGGACATTGGTCTGTAGCACAACAGCCTTTGGCCAACTCACCAAAATAATGGGAACCGTCAATGATTCTCTCACGGGCGACCCGCTTCCTTTTGTAAACATCGTTTTCCGTAACACCACCCAGGGCGTCACTACCGACTTTGATGGCAAATACTCTATCGAAACAAAATCGCCCGGCGACAGCCTCACTGCTTCCTTTGTCGGCTACCTCACCCAGGCCCAAAAAGTTACCAAAGGTAAATTCCAATACATCAATTTCAAATTACTGCCAAGCAGCGTGGAGCTCGAAACGGTGGTAATCGTTGCTGGTGAAAACCCTGCCGAAGTGTTGCTGCGCAAGATTATCGAAAATAAAAAAAACAATGACCCCGATAAGTACGAGGCTTACCAATACGAGGCTTACAACAAAATAGAAATAGATGCCAACAACATCACCGACAACTTTAAGCAGCGCCGCATCTTTCGTCATTTCGAATTCATTTTTGACAACGTAGATACCTCAACGGTAAACGGGAAAACCTACCTGCCCATCTTCCTGTCGGAGTCGATTTCGGAAGTGTTTTCCAAAAGCAATCCCAACAAAAGCATTGAAAAAGTAATTGCAACCAAAATATCCGGCATCGAAAATGAAAGCGTTATGCAGTTTCTGGGTGACAAATTTAAGCACACCAACATCTACGACAACTACATAGACCTTTTTCAGAAAAACTTCATCAGCCCAATCGCCAACTCCGGATTGATGTTTTATAAATATTATCTCATCGACAGCGCCTATTTTGATAACAAATGGTGCTACAAGATTGTGTTTAAGCCGCGGCACAAGCAAACCCTCACCTTTACCGGAAACTTCTGGGTGCACGACACCACTTTCGCCATACGCAAGGTGGAGATGCGCATCGTGGAGGATGCCAACATCAACTTTGTGAACGACCTGATGATCGCCAAAGAGTTTGATCTGATTGATGGCAAGTATTGGCTGATGACCAAAGACTACATCATTGGCGACCTTAACGTGGTAGAGAAGGATAATAAAATAGTGGGGTTTTTCGGGCGCAAAACTACCACCTATCGCAATTTTGTGATAGACCAACCCAAGCCCGACGATTTCTACCGATCGCCTGTAAGCGTAATAGTAGAAAAGGATGCCGACGTAAAGCCCGAGGAATTTTGGGAGGAGCATCGTCACGAGGAGCTTACGCGTGATGAGAAGACCATCTATTATATGATCGACACGCTGAAGACCATTCCCAAATTCAACACCTACATCGACATCATAGAAATGATTACCACGGGTTACCGCAAAGCCGGTCTTTTCGAGATTGGCCCTTACGGATCGCTGGTGAGCTTCAACGCTGTGGAAGGCGCCCGATTCAGAGTGGGTGGCCGCACCAGCAACAAATTTAGCAAACGCATCATGCTTTCAGGCTACACAGCTTATGGTACCCTCGACAACCGATGGAAATACGGTGGTGGCGTTTTGTATATGATCAACAAAAACCCGCGACGTGCCGTGGGCGCCAATTTCAAATATGACCTCGAACAACTGGGCGCCAGCCAAAATGCTTTTCGCGAAGACTTTTTCCTGGCCTTTCTCTTCCGGCGCAACCCTGCCGACAAGCTCTCGATGGTGGAAGAGTGGAGCGGCTTTTATGAGCATGAATGGTTTAATGGTTTCAGCAATAAGATCAACCTCATCCACCGCAACCTGTATCCTCTCAAGAGCACCAGTTTTGGATACCATCCATCCGACGATACTCTTCAGCCTGTGGCTTATGAAACGGCCATTACCTCAACTGAAATCCGCCTCGACACACGTCTGGCCTACAAAGAACGAATTTTGATGGGCGAATTTGAAAGGGTGAGCCTGGGGGCTAAATATCCAATCCTGGAGATTCAGTACGGTTATGGAATCCCCAACCACCTGGGTGGCGAGTACGAATACAACCGTTTGCAAATCAACATCAGCCATTGGTTCAATACCTTCAACCTGGGATGGAGCAAATACATCATAGAAGCCGGACGAATATGGGGAAAGCTGCCTTTCCCGCTATTAAAACTCCACGCAGGCAACGAGACCTATTTCTTCGATCCCTACTCATTTAATATGATGAACTACTTTGAGTTTGTCAGCGACAAGTATGTCAGCGTTTATTACACGCATCATTTCGACGGCTACTTTTTTAATCGCGTTCCGCTGCTCCGACATCTAAAATGGCGCGAGGTGATTTTTGCCAAAGGACTCGTTGGCGGCATCGATGAAGCCAACCGCGAGTATTCTGTCTTCCCACAGGGCATGTACACGCTGAGCAAACCCTATTTTGAAGCCGGCGCCGGCATCGAAAATATCTTCAAAATCATTCGCGTGGACGCAGTCTGGCGCCTCTCCTACCTCGACCATCCCAACATCGCTAAGTTCGGCATCCGCTTCAGCTTACAATTTGCCTTTTAAAATATACTTTTACACCCTTAATATTTTTATCTGTTGATTGCATGCTTTTAGAAACCAAAAATATTTTTAAAAAATACAAGCACCGCATGGTGGTGAACGATGTGTCGGTGCAGGTAAATCAAGGTGAGATAGTGGGTTTGCTGGGGCCCAACGGCGCTGGCAAGACCACCACTTTTTACATGATCGTTGGATTGATAAAACCCTATGCCGGCAAGGTGCTGCTCGACGATGCCGACATCACCAACCTGCCCATGTACCGTCGTGCCAAGCGCGGCATCGGCTATCTGGCGCAGGAGGCTTCGGTGTTTCGCAAGCTAAGCGTAGAGGATAACATCAGGGCGGTGCTGGAGTTTACAAAATTTACAAAAACGGAGCAGAAGGAACGGATGGAGCAGATGCTCGAGGAGTTTGGGCTGAAGCACGTTCGCAAAAGCCTGGGCATCACCCTGTCGGGAGGCGAACGCCGCCGCACCGAGATAGCACGCGCGCTGGCTGTCGATCCTAAGTTTATCCTGCTCGACGAACCTTTTGCAGGCGTCGATCCGATTGCTGTGGAAGACATTCAGCAAATCGTGTCCAAACTCAAAGAAAAAAATATCGGCATCCTCATCACCGATCACAACGTGCACGAAACCCTCAGCATCACCGACAGGGCTTATCTGCTTTTTGAAGGTTCGATACTGAAGGCCGGCAGTGCCGAAGAGCTGGCCGCCGACGAACATGTGCGACGTGTGTATCTGGGTCAGAATTTTGAATTGCGACGCTAATTTGAAATAAAACACAAACGACAATAAAACAAAGAACAAACAAATTCCAAAAGTCAATAATTCAAATTTCAAATAAATTCCAAAAAACAAGAAAACAAGCCACGAATAAATCCCAATATGAAAAGTTCAAATTCCCAAATTATCACACGCACTTGGTATTTGAAGTTTGGAACTTATTTGTTTTTTAGGATTTGTTTTTTGGAATTTTTCTAATAAAAAATATTGGTGTCCGGTTAAAAACAATAGATTCTTCGCTACGCTCAGAAAGACAAGGG
>CAZTCX010000118.1:0-11312 GCA_964612515.1 uncultured Lentimicrobiaceae bacterium | reverse complement strand
TGTGCGAAATAGTTTTCCTGAAAACTACTACACCCATATTATTGATAATCGAAACTTCGTATTCGCCATCGAGCCGGATGGTAAATGTACCATTGGATGGATTGGGGAATGCTTCCATTTTTGCCTGAAGCGCAGGCTCGGGCACAGAAACAAATACGCCCATAAATTCGATGGTTGACATTTCGCTTTCGCCACTCGCGTAGATGGCTTTAACACCGGCTACATTTGTTTCGTTGGGAATAACGTCGTCCGAATCAAAGGTGTAAGTGATATCGGTGGTTTCACCCATCAGGGTATTATTCAGGTAAACCTCATAGGTAAGCAGTTCGCGGCTTTTTGCCGCTTCGGTGTAAATTGATACATCATCAATCATGAGTATGAAGGCACCCTGAGAAACATTGCGAATGCACACATATTTGGTTTCTGCGTCCAGGTCGTATTCATAGCTGTTCCAATCATTCATGGGCACTTCGATGGCTGATGAATTTAACCAGGTAAAATCTTCCGGCTGAAAGCCTGTGGTAGAATATCCTACCCTTATTTTATTTAATGACGGATAATCATCAAATGATTTTGCAAAAAAACTGAACTTAAAATCCCGGAAAAAATTCAGTTCTGGCGAAATAAAATAATCATCATTGGCACCCGAGCTTGCTTCGAAGCTGGCCAGAAACTTGTCGCCGCTGTGTGGAGCAATGCCGGGATTTAACTCCAGGTCAATTGGAGGATCGGTTTGTGTGGGATTAAAAATCATAAATGAATGCGGTTCATTTTCATTAGGGAAACTGGTATTGGCAAGCCCAACAGTAGTTTTTTTATCTACATCATTGTACAACCATTCCACAACGCCGGCAGGTTCAATTTCGAAATCTGTACAACCCTCAAAATTTTCAAAGATATCGACGGTATGGTTCCACTGGAACAAGGCCGATAGATCCGGAAAAACTTCAATACCAAGATTGAAAGGGTGTACAATCATTTCTATCAGCTCAACATCTATTGAATAGACAGGTTCCACTGTAAAATCAAGGTTCGATTGTGTATAATCCTCAAAGCCTTCGTGGCTTACTAAAATCGAATACGTACCTTTGAAAATACCTTCAAAAATCACTTCACCATTTTCTTGTTCAACGATTTGGGTATAGGTATGGTTTTCATCGCTACCGGTAAGTTTTATCAGTGCTCCCTGGCTTTCGTTGTTTGGGGTGTTTGTGTTCACGTTTATCGTTAGCTGAGTAGTCAATTGATTTTCGATACGGTTGGAGAATGCCGCTTCGGATGGGAGTCCGCCGGAATAAATTGCTTCAATGGCATATTTGTACCAGGCCGGATCTAAGGTCGAAAAGTCTTCGTCGATATAGGAGGTAGTGGTAAGGTTTTCTTCGAGCAATACCCATAACTCGGGCTGCTGCTCCTGGCCATCCTCAAGACGGTAAACCGTGAATGTATTTAAGCTACGTGATGGTGTAAGGGCGGGCGATTGAAGTTTCTCACCGGTATTCATATTGTAGCCCTCGGCCCTTATCATCAGGTTTCCAGGTATTGGACCCAGACCCAAATCTTCTATCAAAAGAAATTGATTGCTTGCGTAATCTTCCGAAACCCAGTTTACGCCGGTTTCAAAAGGATATTCCGGATCGTTGCCACCATCAATTCCCAGTTCCAGACGTAAAGGATGACTTAGAGCCATGTAAAATCCGTTTGCGGCTACGATGGTATCCGGAAACCTAAAAGTTGTCCATTGTAAATCCACGTTGGGAACGTTGGCCTGTTCAAAAAGAATATTGTTCGATGGATGCCCCTGGGCATTTAATGCAAATACAAAAACATTAACAAACTCGTGCGGATAGCCCACCAGATTGAGATACCAGCTCATTTCGTACAGTTTGGCCGGCTCTGCGAAAACCTGGCCAAACACAGAAACTTCACCGGCATAATTATGCCCGATCTGCGTTACCATTTCATCGCCATCGCGGCGGTAAACTGTTCGTTCCGAAGGTGCAAGCCAATCAATATTCACAACATCATCGTTGTTGACGGCTGTTACATAGGACGGGCTTTCCAGTTTATCGGTCAGATTAATATCGCCCATTTCTACGGTGGGGCTGTTTACCATTAGATCAATAATTTCAGTTTCGTAGCCATCTTTTATAAAAATGATAGTGTAAAAATCATCATAATACACATCCTGGATGGCAAAGTTGCCGCCAGCATCGCTTGTTCCCACGTAAGTATCGTAGCCACTTATCTGAATGTTGGCAACGGCAATCGGCATGTTATCGTTATCCAGCACGGTTCCTTCTACAGTAGCTTTAGGAAGATAAGCTAAAACCACATCCTGGGTAACAGCATTAGAAATATCCAACGTCATTTCATCAACTACATAGCCAAAAGCAGCATAGCGTACCGTGTAGGTTCCGGGCACTACATACGAAAATTCGTATTCGCCCTGGTCGTTGGAGTAGGTATGCAGGTCGGTACCCAGGATAGTAACGTAGGCATCGGCTACTGGCTCAGCATCAGGATTGGTAATTGTACCTGCCAGGCTGGCCTCGGAAGTGCTATTGACGTAGAGTTTAACATCGGCCAGTTGCGGAAGGTCCATTCCGGTTTGTGAAGGATCGTTGGTAGGCAGGGTAAAATTAAAAGGTGTATCCCAACTTACATAAAGACGCGACCTTTTGTCATTGTCGTCGAGGGTGGAGGCTTCGTATCTGAAATGGTTCTCGAAAGTATTATCGCTCAGGGTATGCTCAACCATGATACAAATATTGGATTCGTTGTACACAAAAGGAGTGTCCAGATCAAATATCATCTCCTGATCCTGGCCGCTGTGCATCTCTACCATTCCTTCATACACGAGTGTAAAATCTTCCAGAGGAATCCAAAAACCGGCTTCTTCCGACAGGGATGCCTGGTCGGTGTTGGCAATCCACAATCTGAAATACTCTGTGCTAATAGTGTCGGGATAATTGTTTGTTAGGGTTTTGTAAGTGTAAACTACCTGCTCGATAGCGCAGGATTCGTGATTCATCTCCTCCGCAGTGTAAATGCTTTGGGTAAGCGAGGTGTTCCAATAAAAATCAACCGGATAGTTGTACGAACCCCAAGGCGAAGAATTATTACCAATAGAAATCCATTCTTTTGGCCCGCGATCTTGCATCGACATGGTCATCTGAAAGTCCTGAGCCAGTGAAAATCCGTTTTGGCCATGAATAAAGTTTTCTGTGGATAGTTTTTGATCGGTAGTTTCCCGGAGTGTAATCTGACCCTGAGCAGTATTGAAACTTAGTGCTAGTACCAGAATTACCAGGTAAGCGATGCTTTGTTTGTAAAAATTCATTTCTAAAATTTCTAAAATTTTTAATTTTTAAAAAAATAATATTGTTAATTTAGTTTGAAAGAAAAATTACTATGTCCGGCTTTTTTGCCATCATTAGCAGAATAAAACTCTTGCTATCAAAAAAATTTTAGCATCGGTTTAATGCTGATATTTTTTGAACGGCAAAATTAAATCCACAACTACCAATAGTAAAATGAAACGACGGCACTATTCTGCTACACCTTGACAAAAAGACTACAACAAAAACACAACATCATTTTTATAACCTTGAGAATCAAGTGTTCTAAAAAAAAACAACCATACTGCAGAAAGATTTGAATAAATTTGCATCTTCTTTTTTAGAAAACAAATTTTGAATTTAGCAGCCAACATTCGTATTGTAGTTTTAATTGTATTTACAATACAATCGCTATTACTATGGGGAAACGGTGATGACCAGCAGCAAGTAATAGACTCCCTCAATCAAGTTGTTAAGGAGGCTCAGAGTGATAGCGTCGTGGTATTTGCTTTGGTCAGGCTATCACAGGCTTATGGGTTGTACAACCTGAAAGCTTCAATCCGGCAAGCTGAAAAAGCCTTGGATGTTGCCAATAAAAGCGGAGATACCGGCCTTATCGAATACGCAATGTTTAATGCCGGTAATGCGTATTTTACCCAGGGAATATTCGAAACTGCCACAGCCCATTATTATGCCTATCTCGAAATACAAAAGGAAAAAAACAACAATGTCGGGATAGCACTTGTGCTGGCAAATATCGGAGCTGTTCGCTACAAAATGAAAGATTATGGGGTAGCCAGGGACAGCTTTTTGGAAGCACTGCAGATTTTGGAAGAGTTATCTGAAAATAATCCTGACCAGAAATATCGTTCACAGATTCCGAAAATCCTGAATAACCTGGGACAAGTGTATCAAAATATGCAGCAATACGACTCATCACTATACTATTATCGAAAAAGCTTGTTGCAAATTGAATATGTAGGCGAACAGGCCTATTATCAGTCCAGTACTTTAAACAATATCGGAAGTCTGTTTCTTGATATCAATCAGGCAGATAGTGCTTTTGTTTATCTTTCAAAGGCGATGAATATTTTAGTGCAAACTAATGACCTTGTTGCGCAGGCCGAATCGCACAATTCCTTCGCAAGATATTATTTACTAGTCAATCAGCCCGATGTGGCACTTGAGCATTTGCGTGCAAGTTTTGAAATCGCCAATAAAATTGGAAGTATCGAATTGCAGTTCATTGCATCAGAACAACTGTATGATTATTATTTCAGTCAAAACCAGGCTGATTCAGCACTTAAATATTTTGTACTTTACGATCAACTCAAGGATACAATTAATAATGCCGAAACCCTAAAAGAACTCACAAGGCTGGAGCTAAGCTCTCAGTTCAGCGAACAGCAGAAAATTAGACAACTCGAACAAGACAGGCTAAATACTATTTACATGTTTACGGCTGCTTTGCTGGTTTTAGTACTTCTGTTATTTGCTCTTCTCTACCTTATGTCGCATAATCGCAACAAACGGCTCAATCTCGAAAAGGAGAACATGGCTTTAAACACCAAGAACACCATCCTTGAAAACAAGAACCTGCAAAATGAATTGGAAGTCCGGAATAAGGAACTGACCACGCATGTGATGAATATGATTCAAAAAAATGAACTGATCGGGCAAGTGGTGGAAGTACTCTCGGACAACAAACTGAAACTGGCTGAAAAAAATGAGAATACCATCAATAACGTTATTAAGAATCTGAATAAGGTGCAAGAAGAAAATGCCTGGGAAGAATTTGAACTACGATATCAGCAGGTTCATAACGAATTTTATGAAAAACTACAATCGGTAGCTCCTAACCTTACCACCAACGAACGTCGTCTTTGCGCTTTCCTGCGATTAAATATGACCACCAAAGATATTGCCTCCATCACCGGCCAATCGCTCCGAAGTATTGAGGTTGCCCGTACCCGCCTACGAAAGAAACTTGATATCAGCAACTCAGATATCTCATTGGTTGAGTTTCTTAACTCATTATAAATCATCCGTTTAAAATTCCTGTAGCAGAATTGTTGCAGTGCTCTATCTATGTGTAGCAGCAATGTGCAGGCATTTAATTTGGCCAATTTTATAAACTGACCTACTCTTGTCGTCCAAAACAATTACAGATGAAAAAGGAGCACGGATCGAAAACAGAAAATGACCACGGGTCGATGCAGCTTGAGCATTTTATTCGAAAGAAAAAGGAAGAGCGTAAAATTTTAGAAAAACTGCTTAAAGAACTAACAAAAGAAAAGGAGAATAATCATGACAATAAGTAACACAATCCTATTTGAACCATTAACATCAAAACTAAGATTTAAAACAATGAGAAAACTTTTTACAGTAATTGCACTTTTAGCAACAGTAACTTTTACCCAGGCGCAACCGGGCACCCTGGATTTTTCATTTGGTAACGAAGGCATTGTTACCAGCGTAATCACCGAAGGCTTCAATATGGCCAAAGCCGTAACCGTGCAGCCCGACGGAAAAATTGTTGCAACCGGACACACCGGCTTTTCCCCCGATTACAACGTTGCCGTAGTGCGCTACAACGAAGACGGTTCTAACGACAACACTTTTGGCACCAACGGCATGATTGTCCTTTCGCCGACTACCACCAGCGATTATCCACTTGATATTGTACTACAGCCTGACGGAAAGATTGTAATTGGAGGTTATATCTGGAATGGGTCTTCAACCGACGTGTTGCTTATCAGGCTCAATACCAACGGCACGACAGATAATACCTTTGGGACAAATGGCATTGTAATCACCGACTTTGGCAACACCGGCGAAGTGGCAGAAGCCATAGCGCTGCAGGATGACGGTAAAATTCTGCTTGCTGGCGACCACAACGACCGGTTCATGCTCTTGAGATATAATACCAACGGAACCCTGGATAATACTTTTGGAACAGGCGGCCGTGTTTCTGCTGATGTAGGCATCGGTGGGTGCTATGGCCAGGATCTCGTTATACAAAATGATGGTAGAATTTTAGTTGGTGGATTGGCCTTTAACACCGCTGCTAACTATACATTCGGAATTGCCCGCTTCGATACCAATGGCGCACTCGACGTTACATTTGGCGAATTCGGCACTACAACATTCAATATTGGTAATGGACACGATTTTATGACTGCCATTGCTTTGCAAAGTGACGGGATGATAATAGCAGGCGGCCACACCTGGATCGGCAACCAGCCCTTGCGCTACGATTTTGCTGCGGCACGGTTAGACGAAAACGGAAACCTCGACAATACCTTTGGTACCAATGGTATGACTACAGTCCATCTCAATTACGATGCCAACTATCTAACAGGAATGGCAATACAAGATGATGATAAAATAATATTAAGCGGAAACGCTGAATTGTCTGCAGATTATGATTTGGGTATGGCACGATTGACTGCTGATGGCAACCTGGATACTTCTTTTGGAACGGATGGAATAACAATAACCGACGTAAACAAAGACGAGGATCAGGGTTCGGCCATCGCCTTGCAGCCTGATGGAAAGGTGGTAGTTGCCGGCTACACCTCAGGCGCTGATTTCCCTGAGTTTTTGGTAGCTCGCTTTTTGAATGATGAGGTTTCAGACCCTGCAGTAATAATCACTCCTCTGGAAATTACCAACACCACCGTTGAAGCTTCCTTTACGCCCAACGCAGCTTGTGCAACTTATTTTGCTTTGCTTAGCACCCAGTCCGAAATGGCGATGTGGTCAGCCTGGCTGGGCGTATCAGTCGATTCGCTGGTGCAAATGTGGGGCATCGAAAAAACCGAAGCCTTTACGCATCTTTGGACCAGCCAAGCTCCAAATACGGAATATACCCTTTACGCCCGCCCGCTCGATGCTAACGGATTTGGTTATCCGCTCAACACAAAAACGGTAACAACGCTCACGGGCGGTGGCAACGGCCTGGCAGAAATGCAGGTGGAGGTTACACAAATTACCGACAGCTCAGCACGGCTCATCGCTACGCCCAACGACCAAACGGCCGTATTTTTTGACGGACTGATTACCAAAACGTATTTTAATGAAATCGGTCAGGATTCGGCCATTGCGGTTATCAAAGATAATGGATACCCACAGTATGAAATCGATGACTGGGTGTGGTTAGATTTGTTGGCAAACACAGATTACTATGCTATTGCCGTTGGCAAAAATGCACTCGACGAATGGGGCCCGGCTACGATTGTGGAATTTAAAACTTTAGAACCGGTAGGTATTGCTGATCCTGAAAAAGCGCTGACAACTTCCTCCATTTCCCCGATGCCAAACAATGGCACCTTTACATTTACAACTCCTAATGGCCAGGCTGGAACCATCCACATTTTTAGTGCAAACGGACAACTGGTTTTTGATCAAAAAGTTTCGGGTGATCAACCGGTCATCGATGCCCGCCACCTTACGAATGGATTGTATCATCTTCAATTTACCTCTGAATCGAAAGCAATCACAGTTTCTGAGAAGTTGATTATTGCCAGATAGAGATTCGTTTTTCTATTTTATACGATTTGAAACGGAGACCAAGCCGTCGTGCGAAAGATAGTTGTTGAATAGAAACATTAATTCCCTTGGTTAAGGAAAAGAGGCTGGCAACGTGTTTGTCAGCCTCTTTTTAATTTTCAAATCGGATTATCTTTACGACTTTATTTTTTTGATATGAAAACACTAAAAATCTCAATCCTTATTTTATTCCTTTTGCAGGGAACCTTGCTCAGCGCACAATTGAGACTGATTCCCCAGCCAAAGCAAATCGATCTTCGGGATGCAGGCTTCAGGATTGATGAAAACACAAAAATTGTCGTTCTTCCTGATAATTCATTTTATGAAATAGAATTGAATGATTGTATAAATGCGGAACTCGGTTTTCGCTTGGAAACATCTGAAAAAGCAACAAATAATGGTATCGAATTTATCAAAGTTGAATCTGCAAAAAGATGGACGGAGGTTTTTAAGAACAATGCCTTAGATGCCGCTTTCTCGCCGGGCGATGAAGGCTATGTTTTGGTGGTTTCTTCAGATGGAATTAAAATAATTTCAAAAACCGATGCAGGTATTTTTTATGGCATCCAAACCCTAAAACAAGTCATTCAGGCCAACCGAAACGGAAGCATGATTCCAGGTTTAATCATTTACGATTATCCCGACATTGCGGTGCGCGGCTGGCAGGATGACATCAGCCGGGGACCCATCCCAACCATGGAAACGCTGAAAGCGCAAATCCGTAAAATGGCTGCTTTTAAATTGAATTACTTTACCCTCTACATCGAGCATGTTTTCCAATTCGACAGCCACCCGGGAATCGCACCCACCGACGGAATTACCAAAGCACAGCTTGAAGAATTAAGTTCCTATGCTAAAAAACATCACGTGCATCTTATCGGGAATTACCAGTCGTTTGGCCACATGGAAAAAACGCTTTCCCTTCCCCAATACCAGCATTTGGCCGAAGCCGGGCACATCATTTCTCCGGCCATGGACGAGTCCTACCAGTTTCTTGCTGAGGCATACAGCGAAATTGTACCTGCCTTTGAAGGCGAATATTTCAATATAAATTGTGACGAAACCCACGGCCTGGGCGAGGGGAAATCGAAGGCGATGGTTGAGAGCCTCGGCATTGGTGGCGTGTATGTAAGTCATATCAACAAACTGGACAGCCTGCTGAAACCTTACGGAAAAAAAATAGTGATGTGGGGCGACATCGTGGGCAACCACCCGGAAATAATCGGACAGTTGCCCAAGGATATTACGGTGATCGCCTGGGGCTATCATGCCGCCGTTGATTTTGAATACGCCATCACGCCGCTTTCCGAATCGGGGCTTAACTTTTGGGTGGCTCCGGGCATTAACTGCTGGTCTAATATTTTCCCAGATTTTTATTCTACCAAAATCAATGTCTATAATTTTATTAGAGATGCCTACAAACATGGGGCTACCGGCGTACTCAACACGAGCTGGGACGACGACGGGATGAATTTTTTCCATAACAACTGGCACGGCTTTGCCTGGGGTGCCGAAAATAGCTGGAATGCACCCGCTTCAAATGTGTCGATGGAAGCATCCAATGTGGAAAGAGAAAAAATATATCGCAGCTTCAACCGGAATTATGATGCCATTTTTTACGGATTAAATGAAGGTTCAATGACGGATGCTATGATTAGCTTCTCCGGGTTTCACCAATCGGGCGTACGGGATATTTTAAACAACAGTCGCTTTTTCGAACCCGTTTTCCCCATCTATTTCGATTATGTTAGAGATGGAAGAAGGGATGAAAATCGCGATATGCTGGATCAGATCATGGCTTTAAAACAAAGCATCGAAGCCCTTGCCCCGCAAATCAGGTACAACAAGAGCACGCTCGACTATTTGCTGTTTGCCATACGTCAAGTAGAATTTACCTTGCACAAAAATTTGCTAAGGATTGATGTGTCTGATTTTATAAATGGAACGAGCCGCAAATCGGATGTTGAATTAAAAAAGCAAATCGACCTGCTGGCTAAGGAAGCCGGAGCCTTGCAAGCTGAGTATGTACATTTATGGAATTTGGAAAACCGCCCGTGGTGGTTGGAAAAGAATGTGGCAAAGTTTGAAAAACTAACCGAAAGCATCGAAAACCTAAAATACCATTGCCTGATTACTGCCGCCGATACACTGACTGAAAAGGGACGGGAGATTTCTATTCGTTCGATATTTAACGACCAGGAAATTTATTTTGCGTTAAACGCAGATACCCTAACAATGTCGTCCGCAAAATTTAAAGAACCGTTTTTTATTGATGAAGACACCAAAATTGTGGCCGGGGTAATCCATCCGGCGAAAGCCTTTCCAAAAACCAAGACCACCATTATCTATCACAAGGGAATTGGGAAATTACATAAACTTAACTCATCCTATTCAAATTATCATCCCGGCTACGATGGCGGAGGAAAAAACGCCCTCTTGGACGGAAAGCAGGGCGAGGCCGACGTATTGCGCAGTGGCCTGTGGCAAGGATTTTCGGGCCAGAATATCGACATCGAAATTGACCTGTCAGAAATCCAAACCATAAATTTCTTTTCGATGGGATTTTATCAAAATACCTACGACTGGGTTATCTTCCCAACGAAGATTGAAATTTATGCGAAAGATAATTTGGATGACGAATACGTCCTTATCCAAACCCTGGCCAATACAATTCCTCCTGAAGAAAAGGGCAGCTTAAAACACAATTACACCACCGAATTTGATGGCCTGAAAACACGATTCCTGAAAGTAATTGCCTACTATTACGGCAAGCTGCCCGAGTGGCATCATGCAGGCTCCGGCTACGAATCGATGATTTTTTCGGATGAGATTATTTTGAGATAGGGTTAACTATTTAGTGCACTCATTTTTTGAACACAATGAGGTACTGCCGGGCAAAGCGAAATCTCGCCATCATAATTTGTTGATTCATCCACATAAAAAACGGGATATTGGTTTTTAAACTCCCTACTCCCGAAAACTTATCAACGTCCATTTGCATCTGCCGGCTTAATCCTACTTTTGCCGCCATTATTTGCACAGCAATGACATTAATTGATTTTATACCTGAACAACCTTTATTATTTTGGCTCCTGGTGGCTTTCGCGGCCATTACGCTGGTGCAGCTCATCTATTTCTGGCTCCTGTTTGGGCGGTTGGCTTTTTACAAAAAAACTTTTGAAGAAACCGACGAGAAGCCTGTTTCTGTGGTAATTATAGCCAACAACCAGTATCGTGATGTAAACGAAAACCTGGCGGCTTTTCTCGAGCAGGCGCATCGCCGATACGAAGTTGTTCTTGTGGTAGATAACTCCGAAGACGGGACTATGGAGCTGATGGATGAATTTACGAAAAAATATCCCCATATAGACGGTATCAACCGCGATGGCCGGAACCCGTTGCCGCACGCGGGCGTGAATC
>CAZTCX010000117.1:3407-11506 GCA_964612515.1 uncultured Lentimicrobiaceae bacterium | reverse complement strand
CTTTTGCGTTGCCGCCTGCCGAAGCCGGCCTGATGCACGAAATTTCGGACGAACTTTACCTGTTGGGATTCGACATTGCGCCCGACGCTAAGCTTCCTTTTCATTTTGTGGTGAGCGGCATCCCGGCTGGACATTCGCAAAACAACATTAGCACGCTACTAGAAGGCATTATAGAAAACTATCGAACCAACCTGCTGGAGCTTAACCTGGATAAAAACAATAATTTAGCACGGGCACTTGCTCGCAACGTGGCCATTAAGAAAGGCCGCCCGCTGCAACAGCCCGAAATGAAAACGCTGGTAGAAGAGCTTTTTGCCTGCAAGGTGCCCGACATTTCCATCGACGGTGAACCCATCATCCGCATCATTACCATCGACAAACTCATGCATAACAGCCAGCGCCAGTCATGAACAAAAGTCAAAACATCAGAGTTTAACATTCCCAAAAACAAGAAATGAGTCAACAATATAGTCCACAAGGTTTCCAGGTTTTGCCGCCGGTAGTAAAAAATCTGCTGATCATCAACGGCATCCTTTATCTGGCCACCGTTGCGCTGGAAACACGCGGAATTAATCTGGTAAAATATCTTGGGCTTTACTATTTTTCGTCGCCCAACTTCAGTCCATACCAGTTTATCACCTACATGTTCATGCACGGCAGCTTCATGCACATCCTGTCGAATATGTTTGCATTGTGGATGTTTGGCAATATCCTGGAAAACACCTGGGGTTCCAAACGATTCCTGCAATTTTACATGATCACGGGAATAGGCGCCGCTTTGGTGCATGTGGGGGTGATATGGATACGGCTGCATTTCCTGGAAGGTGCGCTTACTCCCGAACAAATCCAGCACGTTTACAGCGAAGGACATGATGCATTGCTTCACGGCAAGAACTACGTGAACGAACAGATGGCCACCATCAACAGCCTCATCAACACGCCCACCATTGGGGCGTCGGGCGCTGTGTTTGGCATCCTGCTCGGCTTTGGTATGCTGTATCCCAACATGATGCTCTACCTCTATTTTATGTTCCCCATCAAAGCCAAATACTTCGTGATTGGCTACGGATTGCTGGAGCTGATCTATGGCGTACGCAATTCTCCCGACGACCACATAGCGCGTTTTGCCCACCTTGGCGGGATGCTGTTTGGATTTCTTATGATCAAATATTGGAAACGTAAAGGCGTTTATTAGCGATGATGTACCAGCAAGTAAACCCTCTCGACGACATCAAGCGATTTTTCAAACGCTCATCGGTGTTGCGTAAACTCATCGTCATCAACATTGGTGTATTCATTCTGGTGAGCTTTGTTAATCTGTTGTACTGGCTTCTTCAGTTACCCGACCATCCCGAAGGCTTGACCGGCATTTCCATAGCCGCTTACTATCTGGCCGTTCCCGCAGATATTTCGGCATTGCTGGTTCGTCCGTGGACGCTGCTCACCTACATGTTTCTGCACGAAGGTTTTTTTCATATCTTTTTTAATCTGATGGTGCTTTACTTTGGCGGGCGCATCTTTATGGAATACATGAACGACCGCAAGCTGCTGAGCACCTATCTGCTCGGCGGATTGGCCGGCGCGGTTTTTTACATTGCCGCTTTCAACATCTTCCCTGTTTTTGATGAAACTGTAAAATACTCTGTAGCAATGGGCGCTTCGGCATCCGTGTTGGCGGTGCTGGTGGCGGTAGCCACATTTGTTCCCGACTATTCGGTGGTGCTATTTCTTTTTGGTCGTGTGAAGCTGAAATACCTGGCGCTGGCTGTGATCATCATCGACGTGCTTAGCATACAAAGTGGCAATGCCGGCGGACATATCGCGCATCTGGGAGGAGCTTTCTGGGGGTTTATTTATGTAACAATGCTCAAAAAAGGAAACGACTTTTCGATAAATTTTGGAACCATGAATTTCAGAAAGCTATTCAAATATTTCACCAAGCCTGTCAAGCCAACCACCACGGGTTCGCCAAACGATATTCAGCGCCCCATCACCGACGACGAGTACAACTATCGGCGTAAGCTGAACCAGGAACAGATTGATAAAATCCTCGAGAAAATCTCGCATTCGGGTTACAGCAGCCTGAGCAAAGAGGAAAAAGCGATGCTTTTCCAATCGTCCAAGAAACAACATTAATCCGGCAGGAGCCATGGAAGAGAGCCAATCCGGCGGCAAAAGAAAATGGCCTTATCGCGCCATGCTTATCCTCAACCTCGTCTTTGTGGCTGCGTTGCTCGTTTCGTATCTGGCTCCCTTTACCCATCCCAAAATCTCCACCGTCCCCGCCATGCTGGCACTGGTTTATCCGGTGCTGTGGATCATCAATGTAATTTTCATGATTTTCTGGATGCTGCGGCTGCGCTGGTATTTTTTGTTTTCATTGCTTTCGCTGATTATTGGTTTGGACATCTTTATGCGGATGATCAGCATTAGCGCGCCCACCGACGGGCAGGAAACCAAAACTGATTTTAAAATACTTTCGTACAACGTCCGGCTTTTCGACCAGTACAAGTGGCGCAGCGATCAGGACTATTTTACGCGCGATGCAGTTTTTGATTTCATCCATTCACAAAATCCCGACATCGTCTGCTTTCAGGAATTTTTTCATGGCAACGACACCTATTTCCCTACCATCGGTCCTTTTGTGGCTGAGAGCGAAGCAAAGAATTATCATGTGGGATATGTAAAAACCGTTGGCGACAAAAAGCACTATGGCCTGGCTACCTTCACGCGCTTTCCGATTGTGCGGCGTGAGGAGATCAATTTTGAAGATGCCGTTTCCAACTCAGGGATTTTTACCGATGTGGTGATTAAAACAGATACGATCCGAATTTTCAATTTCCATCTCGAATCGGTGCGTTTTTCGCAAGCCGACTACAAATTTGTTTCGGAAGTTATGGATCCGGCGGCCACGGGTCATTCGTCGAGTTCAAAGATCATTTTTTACAAGCTACACAAAGCCTTTCTGCGGCGCGCGCGTCAGGCGGCGGTTGTACGGCAATACATCAGCCAGTCGCCTTACCCGGTGATTGTTTGTGGCGACTTCAACGACACTCCCACCTCGTTCGTTTATCGCACCATTTCCGAAAGCCTCGGGGATTCCTTTCTGGACGCTGGCACCGGGCTTGGAACCACCTACGCTGGCGGCATTCCATTTCTGCGCATCGACTTCATCCTGCACAGCCCGCAGCTCAAAGCACAGCATTACCAAAAATATCCGGTCGAATATTCCGATCATTTCCCGATTTCGTGTGCTTTTAGTTTAGCCGGCAGTCCTCAGTAGGCAGGTCACAGTCAGCAGGTCAAAGTAAGCATTAAAAAGCAAGTAAAATTTAAGTAGCAATAAACTTGGCACTGACGTTCAGCCTAAACTGCGGTAGCTGAGCTTGTCGAAGCAAGCCTAAGCTGCATCTATTCGATATTCTTCTTTTATTCGATTCCGCACGAGCGATATTCCTCTTTTCTTCATTTTATTATCTCCACCACTTGCGTAGCGCTACTATCTCCTTTGGTAAGTTTAACTAGATAGGTGCCGGGCTTTACTTTCTGGCCGGTGGTGCTGTGGGCTTCCCATACAAAGCGCTGCATGCCGGGTGTAAGTGTTTTATGCGTGAGGACGGAGACCAGTTTCCCGCTGATATCATACACCGACAAATCCACAAGCTCGCGGCTGCTGTTTTCAAATTCGATGCTGATAATGCCGCTGCCGGGATTGGGGTAGATTTTTAACTCAGGTGTTTGTTTAGTTTCTTCTTTTATGTTGGTGATAATGTCATATTTTGAAAAATGAAGGTTTCCAATAAGAGGTACCTCACTTTTATAATAAATTACATATAGCTGATTATTAGAAAAAATAAGTTTTGGGAAGTGACACATATGTTTAGAATAATCGATAATTTTTTTTTGCCAATTATTTCCATTCTTTGAATAGTGAACAAGTTGCGTTTCCGAAACTGAAGAAGCATAGAACTCGGTTTCTACTATATGCACCTCATTGTTTTGGTCGACAACAATTTGTTGTCCTTCTTGTCGCTTATCGGTTCCTGAAACAAGATTTGGATCGCTCCACAAATTTTCTTCCTTTTTGAGGTGCATAGTTGAGTCAGTGGTTACTCCAACTGCAATAGTTGATTTTTTTCGGAAAGTAATTTCGGCTTTTTCATTGTTACTTAGGGCAATATCTTGCCCAACTTGAATTGTGTCTTTCACGGGCATGACAGGAGGATACCAAAAATTTTCAAAATTATTATAGTAGAAATACTGCAATCTTTCCTGACCCGGATATGCATAACCCATTGAAGCCCCTATCCAATGCATTGAATTGTTTTTATCTATGACGGCATCAACAAATCCATATATTTCAGTGCCTCCAGGATAAGGACAAAAGGCATCAGTCCAGAATTCATTTTCAAAAAACCTGAAATAGTTATCGCCTGTTGGGCCAAAATCCCAACTTACAACTATACGGTTTTTGTGGTCGATATGTATATGATTATAATGCGATCCCGGCATTCCTTCCGAAACAACTATCGGTTCGCTCCACTGATTGCCATCCCAGCTTAGCATTTTTATCAATCTACCTTCCGGTGTCCAGCTATTGCCATCATGGGTGTAAGTTACATACAAGTTGTTTTTACTATCGCAGGCAATGTGGGGCTGTAGCATCCATTGATCGGTGTTTTGCAAAAGGTCGAGTGGTTCGCTCCATATATTGCCATCGTCTTCTGAGTAGCAGTAAATGATCAACCAATGATATGCAGAATTTTGGTATGACCAAACCACATGTATTACGCCTTTGTGATCAATTACCATATCAGGATCCATGCTGTAGCCGCCAAGGTTGGAGATGTTCACCGGTTCCGTCCATTGTTGCGCATAGAGCTGGGGTAAAGCGCCAATGTTCATTGCGGCAAGCAAACAAATAGAAAGCAGTATCTTTTTCATGATTAGTGATAATTACAAATAATGCCATCATGAACTTCGTTTTCGATAAATGTTCCGGAAGGAGCCATATCATCCGAGCGATAAGCTCCGTCCGTAGCGCCTCCCGATGCAATGGTCACAGTGTGGTTTTGTTGCAGCACCTGTGAAAAGCCACCCGATTTTGGAAAAGAGAGATAAACCACTTTGCGATGTGCTGAGATGGTGCTAAGCCACGTAGCTACCTGGCTGTCGTAAATTTTCTGAAAATCGTTGCTGTAAAAGTAGTGTCCATTGACATCTACTCCACCATGGCTCATTATCCACACAAACAGGAAGTCATCTTTGGTGATGGTAGTGGCAAGGTCAGTAAAAGTACTTACCAAGGTTTGGTAGTTGGAGTTATTGTCGGTTGCCATTGTGTGGCCATTATAACTTGCTTTGTAACGAATATCTTGTTCAACAAAAGTAAAATCATTACCATCATCAAACAAAACATGTACATTGTCAACATGGTAGCCTTTGCCGTAAGTTTTGTTTTCGGTAATCAGCATTTCCCATGCAAGATAGGCATCGTTCCAAATCTCATCGAAGCCATAAGTTCCGGGATCAATACCACCATTCCATTGTTCTTCCAGTGGAATAATTGAGGCATCGGGGTTCATGTTTCCGCCAATAATAATGGCGTACTTCTGTTGGGCAAACAAGCTGCCCGCTGTGGCAAACAATGCCACTAATAATACTATAAGAAATCTATGCTTTTTCATAGAAATATTGTTTTTAAAATTTTGTTAACTATACAAGTTTAAAATCAGCATCCTTACCTCACCACCATCTTCCCGGTTTCGTTAAGGCCGGCGGGGTGGGTGATGCGATAGATGTAAGTTCCCGTAGGAATGCCGGAGATGTTGACGTTTGACTTGTTATCCGTCAGTGTTTTTTCCAGCACGGTTTTTCCGCTTATATCTGTCAGACTAAAGGTAGCCGAAGCGTAAGCCATGCTGTATTCGACATACACCACTTCCGAGGCGGGATTAGGAAAAACAATGGCCTCGGTAGAGCTTATCTTATGCTCCAGATCGTTGGTGCCGGTGATTAGGCCATCCTTATCGGTTTTGATGAAGAGAATATCCTGGTCAACCCAATTGTTGGGGGGAGGCGCCCCGCTATAGGCACCCAATATTACAATCTCCTCACTGGGCGTAGTGTGCATCAGGTAAGCATCGTATTTGGCAGCATCCGTTCCGATAAAGCGATGCCAGATCACTTCCAGATCAGGGGTGAGTTTAAATAGCATAATACGGGTAGGACGAAGCTGCGGAATAATTTCTATCGTAATGTTATCTGTACAACAAAACATTAAATTGCCATCGGAAAGTACCTCCAAAGAATGCCTGTAAGCCGGCCCGGACGAACTGTCGCCGGGTGTTCTGAACAAAAATCTATCTGTAACTTCTCCTTCGGTATTCATCTTTAATACCCCTGCTTTTTTCCCAATATCAGCAGCATAATCATGCCACAGCCCACTTAGATAAAATGTTGTATCAGTAATGGGAACGTGGGTAAAATAGCTAAAAAAGCTCTCGGGTAATTTCAAATAGCTCTTAACGTTCATTTCCTTATCATAATTGAATAAGTATCCACCTACTTCTAAGCCGGAGAAGGGATACCAAAATGAATACGCCTGATATCCTGACTGGTCTTTCAATGCAAGAAAGTCATAAGGAATTCTGTAACCATTCGGCTGATTATCAAACTCAATTCTTTTAATCTGACCTGTCCGTGTTATCTCAGCGTAGAAAGGAAATAAAGTAGTACTTCCACATGTTGTAAAGTAAATAAAACGATCGTTAATATATTTTACCTGACCGGTAGAAAGACCATTGACATAGTAGGGGTTTTCGAGTTTCATCCGGTAAGTGTTAGCTTCTATGAGGTTTTCATCGAATGTTTTCAATAGCAGATACGGGTATGGCTGCCGCCAGATGTTTTCGCCCCAGCCAAGCACAAAGAGGGTATCTTCGATATAAAAAAGGTGCGTAAATGTTTCATAACGGCAGGTTGTATCTTTAAATGTCAATAATTTCAGCAACTCACCCTGCGGCGAATACTCGTAAATCTCATTGGTATAAATTTCTGAATCCACATCAATAGAATTATTGATAAAGACTATATTTTCGTTGGGCTTTATCATCATATCGTAAGGATAGTTGCAACTGTTGGTGCCTGTGAAGATTTCAAAAAATGACGACTGCCCGCTTAGTTGCAGACAGCCAAACACGAGGATTAAAAGCGTTATTTTTTTCATAGAAATTTTGTTTTTAAAAGTTTTTGTATTAATAAAAATGGGAACATCTTTGGGATGTCCACCCCAAAAGGATTGGATGTTACGGGAGGGCTGCGGAGGCGCTCTTTCCTGCACACACACACACACACACACACAGAATTGCGGGCTTTGCGGCCTCATGACGTGTGTTGTCGGTGTTTATTATTTGAACAACAGGAGCCATAATTTTCATTTTTTTGCGAACCCTGCAAAGGTGGGGAAAGTTTTTCATCTTTCCAAATGATGATGGCTTTCTTTGGTTTACAATACATCACATACTCCAAACGCTAATTTGGCAAATGCTTCGCTGTTTCAAAAACACAAAAAATAAGGATATCGAATTCCGCACGTGCAAAATCGAATATTGAGGTGAGAAAAGTCTTGTGTCGTGTCCTCATGCGACTATCAAAGCTGTAGGGAAACATCCCGTAGGGATGAGATATGGGTAGAAAGCACATTGTAATGGATTATTTCGTCCCGTACGGGACGAGATTGAGAACGTGCTCATTTTTTCTACCCATATCATGTGCCTAGCGGCACAAAAAAATGTTGAAAATTGTTTCCTTTTTCTTTCCATAATTATTCGGCATTATGCGGTTCGATATTCAAAAAACAAAAAAAGAATATCGAATATCCAACACCCAATCTCGAATGTTGAAGTGGCGCGATGTTCGATGAATCCGAATTCTCCGAAAACGAAGGAAAAATTGCGCCTTGCTCTTTGCGCCTTGCTCTTTGCGCCTTGCGCCCTGCGCCACGCGCCAAGCTCTTCGCGCCAAGCTCTTCGCGCCAAGCTCTTCGCGCCATGCGCCCTGCTCACAACTTTTGCCGGCTAATACCGTTGATAACGGGT
>CAZTCX010000117.1:0-3307 GCA_964612515.1 uncultured Lentimicrobiaceae bacterium | reverse complement strand
TCGCGCCATGCGCCCTGCTCACAACTTTTGCCGGCTAATACCGTTGATAACGGGTAGAAAACAGATGCAATGGATTTTAAACTTACCTCGGAATATTCTCCTACCGGCGATCAGCCCGAAGCCATCCGCCAACTGGTGGAGGGATTGCAGCGCGGCGACGAAGCGCAGGTGCTTTTGGGCGTTACCGGCTCCGGAAAAACCTTTACAGTAGCCAATGTGCTGAACCAACTCAACCGTCCTGCTCTGGTGCTGAGTCACAACAAGACGCTGGCAGCGCAGCTTTATGGCGAATTCAAACAATTTTTCCCAGACAATGCCGTGGAGTATTTCGTCTCTTATTATGATTATTACCAGCCCGAAGCTTTTATTCCGGTAACGAATACCTACATCGAGAAAGACCTGTCGATAAATGAAGAGATAGAAAAGTTGCGTCTGAGCACAACTTCTTCGCTGCTTTCGGGGCGGCGCGACGTGATCGTGGTTTCGTCGGTTTCGTGTATTTACGGCATCGGCAACCCCGACGATTTCAGCAGCAACATCATCCGCCTTGCCACCGGCACCACTATACAGCGCAACCAACTGCTGCTTGACCTGGTGGGCAGTCTCTATTCCCGCAACGAGAT
Organism: uncultured Lentimicrobiaceae bacterium; assembly: GCA_964612515.1. Lineage (GTDB taxonomy): Bacteria > Bacteroidota > Bacteroidia > Bacteroidales > 4484-276 > SABY01. Next base: position 2,684 of record CAZTCX010000117.1, on the reverse strand, counting down.
GGAGTTTAAGCACGGCACTTTTCGCGTAAAAGGCGACCACATCGATCTTTTTCCGGCTTATGCCGATTTTGCCTACCGCATCGTGATGTGGGGTGACGAGATTGAAGAGTTGCTGATCTTTGATCCGATAAGCGGACGCGAAAAGGAGAGACGCAATGAGATCACTATCTATCCGGCCAACATCTTTGTGACCAGCAAAGAAAAGATGAAGTCGGCGCTGGATGAGATACAACAGGACATGTTCAAGCAGGCCGCCTACTTCAGAGAGATAGGAAAAGGGCTGGAAGCCAAGCGCCTGGAAGACCGTGTAAATTATGACATCGAGATGATGCGCGAGCTGGGCTACTGCTCCGGCATCGAAAACTACTCGCGCTACTTCGACGGCCGCCGCACCGGCACGCGCCCATTCTGCCTGCTCGACTATTTCCCCGAAGATTTTATTACAATTGTCGACGAAAGTCATGTCACGCTTTCGCAAATAAAGGCGATGTACGGCGGCGACCGGTCGCGCAAACAAACGCTGGTGGAATATGGCTTCCGGCTGCCGTCGGCCATGGACAACCGCCCGCTGAAGTTTGACGAATTTGAGAATATCACCGATCAAACACTATACGTGAGCGCAACGCCTGCCGAATATGAACTCAAAAAAAGCCAGGGCGTGATTGTGGAACAACTCATCCGCCCCACCGGCCTGCTCGATCCCATCATCGAAGTGCGTTCCAGCCAGGATCAGATTGACGACCTGCTGGACGAAATAGACCGTGTAGTGAAAAATAACGAGCGTGTGCTGGTGACGACCCTCACCAAACGCATGGCCGAAGAGCTGCATAAATATCTCACCAAGCTCGACATCAAGAGCCGCTATATCCACTCCGACGTGGACACACTGGAACGGGTGGAAATTTTGCGCGACCTGCGGCTGGGCGATTTCGATGTGCTGGTGGGCGTAAACCTTTTGCGCGAAGGCCTCGACCTGCCCGAAGTTTCGCTGGTAGCCATCCTCGACGCCGACAAGGAAGGATTTCTGCGGTCGGAGCGCTCGCTAACGCAAACAGCAGGAAGGGCGGCGCGTAACATCAACTCCAAGGTGATCATGTACGCCGACACCATCACCGATTCGATGCAACGCACCATCGACGAAACGGATCGCCGCCGCGTAAAACAAATGAAATACAACATCGATCACGGCATCACCCCCACCCCGCTGATAAAATCCATCGACTCGATCATGCTTCAAACTTCTGTGGCAGGCGGCAAATCCGGCAAGACAAAAGCCTACGTCGGGAAATCGGAGGTTGACATCGCTGCCGACCCGGTGGTGCAATATATGAGCCGCGACGAGTTGGACAAAACCATCACCCGCACCCGTAAGAAAATGGAGGAAGCCGTGAAGGAACTTGATTTTATTGCCGCAGCCCAAATACGTGATGAACTGTTTGCACTGGAAGCAAGAAAGAAAACGATTGGCTAACCTCACCCCCGGGGAATTGTCTCATTAATCATTTTGACCCTTGTAGAATCGAATATTTGAGAAGTCGCTCGTACAGGTACCAGAATGTTTTAAGCATTTTTTGTTAAAATCCCGACTAATGAGACAGCCCCAGCGCTTCTGCCGGGCTTCATAGGAGTTCGCTAAACGGAGCGCTTCGTTTGGGTTTTCCCGCTTTTTCGGGAAGAGAGCTTCCTTCTTCGTCGACTGACGGAAAAGTTTGGGGATGGGGCATTTCAAAAAAGCAAATTTGGAACACTGCAATCTTTTGATATCAATACCACATAACCTGCTTTATTCACAAACTTTTATAGAACACAGATAACACGGATGTTGCAGATTTACACGGATAAATACAAAAATCTTTGCAAATCCGTTGTATCTGCGTCATCAGCGTTCCATTACTACAAGTGATGAATTATTCAGGATAAATGCTTACGAAAATTTTAAAACAAAATTTCCAAATTAATAACTTAACAAACCGACAACGCTATAACAGATGAATAATTTACAAGAACGTCTTCAACTGGCTATCCGCGCTGCTTTGCTGGCGGGCGATGAGATCATGAAAATTTATGAAACCGACTTTACCGTCGATTTCAAAACGGACCACAGTCCGCTTACCGAGGCGGACCGACGGGCGCATGATATTATTAGCCATCATCTGGCTGCCAACGGCATTCCGGTGTTGAGTGAGGAGGGAAAGCATCTGCCCTACCACCAGCGTCAGAAATGGGAAACATTGTGGGTTGTCGATCCGGTGGATGGCACCAAAGAGTTTGTAAGACGAAACGGCGAGTTTACCGTCAATATCGCATTGGTAAAAAGCCAGAAGCCGGTTCTTGGAGTTATCTGGTGCCCCGTGGCGCGGCAGCTTTATTTCGGTGACAGCCAAAAGGGCGAAGCATGGCGTTGCCAGTTTGATACGCATTTAGCTAATGAGATTACGCCTGACATTTTGAATTCCCGTGCTGAGCGTCTTCCGCTACCACAGAACCGCAGCAATGTGATTGTCGCTGCCAGCCGTTCGCATCTTTCGCATGACACCCAGTTATTTATTAATAAAATAAAGCAAGAAAATGAGGTTGAATTGCTATCGCGTGGCAGCTCGCTCAAGATGTGCATGATTGCCGAAGGTTCGGCTGATGTTTATCCGCGCATGGCGCCCACCAGCGAATGGGATACCGCCGCCGGA
>CAZTCX010000116.1:10361-11587 GCA_964612515.1 uncultured Lentimicrobiaceae bacterium | reverse complement strand
GTCAATCGTCCTTCGTCAATCGTCCTTCGTCCTTCGTCAATCGTCCTTCGTCAATTGCATAACCCTTGCCATTTCATCGGTGGCATTTTTCCAGTTATAATTTTTAATAACGAAATCATATCCTGCTTGTGCAATTTTCCCGGCATAATTCGAATCTTTTAGCAAATCCAAAATGTGTTTTGCATACTCCACAGGCTTTTCGGCCACCAGAATTTCAGTGCCATCCTCGGCGCAAAGAGCGCTGTTGGCAAGCGGGGAAGTGATGCTGGGCAAACGCATCGACATGGCTTCGAGGAGTTTATTTTGCAGTCCGGTGCCGATTTGCATGGGCGCCACAAAAATCCTGGCCTGCGCATAGCAGTCTCTGATGTCGTCCACCCAGCCGGTGACCGTAACGTTTTTGCCGGCCAGATCCTGCACGCGTTTGTCGGGGGTGGCACCTGCCAGCAGCAGACGCACCGAGGGCATTTCCTTTTGCACCAGCGGCAGAATTTCATTTGTCAGATATTCGGCTGCATTTACGTTTGGCGGATATCCCATGTTGCCAATAAAAACCAGATCGTAGGTTTTTGGTTTGTCGATGGGGCGGAAAAAATCATGGTCCACGCCATTGGGGATGATATGAATTTCGGAACGGCGCGGGTGCGGAATCAGTTCGCGGTCGGGAGCCGAGATAATTACTTTGTTGTCGAATAGTTCGAATAGCTCATGCTCATATCGTTTCAGACGCCGGAATTCGAGACTGAACACAGGCCTCATGTACCAGCTTACACGCGGAATGCGTCGCTTGATGCCCATCGAAAAAACGTCCTGATAGTCGAGGGTTTTTGGAATGGGCTGGTGCGAAACGTAACCTGCCACACGCAACAACTGACAAAAGATATGATCGGGCTGCTCCTCCTTGATGATTTCATCTATCCGCCGCTGAATGCGTTGGCTGTTGAAATACCCGGCCTGAAAAGGAATGCCACTAAAGATGGCTTTGATAAGATTAAGAAAAATTACCGGTTTTGTCAGACGGAAAACGTAGATGCGTTTGCAAAAAGGCTCCAGTTCGGCGATGGCATCGGGATGCACCTCCTCGTCGGACATGGCGCAAAGCACAATCTCAAAATGTGCCGACAGGTGCTTCAGGTGATGATAGGCACGGAGTTTATCGCCTTTCTCGAGCGGGTATGGAACCCTGGGAAGTACAACGAGCAGTTTCATCGTGCAAAAATAAGAAC
>CAZTCX010000116.1:0-10351 GCA_964612515.1 uncultured Lentimicrobiaceae bacterium | reverse complement strand
TGAGCTATAAAACTTACTCAGCTTCTGCATCAGGACGGCATTGTTGTGATGCAGATGGATGAGCTGGCGGGCGTTGTCGCCAAGCTTCCGGCAGAAAGCTGCATCCTTCACGCAGCGGCTGATGGCTTCAGCAAAATCATCGGGCTTGTCGGCCAGCATGATGTCTTTTCCGCTCGTCACCCTGATGCCTTCGGCGCCAATGGTGGTGCTAACGATGGCTTTGCCCAGCGCCATGCCTTCGATGATTTTGATGCGGATGCCACTTCCCGAAAACAGCGGCACCACTTCGATAGCTTTGGAAGCGATAAATGTCGCGGCATCGTCCACTTCGCCCACCACTTCCACATTTTCTGTTTTCAAATTTAATAACCAATCAGGCATGGCACGGCCGGCAACATAAAATTTGAGATCGGGAAATTCCGCATGCACTTTTGGCCACACCTCTTTCAAAAACCAACTGATCCCTTCCTCGTTGGGCATCCAATTCATGGCGCCGATATGAAACAGCGACGGAAATTCTTCAGTAACCGCTGGTGGTGCCAGAAATTTCGAAGTATCGATGCCAAAAGGAATATCGGTAATGGGAGTGGTGCTGGCATATTTTGCAATAAAAGCGGCGTCGGTGGCCGTGATGGCTGCGATACCGTCGTATTGCAAAAGTACCTTCAACTCATAGCGTTTTAGTTTGGCGGCAAGATATTTAAGATAGATTTTCTTTAACGGATTGCTGGTGATAGCCGCCACGCGTTGCCAGATAAGATGTTCGATGTTGTGCGAACGCAATACAATTTTGGCTTTGGAATGTGCTCTGATCACCGGAAGATAAGGGCTTAGGTAGAGCGTTTCGCATTGCACGATATCGTAGTTGTCGTTTTTTAATATTTCGATCAGCTTATCGCGAAAAGCGTCACTGATAAATCTTTGAACGTGATAAGAAGCGCTGCTGAAAAGATTGAGAAATGCTTCGACAGGACGGATGGAAAGATCGATGTAAACCGTTTCTATTTCCGTTTTCTGGCGGTACGCTTCCGGAATCTTTTCGACATCCACTTGATATTTGTTGGTGTTGATGGCCAGCACTTTCACCTGATGACCGGCGGCTGCCATGCCTTCAACCATCGCATTCATGGCAATGGGACCTCCTTCGCGGGGCGGCCAGGGCGATTTGTTGCACAGAAACAATATTTTCATCTCAATAAATTTAAAATTCTCAAAGGTATTCGATATAATTTGCCATTATTGTCCGGTAACCATGATTTTCCAAAAATAGATTTCTCCCTCCAAATTTGCATTGAAATTTTCCAGTCGAAATGACACGCTTTGTTTGGGATTGGGGGTGGAAGGTTCGGGCGCGTAGCGCCCGAACCTTCCACCCCCTCAGCCCGCGCCGATCGTGTCATTCCGACTGAAAGGAGGAATCTATTGCATTCCAATCTTTTACAAGAACTTGTCATTAGTACCGAAGGAGGAATCTATTGTTTTCAACCGGACGCCAATGATAATTTGCCCTCTGTTTTATTGTCTTCAAAAGTCATGGCTTATTTTAGGTATCTCAGAAAATGAATAGGACTATTGTTTGTGTTTTACAAAAAACAGCAATTTGCGCACGATTTTATTCCATGCTTCGGCATCGAGCAGGGGCGAGTCGGTGGTTGCTTTGTAGGTTAGAAAGATACCGACAGGCAGTAGTATCGCCGAAGCGAGCCACATGGCAACCTCAGGTTCGAGTATGCCGGCACGGGCATATTTTTCGCCGGTGATGCTTATGATGTGGTAAATGACGAAGAAAATGATCGACACCACCACGGGCATGCCTAGACCGCCTTTGCGGATGATAGCTCCCAAAGGCGCGCCGATGAAGAATAAGATAAGGCACGCGATGGACAAGGTAAACTTGCGGTGCCACTCGATGTCGTGCTTGCGGATGCGTTCGCTGCGTTTTTCAAAATCCGGGATGCTGAACTCAAGGTTTGTTTTGGCCGACCGTGCAGACTGTAAGGCAAAGTCGAGTGCAGTTCTGCGGATGTCTTTGTCCACGCGCTCCAGGCGATACACCGTGTCAGACGAGGCAATCGCCTTTTGTAAGTTGGCGCTGTGGTTGACCAGCGTGTCGTATTGTGTATAGTTTACAAAACGTTCGTTGATGGATTTTGCCAAATTTCTTTGCCTCAGCCTCAACTCGTCCTGCAACGAGTCGCGGTAGGTGCTAAGCTGCGTCAGGTTCATCATCTGGTAGTTGTTGCGGAAAAGCTCTTCGTCGGTACGATTCATAGCTGCTTCCAGCCCACTGAAACGGCGTGTTTGTTCGCCAAATTTTATCTTTTGAAAAGGGCGTGTATTCTGATATCCCGTCCGGTTGGTCACATCCTCGTAGTTGTAGCCATTGTAAAGATGAAAAAGCATCGTGCTTTTGTCAGGCGCTATTTCCATTTTGCCATGCTCGGCGGTGGTGAGTTTTATGTTGCCTTGCCGGTCGGTATGGTTGTAAATCATTACATCGTGGATGGTATTATCATCGTCATTTTTTTTGTCGATACGGATGGTAAAACCTTCGAGGCCATTATAAAACACACCATCCTTAATATTTAGCGTAAGCTTGGTCTGCCTCACGTCGTAAAGCAATGCATGAAATTTCAGGTTGGCAATGGGGAGGACATTATTAGAAAATAAAAAAGCTGCTATGCTAATCACCACCGAAAGCACCACGAGTGGCTTCATAATGCGGCGCAACGAAATGCCCGAAGCTTTCATAGCCACCAGCTCGTATTGCTCGCCCAGGTTGCCAAAGGTCATCAGCGACGAGAGTAATATTGCAAGCGGCAGCGCCAATGGCACAAAGGTAGAGGAGGCATAGAAAAGTAACTCGCCGATGACGTACCACTCCAGGCCTTTGCCCACCAGTTCATCTACATATGTCCACAGAAACTGCATCACCAATATGAACAGCGAAATGAAAAAGGTAAGCACCAGCGGCCCCAGATAGGATTTGATAACAAAAAGATCGAGTCGTTTCACGATAGCTGCCAATATTGATTATGATGCGGGCGCTCCTTTGAGAAAGCGCAAGTTGCGCATTGCTAACGACAAAATGCAGGGTTTGGTTTCTTTTAGGAGCAAAAATTAGTAACTATTTGGCTTTTGGCGAATAGGTGATTGTCAAGGATACGGAAGGTCTCTTTATCCTCCTCACACCCCGCCTCTTTACAGTTGGCTATAGTGTACATACGAATAAATGGTGCAAGGATTACTAACCCCGCCCTGAAGGGCAGGGTTAGTGAAAAATGTGTGTACACCGCAGCCAATTGGAGTGAGGAGCGCATCTGACCGGCTTTATGGGAGTTCGTTGAGAAGAACTTTTCGCTTGGGATTTTACGCTAAGCCAGGAAAGAGATATCACGTCTCCGTCCGTCAGCCGACGGACAAAGAAGGTCGGGGGTCGGGGTGTTGGCGACGAAATGGCTGACACAATTGTTGCCAGTATTAGAACCTAAAAAATTACAAAAATTAATACGTTACTTTTGCTGTTCGCGATTCACAACACATTTTTTATGATGAAAATTACAGAAGTAAAAAGCCGTAGCGAAGCCGCTAGGTTTCGTGATGTGGCGCGTCGCATCTATCGCAACGACAAAAACTGGATTGCCCCGCTCGACGACGACATCGAAGCCGTGTTTGATCCTGCGCGCAACGCGTACTTTGATCATGGCGAAGCCATCCGCTGGATTTTTACCAATTCACAGGGAGCCGACATTGCCAGGACTGCGGCTTTTGTTAATCACAAAAAAGCAAATACCTACGAACAGCCCACCGGCGGCATGGGTTTTTTCGAATGTCCCGACGACGAAGTTGCGGCTGCATTTATTTTTGACACTGCCCGCGAATGGCTTCAGAAAAGAGGGATGCAGGCGATGGATGGCCCGATAAATTTTGGTGAAAACGATAACTTCTGGGGCTTGCTCGTGGATGGCTTCATGCAGCAGAGCTATGGCATGAACTACAATCCGCCCTACTACCGGCATCTTTTCGAGTCATACGGGTTTACCAATTATTTTGAGCAGGTAACCAATCATCTCGACATGTCGGTGCCTTTTCCGGAGCGCTTCTGGAAAATTGCCGACTGGATCAGCCAGCGCCCCGGCATCAGTTTCGAGCATTTCGATTACAAAAAAGCAGACAAGTATATCAGCGACCTCAAGCAGGTTTACGACGAAGGATGGGCCAACCACGAACATTACACGCCGCTCAATGAGCTTGACATCAAAACCTCGCTCAAAAAAGCCCGCCCCATCCTCGATCCTGAGATTATCTGGTTTGCCTATTTTGAAGGAAAACCCATCGCCTTTTTGGTGATGTTCCCGGATGCCAACCAAATATTCAGGCATTTCGATGGCAAGCTCCACTGGTGGAACATGCTGCGATTTGTTTATTACAAAAAAAGAGGTGAGATACAGCGTACGCGCATTACGGTAATGGGCGTGGTGCCTAGGTTTCAGAAGCGGGGCATCGAGTCGGGCATCTTCAGGCAGTTGCGCAGCGTATTTGATCATCGCCCACAATACCGCGAGATAGAGCTTTCGTGGGTAGGCGATTTCAACCCGCAGATGCAGGCACTGCATGAGGCTGTGGGGGGTAAGTTTGGAAAAAAGCATATCACCTACCGTAAACTTTTCACCGAAGGTGCTGCCCCACAACATGCCAAAACGCTGGGAAAAGAGTAGGAATATCACAACTTTTTAATTCTACTTTAACACATTAGATTTTTCTGCATTTTTACCCCGAACCCTAAAGGGAGAATGCAGAAAAATCCATCCACCTCCCTATAGGGTTGGGGTTAAAGTGGATTGATTTTTCCGTTAGAACTTAATCTGTTAAAGTAGCATTAAGCGGTCATGCTTAAAACAATAGTTTTGTTTTTTCTGCCGCTAATACCCCCCCTGAAGCGGGTATAGGAGCTTCCTTTCGTAGCATAAAGTGAAAACACAGACAAAGCGTTTCGTTTAACAAACACGCACACGGCCAGACAGGAGAGCTCCCTTCTCCATTTGGCTATGGTGTACACACAAATGTTATGGGGCAAGGATTACTAACCCCGGCCTTTTGGCCGGGGATCAAAGGACGCGAAAGCCGTTGGGGCTTTAGCCCAAACATAAAGAAGGTTTTGATTTTATGAAAAAACACCGATTTGAAAGGACTGCGGGCTAAAGCCCGCGGATAGTGGAGCAGTTCACCTGAACCCCGCCCTGAAGGGCAGGGTTAGTGAAAAATGTGTGCACACCGCAGCCATTTGGAGAGGGACCGGGGGTCAGGCAAAAAAAAGAAGCACATCGCGCCACATTCATTCAAATATTCAACAATAGCTATAAACATTAACAAATCCTGACCACAAACTGATCATTTTAAACCTTCTGCTGATTGGTGCGTTGTACTTTAGTACTTGAAAATACCTTTGCAGATGTTTGGGTTTTTTAATAAGAACAGTATCAAAATGAAAGCTTTAAAAGAGCTTTTCGTTGATTCGGGTTTTTTAAAAAAATTCTATATTTGCAACCTTTAAAAATAAAGTAATCTTTAACTAACAAATTTTAAATTATTAATTAAACATTCAGAATTATGAAAAGAGTACTACTATTCATTATGACCATGGTGTTTGGATTTGCAGTGATGGCACAGAATGCCGCTGTAAAGTCGAACATACCGTTCGAAAAAATTAACCGTACCGACAAGGTAGCTTACGCTCCCCAACAAAGTGACGCAACAGGTGTAGAATATCAGATTCAGCGCCCTGCAGTTTACAAATCAACCGACGCCGTGTCCATTATCGACATAGGAACTTCGGCCAACGCATACAGCTACGGCTATGCCGGCGGACAAAAATCTATTCTTGCTGCCAACAACGACATCAACACCGTAACCCACCTCCACCGCATGGGCGGTACGCTCGATCCGGGCGGATACAGTGGCGACCTGGGTTATGACGTTTCTAAAGACGGTGGTATGACCTGGACCAACATGGTAGAATGTTACACAGCTACCAACAACGCCGGTGGTGAATACTATACCGACGCTGCCCGCTATCCCAATCATGGCATCTACAACCCGGCTGGCAACACCGATCCAAACGAAGCTTATGTAACTTTCTTTGCCCCTACGCTTGATGGTACCAACGGTGCCAACTCATGGGGTGGTTACGGTTATGGCCGCGCCAAAATTGGTGATGTAATGGACACTACCAAACACTTAATTTCCTCTGACCCCGTTGCCGGAAAATTCCAATATATTCCGGATGCTTTCACAGTAACCGATCTTGGCGATTTCTGGGTTGCCGACTTGAACCAGGACTGGAGAAGTGGTGCATTGGTTTGGAAGAACGAAACCATTATCAGCCATGGCATTTGGGATGCTGCTTCCAAAACCTACACACTTGAGCAAGAAATTATCGAATGCGAAACTCAACCTGACGCAAGCCGTCCGGCATTACAGAAAATTGAGTTTACTCCCGACGGACAGATTGGTTACATTGTAGTTTTATCTGACAACGGTTCTGTTCCAATTTCAACTAACACTTCCTATTATCCCATTCTGTGGCGTACCGAAGATGGCGGCCTGACCTGGACTGACCCTATCCCCGTTGCAATAGCCGGTGAAGATGGAATTGCTGAAGTACAAAACTACCTGAGCGATACTGAAATTGCTGAACTTTACAACGCACCAGTACCTGCCCGCGATGAAATTCCTTTTACCACCGCCTTCGACTTCGACCTGAGCGTGGACGCATGGGGCAACCCACAAATTGGCGTTATCGTTGGTGTTTCTGTTGATCCTTACACCATTGCTACCGGTATTTCTCCTTCTTCACGTTATGCTTTTACCAGCGTATTCCTGCTTTCTTCTACCGATAAAGGTAATGAAGGCTCATGGTATGGCCATCAGATGGGTCGCCCGGTTTCTTTCCGTGGTACCTTTGGCGCCGACTTTACAGAAGATAACCGTACACAAATTTGCCGTTCACACGATGGCACCAAAATGTTTGTAGCATGGCTTGATACCGATACCACCATCGCAGCCGAAAATAATGCACCCGACATTTGGGTTCGTGGTTACGACCTGTTAGAAAATGCAGCAACCCAAAATGAAACCGGCGCTGATAGACCCGTCAACGTTACCTGGGGAAGCGAAGGCATGTTCCAGGCCAAATTCTTCGTTATGAGCAACATTGCTCTTGAAGACGGAAATGGAAACTTTACCATCCCATTCACCTACCAGCAGTTTGAAACAATTGACCAGCCTACACAGTATAAATACATACAGGACTTCAAGTTCAACCAGTCTGATTTTACCTTTGTAGGTATTCAGGATGCTCCGGTTGCAAAACAGGAATTTGTAACCGTTTCGCAAACCATGCCCAACCCGGCTAACTCTGTTGCACGTTTCCACGTTACTCTGGCCGAAGCTGCTATTGTAAATGTTACCGTGACCAACATGATGGGACAAACCGTTCAGGCTCTGCCCGCAAACAGACTGCAGGCTGGCGTGAATGAACTACAAATTAATGTTTCTAACCTTTCTTCAGGTGTGTATTTCTACACCGTAGAAGCCGGCAAAGAAGCTGTTACCAAGAAAATGATTGTTAAATAGTTTTTGTTTTCATAATACATTGAAGACCGCGGCACTTGTGTCGCGGTTTTTTTTGTGCCTTATCCGTAGCCCAGCCAGTCATGGATGGGTATCTGAAGCGATCAAAACAACTCTAACTCCCGTGCAAGTCCTGTTTTTTCGTGTACGCTGACCAAGAAAATTTAGTCAACATAACGATATGACAAGCCGTTCAGGCATTGCCCGCAAACAGACTGCAGGCTGGCATCAACGAAATGCAAATTAATGTTTCTAACCTTTCTTCAGGTGTTTATTTCTACACTGTAAAAGCTGGCAAAGAAGCTGTTACCATGAAAATGATTGTGATGTAAAAGGCATGGCGTATGGTGCGGGGCGCAAAGCGCAAAACATGAAGTGCGGAGATTCAGTGTTGTTATCTCCTTCAGGATTGGCATCCCATACGTTACTGGCTTGGCTGTGGAGAGAAGATTAAGGGCAAAGAACTCCCGTTTTTTTAATTATCAAATAATGGATCAGTTGTTGCATCACAAATCAGGTTATTCCTATATTTGCAGACTGAAAAAAAGAGTGTAAAAATTGTTTTATTAATAAATTTATTCATCAAAATCATTTAAAATTATGAAAAGGATTCTACTTTTTGCATTAGCAATGACGCTGGGTTTCGCTGTGATGGCGCAACAGGCACGCGTCAAATCGAACGTGGTGAGCCAGAAGGCAAACTTTGCTGAAAAGGTTGCCTATGAACCCACCAATCAAGGTGCGCTTGGAATGGATAACAAAATCCAGAAACCGGCAGTTTACAAATCAACCGATGCTGTGTCGATTATTTCACTTGGCACTTCCGTAAATAGTTTTAGTTACGGTAATGGTAGTGGTCAAAATTCGATTCTAGCTGCCAACACCGACATCAACACCGTTACACACCTACACCGCATGGGCGGCACACTCGATCCGGGTGGTTATTCCGGCGACCTGGGTTATGACATTTCTACCGATGGTGGTCTCACCTGGACGCTAATGGTTGAATGCTACACTGCTACCAACAATGCCGGCGGAAGCTACTATACAGATGCTGCCCGCTATCCTAACCACGGCATTCTTAATCCCGCTGGCAATACCGATCCCAACAACGCTTATGTAACTTTCTTCGCTCCAACGCTCGATGGCTCCAACAGCAGCGACTCATGGGGTGGCTATGGATGGGGACGCGCCAGCATTGGCGATATCACCGACACTACCAAACATCTGGAAACCTCCAAGCCCGGCGAGAATATTTTCCAATACACACCCGACGGCTACACCACTACCAGCAACGGACATTTCTGGGTGAGCGACCTCAACCAGGACTGGAGAAGCGGTGCGGTGGTTTTTCTCAACGAGGTGATCGTTAATCATGGCGTGTGGAATACATCCACCATGGATTTCGATTACGAACAATATACTTTAGAATGTATAATGCAGTCTGGCGTTACCCGCCCCGCTCAATCTAAAGTTGAGTTTTCTCCCGATGGACAAATCGGATACTATGCTGTTCTTGGTGATAATGGTGAGGTGGATATTAGCAAAGACTTGTCCTACTTTCCCATCATCTGGCGTACCGAAGATGCTGGCGCAACCTGGAGTGATGCCATTCCTGTGGCTCTGGCTGGCGAAGATGGAATTTCCGGTGTTCTGAATTATCTGAGCGACACAGAAATTGGCGAGCTTTTTAACGCTCCGTTGCCTTCCCGTGACCAAATTCCATTTACCACTGCCTTCGACTTTGACCTGAGTGTTGATAGCTACGGAAACCCACAGATTGCTGTTATCGTTGGTGTAACCGGATCCGATGCTTATAGCATTTCTACCGGAATTTCGCCCTCATCGGGATATGCATTTACAAGTGCATTCCTGCTCTCTTCGATGGACAAAGGAAACGAAGGTTCATGGGTTGGCTATCCGCTGGGACGCCCAGTGTCATTCCGTGGCAACTTTGGCGACAACACCGAAGACAACCGTATTCAGATTGCTCGTACCCACGACGGCTCCAAAATGTTTGTGGGTTGGCTCGATACCGACACCACCATTTCCGCTGAAAACAATGCTCCCGACATTTGGGTGCGTGGTGTAGATGTAGTGACGCATACCAGCACTGTTGATGCCGCAATGGCCGACCGCCCTGTTAACGTAACCTGGGGTAGCGGTGGCATGTTCCAGGCATATTTCTTTGCCATGGGCAATGAAGTGCTCGAAGATGGTAATGGCAACTACACCATCCCATTTACCTATGAAGAGATGGCAACGATAAATGATCCCGTGCAATACATGTACATTCAGGATTTTAAATTCAATGAGGCTGACTTTACTTTGGTAGGAATGGAAGAGAAGCCCGTTGTGAAGCAGATTGCTGCCACCGTATCGCAAACCATGCCCAACCCGGCGATTGGTCAGACACGTTTCAGCGTAACCCTGCCCCAGGCCACACAGGTGAAGGTAATGCTTGTAAATATGATGGGACAAACCGTACAGACTTTGCCCGCTCGTACACTTCAGGCTGGAGCCAATGAAATAACACTTGACGTTTCCAGCTTACCGGCAGGCGTTTATTTCTACACCGTAGAAGCCGGCAACGAAACCATCACTAAAAAGATGATTGTGAAATAAATCGCATGGCGCATGGCGCAAGGCGATGGGATAAGGCAGTTGAAATACTGCCTTTCCTTACTCATAATACAATGAAGACCGCGGCACCTTTGTC